>JALOKP010000056.1 GCA_025456425.1 Acidobacteriota bacterium | reverse complement strand
CTTCCCGGAACGCGAGGCGCTCCCCGACTCGTGGCGCCCGCTGCTCGGACCTCGGTCCCAGCCCGAAGACCGGCTCCCCGACGCCGCCCCCGCCCCCGAGCCTACCCCGCCGCACCAACAAGCTTGCGGCCACCGTGGGCCGGATCCGCCATAATGACTGGGAGGAGATCCTCCATGAACGTCCCGCTGGCCTTCATCCAGGGCTTGGGCTTTCCGGAACTGCTGCTCATCCTGGGGATCGTGATCCTGCTCTTCGGCGTGCGGAAGCTTCCGGAACTCGGGCGCGGCCTCGGCGAGGGGATCAAGAACTTCCGCTCCTCCATGAAGGACGGATCTTCGGGCGATTCGACCACCGGTTCCGCCGACGACGCGCGCAAGGACAACCCGCGCTGAGCGCCGCCGACCTGCCCCTCGACCTCGATCCGGTCGCGGGCTCCCCCTACGTCCGCCGCTTCCACCGCGAGACCCGGCAGTTCCCCTTCGCGCCGGAGCGCGCGGGGCGCGTGCTGGCCGCCGTCCGCCGCGCCCGCGTCGTGCTGCTCGGCGAGTTCCACGCGCTCCCCTCCGCGCTGGCGTCGGCCGAGGCGCTGCTCTCCCGCCTGCCGGGACGGCCGCTGGCGCTGGGCCTGGAGATGGTCCACGCCCGCGACCAGGCGGCGCTCGACCGCTTCCTCGCGGGGCGGATCGACGAGGCCGAACTGCGCCGCCTGATCCGACACGAGGTCGAGTGGGGCTACCCGTGGGCGGCGTCGGCGCGGCTGCTGCGCCGCGCGCGGCGGGGCGGCGTGCCGGCGCTCGGGCTCGACCTGCCGCCACGCGGCGGCGTCGAGAGCCTGGCGCGCCGCGACCGCGTCGCGGCCGAGCGGATCGCCGCGCTGGCCGACGCGCTCGGGCCGCGCGGGACGGTCGTCGTCGTCTTCGGCGAGGCGCACCTCGCGGCGCCGCACCTGCCGCGTGCTCTCGCGCGTCACGGGATCGAAGGGGAGGCGCTGGTCCGGATCTTCCACGACCTCGACGAGGGCCCGGGCGCGGGCTCGGCGTGGCGCCGCGCCGGCGGCGCGACCTTCGCGCGCCGGCGGGCGGCTCCCGGCGCGCGCGGGCCGGCCTTCGCGCGCGTCGTGCGCCGCTGGGCGCGCGAGGAGCCGGCGGCTCCCGGCCTCGACGTCCCGCTCTTCGTCCACGGGCTGATCGACGCGATGGCGCGCGGCGCCGGGATCGACCCGCGTGCGAAGCGCGCCGGGCGGGCCCGCTGGCTGGCCGACCTCTTCCCGGTCGTCTTCGGACCGGGCGAGCGCGGGCGCTTCGCCGCCTGGCTGGCCGGGACGCGCGCCCTGGCGATGCCGGTGCATGCCTCGCTCGAGGCGGCCGAGGCCCGCGGCGCGAGCTTCGTGCCGGAGGCCAACGCGATCTACCTGGCCCGGCCGGGCCTGATGGCGGCGCTGGCCGCCGGGGCGCTGTTCCTGGCCGTCGCGCTGCGGCCGGGGCACAGTCCGGCCGAACGCGCCGCGCTCGCGCTGGCCCTGGCGCGCGGCTTCGAGCCGGGCTTCGACGCGGCGCTGGTGCCGGGCGGGGACGCCGCGCGCGCCTGAAAAAAGGGCGGGGCGGCCGTGCGTCCGACACAGGGTGTGAGCGGATCGCACGGCCCGCCCCGCGGCGGGGTTTCGCCGGCCTCCCTGGGTGCGTCGAGCCCTGTCGGACCGGACGGAGACCGGCGAGCGCTTTGGCCCCGGAGGGCCATGTGGGGTCGGCAGCGGTCCGAGCCTTTCGCTTCCCGTACCGCGGCCGGGAGGTGCGGTACGAGAAAGCAACGCGCGTGCCGGCTCCCGCTCACTCCGGCAACCCGATTGTTTCCATCGAGTTGAAAACGGGAGGCCGCCGGGGCCGGGAGGCCCCGACCGTCTCAGGGCGAGACGCCCGGCGGCGGATCGTCCCCCGCCCGCCCCGTGTCCTCGAGCCCGAGCTGACGGATCTTGCGGAAGATCGTCGCCCGCCCGATCCCCAGCAGGCGGGCCGCCCGCTCGCGGTTGCCGCGCGTGATCTCGAGCGCGCGCCGGATCGCGTCGCGCTCGGCACGGTCGAGCGAGGCCGGCGCTCCGTCGGGGGCGGGGGCCACCCCGAACTGCCGCGCCAGCTCCGCGTCGCAGGCCAGCGCGTCCTCGTCGAGCACGCCGCGCCGCGCGTGCAGCGAGAGCCGGGCCAGCACGTTCTCCAGCTCGCGCACGTTGCCCGGCCAGTCCCACGCCGCGAGCCGCGCCAAGAGCCCGTCCGAGATCGCGAGCGGCGCCGCGCCCGCCGGCGCGAGCCGCTCGAGCAGGCGCCGCGCCAGGAGCGGCAGGTCCTCGATCCGCTCGCGCAGCGGCGGGACGGCGAGCCGCAGCACGTCGATCCGGAACAGCAGGTCGGCGCGGAAGCGGCCGGCCTTCACCTCCGCCCCCAGGTCGCGGTGCGTCGCGGCCACCAGCCGGAAGTCGAGCGGGACCTCGGCCGCCGCGCCGACCGGGCGGACCGCGCGCTCCTCGAGCGCGCGCAGCAGCTTGGCCTGCATCGCCGGCGGCATGTCGCCGATCTCGTCCAGGAAGAGCGTCCCGCCGGCGGCCTGCACCAGCAGCCCCGGGCGGGCGCGGTCGGCGCCGGTGAAGGCGCCGCGCGCGTGGCCGAAGAGCGTCGCCTCGAGGATCGTCTCCGGGACCGCGGCGCAGTTGACCGCCACGAACGGCCCCTCGGCCCGCGGCCCCCGCGCGTGCAGGGCGCGCGCGACCAGCTCCTTGCCGCTCCCCGACTCGCCCGAAACCAGCACCGGCAGGCCGGTCGGCGCGGCGGCTTCGATCGCCGCCACGAGGCGTGCAAGCTGCGCGCTCTTGCCCGCCATCGCGCCGATCCCGACCTCGCGCGCCAGGTCGGCCCGCAGCCGCTCGTTCTCGCGCGCCAGGCGCGCGAAGGCGCGGGCGTTCTCCAGCGCCAGCGCGGCGTGGTGCGCCAGCGCCTCGAGGAACTCGAGGTCGTGGCGATCGAACTGCCGGGCCGGGTCGCGGGTGTCCAGGTAGAGCGCGCCGGCGGTCGCTTCCTTGTGGCGCAGCGGGACGCAGAGCACGGCGCGGATCGCGAACAGCCGGACCGAGGTCGCGCCGGCCAGGCGCGGGTCGTGGGCCGCGTCGGGGACCAGCAGCGACTCGCCGCCGCGCGCGCGCGCCAGCACCGTGCGCGAGAGGCGCAGCGCGTCGTCCTTCGTCTCGCGCTCGATCTGCCGCGACGAGGCGACCTCGAGCTGGCCGTCGCGCAGCAGCACGACCGCACCGCGCTCGGCGCCCAGCACGGCCAGCGCGCGGTCGAGCAGCGTCTCGAGCACCTCGCCCGGATCGCGCCGGCTGTTCAGCTCGGCCAGCAGCTCGTAGAGCGTTTCGAGCCGGCGCCGATCGCTGGGGCCGGCCCCTTCCATCCGACGCTGCCGGTCGGGGCGCTCGAGAAAGCGGCGCTCCTCGGCGGCCGAGCCGAGCGCCGCGGCGGCCTCGGCCAGCCGCGCGCGGGCCCAGCCGCGCGCCCGCGTGGCCGCTTCGTCGTCGCCGCCCGCGACCAGGGCGCGCTCCAGCGCGTCGAGCGCGAGCTGCGCGGCCTCGAAATCGCCGCGCCGCTCGGCCAGCGCCAGGGCCCGGCGCGCCAGGCGCGCCGCCGTCACCGGCTCGGCCACCGCGGTCGCGCCCGCACGCAGCGCCAGCGCCTCGGCCAGGGCGGGCGGGTCCGCGGCCTCGCGGCGGAGGCGCTCGACCGGCTCGCGCAGCGCCTCGGCCGCGGCGTCGTCGTCGCGCCGCGCCCGCGCGGCCCAGGCCGTCGCGATCGCGGCGTCCAGCTCCAGCCGCGGCTCCGCGGCGGTGCGTGCGGCCTCCTCGGCCCGCCGGGCGGCGCGCGCGGCGCGGACCGCGTCGCCACGCACCGCGGCCAGGCGCGCCGACAGCGCCAGCGCGGCGACCCGGTCGGCCGGCGCCCCCTCGGTGAGGGCCCGCGCCAGCGCGGCGCGCAGCGCGCGCGCGGCCCCGTCGAGGTCGCCCAGCAGGAAGAGGATCGTGGCCAGCCGCTGGTGCGCCGCGCCCAGCCAGCGGCGGTGGCCGTGGACCTCGCGCCAGCGCAGCGCGGTGCGCGCCGCCGCCAGCGCCTGGTCGAGCTGGCCCAGCGCGCGGGCCGCGTCCGAGACGGTCGCGAAGAGCAGCGCCAGCGCGTCGGGGTCGCCGCGCGCCAGCAGCAGGCGCCGCAGTTCCGGCGCCAGGTCGAGCACCTGGCGCGAGCGGCCGTCGCGCAGCGCGGCCTGCACGCGCGCCGACAGGATCGCCGCGATCACCGCCTGGTCGCCCGCGGCGCGTGCGACCGGGAGCGCGCGGTCCAGCTCCGCCTCCCCCTCGCGCACCCGCTCCGCCAGCACCAGGCAGCGGCCGCGCGCGGCGCGCGCGCGGGCCTCGGCTTCTCCGCCGCGCGGCGCCAGCCGGAGCGCCTCGTCGAGCGACTCCAGCGCGGCGCGGTAGTCGCCCTGGCGCGCGTGGAAGATCCCCTCCTCGATCCGGACCAGCGCGGCGACGCGCGGCAGCGCCGCCTCGCGGCGCGCGCGCTCGAACGCCTCGCGAGCCCGCTCCGCCGCGCGGCCGTCCCTCCCGCCCAGGTCGCCGAGCGCACGGCCCAGCCGGGCGCGGGCCAGCGCCGCCGATGGGCCGCGGCCCGCGGCCAGGTAGGCCTCGACCGCGTCCGCGTAGTGTTCCGCGGCCGACTCCGGCCTCCCGGCGGCGAGTTCGGCGTCCCCGCCGGCCTCGCCGAGCGCGCCGCGGGCCGGCCCCGCGCGCGGGGCGCGCGGCAGCGCGGCCAGCGCGGCGCGGGCCAGCTCGGGCCGTCCCGCGGCCAGCGCGGCCCGCACCGCCGAGCGGGCCAGGGGCCCGGCGCGCGCCAGCCGGCCCGCGCCGGCCGCGTGACGCGCCAGCTCGGCGAGGCGCGCGGCCCGCGCCAGCGGCTCGGCGCCGGGCGGGAGGCGCTCGGCGGCCCGGCGCGCGAACAGGCGCGCGTGGACCGCGGCGCGGAGCTGCGGCTCGAGCGCGCCCGCCGCGCGCTCCGCGCCCGGAGCCGGGGCCAGCGCGCCGGTCGCCTCGCGCCGCGCCAGGCGCCGTGCGACCAGCGCGCGCGCCGCGTCGGCGGCGGCGGCGGCGGTCAGCCCGGCGCCGAGCGCGAGCGTTCCCAGCGGCGACGGCTCGCCCCGCGCCGCGAGCGCCGCCAGCAGCGCGCGTTCCGCCGCGCTCAGTCCGCCGAGCGTCTCGCTGGCGTCGTCGTCGGGCAGCAAATCGAAGAGCGCGGCCGACTCGAGCCGCCCCTTGTCCCAGCCTGCGGCGCCCGGCACCACCAGCCGCGCATCGACCGCGTGGGCCAGCAGCGCGACGAGTGGCCCCGCCCGCCCGCCTGCCGCGCGCGCCAACCGCTCCGCCAGCGTGGCCGAGACCGGCGGCCCGGCCAGCAGCGCGTCCGCGACCCGCGCCGCGGCGGGGCCGTCGAGCGGCGGCAGCACGACGCCGCTCCAGCCCACCGGCAGTCCCCGCGGATCGTCGGCGTCGCCGCCGGCGACGACGACGGCCACGCCGGGCACCCGCGCCAGCCGCTGCGGCAGCTCCTCGAGCGCTGCGCGCAGCGCGCCGTCGAGCCGCCGCGCGTCGTCGACGACCAGCGTCACCGGGCCGTCCTCCGCCAGCGCCGCGAGCCCGACCGCGGGAGAGGCGCTGCCGAGCGCCTGGACCACCTCGGCGGCGCTCCCCGCGATCACGCGCCGGCCGGCCAGCCGCGCGCGCCGCGCGACCTCGCCGGCCAGCCGGCTGTGCCCCGCGCCGCGCGGCCCGATCAGCGCGAAGAAGCCGTGGTCCGCGGGGCCATATGCCGGGGCGAGCGCGGCCAGCGCCGCCTCGCGCGCGACCAGCGGCAGCGCGCCGGCGCGCGCGCGCGGATCGGCCAGTTCGGGGAAGGGGAGCGAGAAGCCGGCCGCGGCCAGTCGCTCCACGACGGCGCGGGCGGTGGCGGGGCGGTCGTCCGGTTCCGGCGCGAGCAGGTCGCGCAGCAGCTCGCGCGCCGGCCGCGGCAGCGGCGGGCTGGCCGGCAACGCGGGCCGGCGCGGCAGCGCGGCCAGCCGGGCCGCGAGCGTCGTGCCGTGCGGCGGCCGGCCGAAGAGCCACGCGAAGAGCGTCGCGCCCAGCGCGTACAGGTCGGAGCGCGCGTCGGCGTGGCCGCGCGCCAGGGTCTCGGGAGCGGCGTACGCGACCGACCCGCCGGCGTGCGCGCCGGGCCGGCCGGCGAGGCCGAAGTCGATCAGCTGCGGCCGCCCCTCGCGCGAGACGACGACGTTCTCCGGCTTGAGGTCGCCGTGGACCAGCCCGGCCTCGTGCAGGAACGACAGCGTCTCGGCCAGGCAGGCCGCCCAGCCGAAGAGGGTCGCGGCCGAAGCCTCGCGGCAGCGCTCGGCCGACGAGCCGCCGTCGACCGCTTCGAAGACCAGCGCGGCGGGCTCGTTGCCGCCGGCGGGGAGGTAGTCCAGCGCGCGGGCGATGCCGGGGTGGGCCAGCGGCGCGACCAGCGCGAACTCGGCGGCGAAGCGGGCGTCGGCCTCGGCCCCGGGCTCGCGCGCGCGCTTGACGACGACGGCGGCGCCGGTCACGCGGTCGCGCGCCCGTCGCACCTCGGCGAAGCCGCCTTCGCCGATCGGCTCGAGGAGCTCGTAACGCGGCGCCGGGTCGTGATCGCGCACGGGGATCCCGTGCGCGCAGTCTAGCAGCGGGCGACCGTCTCAGTTCGCGACGGCGCGCGGGTCAGGCGACGGGCCAGGGCCCCGAGGGATCGTCGCCGCCGGTCCACCACTCCGGGATCGGCACCGGGTCGGTGGTCCGCTCGCCGCCGTCGACCGGGCCCGGCGCGGCGACGGCCGGTGCGCGCACGGCATCGAGCGCCAGCTCGCCGGCGAGTACGGCGCCGGTCGCGAGCCAGAGCGCGAGCGCGGCCGGGGCGACCTGCGGGGAGGCCGGCGGGGGGACCGCCGGCGCGGTGGAGGGCAGGGCCAGGGTCGCTCCCGAGCCCGCGGCGAAGGCCGCGACGAGCAACAGCGCTACGCGTGTACCCGGCTGGCTTCCCATGGTCTTCCTCCCTCGATGAAGGACCCTCCGGGGTCAACGCTTGGTTCCGGCGCGGGCCGAGTCAACGCGAATCCGCGCCGGCACCGCGGCGTTCGGGCCGAGCCGGGATGGTCCGGCGCCCCGGGACGGGACAGTGGGAACCGGGGCGGTTCCGGCCGGGTTGGCGCAAGGGCGCGCCGGACGGCGCGTGCGGAAGGGGGCCCGTATAATCGCCGTCCTTTTGCCGAACCCGGAGATCCGGCGTGCGACCGACCCCGTCCCGGACCCTCTCGACCCGCCGCCCCGGCCACCGCGCCGCCCGACGCGCCGCCCGACGCGCGACGGCCGCGGCGGTCCTGCTCGCGGCCCTCGCCGCCGTGCCGGCGGCGGCCGCGCCCCCGCCGACGCTCCCCCTGGCCGAGGTCCGCCCCGGGATGGTCGGCACCCTCTCGACCGTGCTGCGCGGCACGCAGCGCGAGACGATCGAGATCGAGCTGCTCGGCGTGCTCGACGACGGGATCGGGCCGGGCGTCGACATGATCCTGTGCCGGCTGCGCGGCGAGCTGGGGACCTGGACCGGCGTCGCGGCCGGGATGTCGGGCAGCCCCGTCACGGTGGACGGGAAGCTGGTCGGCGCGCTCTCCTACTCGATCGGCGGCTTCTCGAAGGAGCCGCTCTGCGGGATCACGCCGATCGAGACGATGCTGGCGCTCGAGCGCTTCCCGGCGGGTCTCGCGCCGTGGAGCGCCGGCGCCGCCGCGCGCGCGTCGGGGCTGGAGCCGGTGCCGCTGGCGCTGGCCGCGCGCGGGCTCGACCCCGCGCTCTTCGACGACAGCGACGCGCTGCTGCGCTCGCTGGGACTGGCGCGCCCGGTGCAGGTCGTGCCGGCCGGCGCGCCGGCGCCGCGCGACCCGAAGGCGGGGCCGCCCGCGCTCGAGCCGGGCGACGCGGTCGCCGGCCTGCTGGTCTGGGGCGACGTGCAGCTCGCCGCGACCGGGACCGTGACCTGGCGCGACGGCGAGAAGATTCTCGCCTTCGGCCACCCCTTCCTGGGCACGGGCCGCGCCGAGATCCCGTTCGCGCCGGCCGAGATCGCCTGGACCGTCCCGTCGCTGCTCAGCTCGTTCAAGATCTCCAACGTCGGGGTCCCGGCCGGGACGATGACGCAGGACCGGCTGACCGCGGTGTCGGGCGCGATCGGACCGGTGCCGGCCGGGCTGCCGGTCGCGCTCGCGATCCGGCGCACCGACGAGACCGCCGTGACGCGCTCGTTCAGCGTGGCGAAGGACCCGCTGATCGCGCCGCAACTGGTCGATCTCGCGCTGCGGATCGCGCTCGGCCAGGAGCTGGGGCGCGAGCGGCTCGAGGTGCTTCGCGCGCGCGGGACGATCGCGCTGGCCGACGGGCGGCGGTTGCCGTTCGAGGCGGTCGGGCCCGGCGTGATGTCGGGTGACGAGCAGGCGATCGGCGGCGAGCTGGGCCGGCGGCTGGCGGCGCTGATGCGTCCGCCGATGGCGCTGCCGGCGGTGACCGGGATCGAGCTGGCGGTGAGCAGCGTCGATCCCGAAGGGATCTACAAGCTGACGCGCGCACTGCCCGACCGGCTGGTCGCGCGGCCGGGCGAGACGCTGCGGGTCGCGCTCGACCTGGATGGGCCGCGCGGCTCGCAGCGGCGCGAGACGCTCGCGCTGCGCGTGCCCGAGACGGCGCTGCCGGGGCGCTACGTGCTGCTGGCCGGCTCGCCGCGCGTGCTGGCGGGCGAGCTGGGCGGCGTGGCCGAGGCGCGGCGCCGGACCGCGAAGGACGCCGCCGACTACCTCGCGACCTTCGAGTCCAGCCCGGCCGACGACGCGCTGGAGATCGCGCTGGCGCTGCCGGCGGACGGGCTGGTCGCGAACGGTCGCGAGTACCCGGCGCTGCCGGGGACGGCGCAGATGCTGCTGCGCGCGCGGCCCGCGGCCGGCGACACCGGACGGGTGCGCGGCGTGACCGTCGCCCGCGTCGGCGTGCCGCTCGAGCGCGGGGTGACGGGAGTGGCGCGGGTCTCGATCGAAGTGCTGGTGCAGGAGTCGACGCGATGAGGCTGTCCGGGACCGGGAAGGGCGTGCTGATCGCTGCCGCGATCGCGCTGGCGGGGACCGCGGTGCAGGCGGTCGAGACCGAGGTCTGGGTGCGCGACGGGAAGACGCTGCGCGGCGGGACCTTCGAGGGGATGGCGCTCGATCCCTCCGGCGCGCTGGTGGCCGGCCCGGCCGCGACGACGCTGGGCCGCCCCGAGGCGCCGGTGTTGTGGGACGCGCTGCTCTCCGGGGACGAGGCGCTGGCCGGCTCGGGCGAGTCGATGGGGCTGTGGCGGCTGGCGGCGGGGACCGACCCGCAGCGGCTGCCGGGGCTGCCGGCCGACCCCGACGTCTTCGCGCTGGCGCGCGGCGCGAAGGGCGAGGTCTACCTGGCGACCGGGCCGAAGGGCGCGGTCTACCGCTTCGACCGCGCCAAGGGGTTGTTCGAGGAGCTGGCTCGCCCCGACGCGGCCTACCTGTGGGATCTCGTCGTGCTGCCGGGAGGCGATCTCGCGGTCGCCACCGGGATGCCGGGGCGCGTGCTGCGGATCGCGCCGGGCACGCGCCAGGTGTCGACGCTGTGGGAGACGCGCGAACCGCACGTGCGGCGCCTCGCGCTGGCGCCGGACGGCACGCTTTACGCCGGGACCGCGGGCTCCGGCCTCTTGGTGCGGCTCGACGGGAAGGGGGGAGGCTTCGTCGTCTGGGACTCCGACCGGCCCGAGGTCGCAGCGATCGCGGCGGGGGCCGACGGCCGGCTGTGGGCCGCCTTCGCCGGCCCGACCGGCCGGGCCGAGGCGGGCGGCACGGGCGAGCGCGCGCGCAAGAGCGAAGGGGGCGAAGCCCCCGCCACGACGATCACCGTGCGCGCGCGCGCGGCGGCCGAGGAGGAAGGAGCCAAGCCGAAGGAGCCCGCGGCGGGCGAGACCCCGCGCGCGCCGGAGGTCCCGGCCGGCGGCGGCGAACTGGTGCTGATCGCGGCGGGACGCGCGCCGCGCCCGCTCTGGAGCGACGGCAAGGAGACGCCGCTGGCGCTGCTCGCGCGGCCCTCAGGGGGCGTGCTGATGGGCACCGCCGGCCCGGCGCGGATCTGGTGGTTCGACGGCGCGGGCGGCGAGGGGTGGTGGGCCGAGCTGCCGGAGAACGGCGCGGTGACCGCGCTCGACGGCGACGGCGAGCGGGTCCTGGCGGCGGCGAGCAACCCGGCCGCCGTGGTGCTCTACGGCCCCGGGCGCGCGGCGAGCGCGCGCTGGACCTCGGACGTGCTCGACGCGCGGCGCAGCGCCCGCTTCGGGCGGATCGCGGTCGTCGCGGGGGACGCGCCGGTGCGCGTGCTCGCGCGCTCGGGCAACACGGCCGAGCCGGGACCGGGCTGGAGCGAATGGACCGAGGTGAAGGGGGCCGCGGGGGCGCCCGGCGCGGCCGGCGTGGCGGCCGGCGTGCCCGACGCGCGCTTCCTGCAGGTGCGGCTCGAGGCCGCGGCGGGCGCCTCCGCCGCGGGCCCGGCGGCGCCGCTCGCGACGCGGGTCGAGGCGCGCTACCAGGCGGCCAACCGCGCGCCGCGCGTCGACGACGTCGACGTGCTGCCGCAGGGGGTCGCGCTGCGCGCGATGCCGCCGTCGGCGGTCGCCGCCGGAGACGCGCCGGTCGTCCCGCCGCCGCGCGGTGTCGATGCGCAGCGCGCGCTCGGCGACGGGGGCGGCGCGGCGCGCAGCAAGAAGGCCTGGGAATCCGAGGCGCTCACCGTGACCTGGCAGGCCAAGGACCCGGACGAGGATGCGCTGACCTACCGGTTGGAGTACTGCGCCGAGGGGACCGCGCCGTGCGGCGCGTGGGCCGTGCTGGCCGAGGAGCTCGAGCAGGCGTTCTTCAGCTTCGACGCGCGCCGCCTGGCGGACGGGATCTACCGCTTCCGTGTCACCGCCAGCGACGCGCCGGACAATGTCGCCGGCGCGGAGCTGACGGGCGAGCTGATCTCCGACGCGGTGCGGATCGACCACACCGCACCCGTCGTCGACGCGGTCGAGACGACGCGGCTGCCGGGCGGGCAGCTCGGCCTGCGGATCGCCGCGCGCGATCCGGGCGGCCGGCTGGCCGGCTGCGAGGTCGCCGCCGCGCCGGGCGAGGGGCGGATGCTCGGCGCCGCGGACGGTGTGATCGACGGCGACGCCGAGACCTTCGAGGGGGCGGTCGACGCGCCGGCGGAAGGGCGCGCGCTGGTCGTGACGGTCGTCGACGCCGCCGGCAACGAGACGACGGCGCGCGTGCCGAAGGCGGAGCCGGCGCGCCGCTGAGCGCGCTAGACTCCGCGGGATGACGCGGATCCCGCTGCCCGACGACCTCGCGGCGGCCCTGGCGGCGACGCCGGGGCTGGAGCGGGCGTACGTCGTCGGCGGCACGCTGCGCGACCGGCTGCTGGGGATCGACTCGAAGGACGTCGACATCGAGGTCTACGGCCTGTCGCTCGACGAGTTGGCGCGGCGGCTGGCGGTCGCCGGGAAGGTCGACCTGGTCGGGCGCTCGTTCGGGATCGTCAAGTGGACCCTGCCGTCGGGCTCGACCTACGACGTCTCGATCCCGCGGCGCGATTCCAAGATCGGGATCGGGCACCGCGGCTTCGAGGTCGAGTTCGACCCGGAGATGGCGCCGCGCGACGCGGCCGCGCGCCGCGACTTCACGATCAACGCGCTGATGCAGGACCTGGCGACCGGCGAGCTGCTCGACTTCTTCGGCGGGCGGGAGGACCTCGAGCGGCGGGTGCTGCGCCACGTCGGGCCGGCCTTCGTCGAGGACCCGCTGCGGGTCCTGCGGGCGATGCAGTTCGTCGCCCGCTTCGACCTGACGGTCGCGCCGGAGACGCTGGCGCTGTGCCGCGACATGGCCGGCGCGTTCGGCGAGCTGTCGCCCGAGCGCGTGCGCGAGGAGTGGTTCAAGTGGGCGGCGGAGGCCACGGTTCCCTCGCGCGGGCTGCGCTTTCTCGCCGACTGCGGCTGGCTGGAGCACTTCCCCGAGATCGTCGCGCTGACCACGACCCCGCAGGACCCGGAGTGGCACCCGGAAGGGGACGTCTTCGTTCACACCGGGCACTGCCTCGACCGGCTGGTCGAGCTGGCCGAGTGGCGCGCCGCCGACCGCGAGTCGCGGATCGTCTATGCGCTGGCGGTGCTGGCCCACGACTTCGGCAAGCCGGAGACGACGCAGCGCGAGCTGAAGCGCGGCGTGATGCGGATCGTCTCGCCGGGGCACGAGCCGGCCGGCGTGGCGCGGGCCGAGGACTTCCTCGCGCGGATCGACGCGCCGCAGGCGATCGTGCGGCGCGTCGGGCCGCTGGTCCGCGAACACCTCGTCGGAATGCAGGAGATGACGCCGCGCGCCGTGCGCCGGCTGGCGCGGCGGCTGGCGCCCGAGAACATCGAGGGGCTGGCGCTCGTGATGACCGCCGACGCGATGGGACGGCCGCCGCTGCCGGCCGTCGTGCCGCCGCACGTCACGGCGCTGCTCGAGGCGGCGCACCGCGAGCAGGTCGCCGCGGCGGCTCCGGTCCCGCTGATGCTGGGGCGGCACCTGGTCGAGCTGGGGCTGCCGCCCGGGCCGGCGATCGGCGCGCTGCTCGAGCGGGTCTACGACGCCCAGCTCGACGGCGCGTTCACCGACCTGGCGGGGGCGCGGGCCTGGCTGCTCGCGCACGACGACGGGGAGCTGGACGGGGAGGCCCGGCAGCGGCTGGCGGACCGCGTCGCCGCCGGCGGCTGAACCGTGCGGCGAGGACTCCTCGCGCCACTCGCCGCCGCGCTGGCCGCGCTGGCTGCGCTGACCGCGCCGGGCGCGCAGGCGGGCGGCCGGCCGGAGCCGCGCGGGCCGACGCTCGAGGAGTCGCCGGTCAACTACGCCTACGCGGCGCTGCTCGGCTCGGGGATCTACTCGATCTCGGGCCGCACGATCCAGATCTACACGTTCACGCCGCGCGTGGGGCTGCTCGCCCCGCGCCCCGGCGGCGTCGGCGTCGGGCTGATCCTCCCGGTCACGCTGGGCTTCTTCGACTTCGAGCCGGACGACCTGTTCGAGTCGGGGCTGCCCGAGGCGGTCAACACGCTCAGCTTCGTGCCCGGCGTCGAGCTGGCGATCCCGCTGCGCCGCGGCTGGACGCTCTTCCCCTGGGTCCAGGCCGGGGTCGCGCTCGACTTCGCCGCCGACCAGCAGAGCTGGATCTTCGCGGGCGGACTGGACGCGCGCTGGGAGAAGCGCTACGACAGGAGGCTGCTGCGCGCCAGCCTGCGGCCGTTCTACGCCGGCAACGTGCTCGAGGGGTTCGGCAGCTTCGACAACTACGGCGAGCTCGACCTGGCGATCGAGGCCCGCGATCCGCTCGGCGTCTGCCTCGGCAGCGCGGAGCTCGACCTGGGCTTCTTCCTGATCGCCTACTTCTATACGCAGGACCTGTCGTTCCTGCGCGATCCCGGGACGCGGTTCGGGCTCGCCAATCAGTTCGAGGCCGGGTTCACGGTCGGGACGGTGCGGCCGGTCCGGGTCTGGGGCGTGGCGCTGCCGCGGATCGGGTTGAGCTACCGCTTCGGATCGGGCGTGCCCGCGGTGCGGCTGGTGCTCGGGGCGCCGTTCTGACCGGCCGGCCGTTCAGTGCTCGACGCCGCGCTCCCAGGCCGAGTAGGGGACGATCTCGACCTTGCCCGACGCGAGCAGCGCCTGGCCTTCGTCGCCGTCGGCGGGGATCGTGCGCAGCAGGCGGCGGCCGAGGCGGACCTCGATCGGCATCAGCCGGCCGCCGTCGAGCTGCACGGCGCGGTAGTGGACCTCGGGCGCGGCGCCGCGCGCGGCGGGTGTCGAGACCCTGGGACGGACCATCACGCTTCTCCCCGGAACGCGTCCGCTTCCAGAGTCCCCCCAACCGCCCGCCCGGTCAAGCTCCGCGGCCGTCCGAGGCGGTCCCCTGCTCTCCCGGACGCGCAGCCGCCGGGCCTGCGCGTCCCGCGCGACGCGGTGCCGCCGCTGCGCTACGATGACCTGCCTGGGGGCCCCATGACCGCGCCGCTGACCGAAGCCGAACTCGTTCACCTCGTCCGCCGCGTCTTCCAGCGCCACCCCGACGACCGGGGGCTCGCCGTGCTGGTCGATCTGCCCGACGAGCACACCCCCGACAACCCGGCCTGGGCCACACGCCGCGCGATGGCGGCCGGCTGGGCCGAGCGGCTCGACGCGGCGAAGGGCGAGCTGGGCCTGGAACGCGTCTCGCTCTTCCACTACCGCAACGTGCGCCGCAACAACGCCGACCTGCCGGCCGGCGCGCACCTCCACGCGGGGGGGCCGCTGCCGCGCCTCGCCGGCGAGCTGGCGGGCGAGGCGACGCCGTTCGAGGAGGTCTACGCGCGCCACCAGATCCTGCTCGCGCCGACCGAGTTCTCCGCCACCGCGCCGCTCAAGCTGGCCGCCCGCGTCCACCGCTTCCGTGCGGCCACGATGCCGGGCTTCTCGGAGGCGATGGTTCCCGCGCTGCGGCTCGACTGGATGGAGATCCACTCGCGCTGCCGCGCGCTCAAGGAGGAGCTGGACGCCGCGGAGGGGGCCGAGATCACGACCACCGCGCTGGAGCAGGACCACCGCCTCTACCTCGACCTGCGGCACCGCACCGCCCACGCCAGCGGCGGGATGATCGCCGAGCCCGGCGTCGCCGGGAACCTGCCGTCGGGCGAGAGCTACATCGTCCCCTACGAGGGGGAGATCGAGGGCGACCCGTCGCGCAGCGAGGGGACGCTGCCGCTGCAGTTGGGGGGCGAGATCTTCGCCTACCGGATCGCCGGCAACCGGGTCGCGGCGGTGCTCGGCGACGGCAAGGTGGCGCGCGCCGAGTGGGCCGAGATGGAGCGCGAGCCGGGCTACCGCAACGTCGCGGAGCTGGGGCTGGGAATCCTCGCCGACTACGGGATCACCCCGGTGGGGGAGCTGCTGCTCGACGAGAAGCTGGGGCTGCACGTCGCCTTCGGGCGCAGCGATCACTTCGGCGGCGTGACCGGGCCGGACCAGTTCAGCGCGCCCGACCGCGTGGTCCACATCGACCGGGTCTACATCCCGGAGGTCCAGCCCGACGTGCACGTCCGGGCGGTCGACCTCCACATGAAGGGCGGCGCGATCGTGCCCCTGATGCGCGACGGCCGCTGGGTGAAACGCGCATGAACCCCTGGCACGAGGTCCCGCCCGGCGACGACTGTCCCGAGGTGGTCAACGCGGTGATCGAGATCCCGAAGGGCTCGAAGGTCAAGTACGAGCTGGACAAGGCGAGCGGCCTGCTGAAGGTCGACCGCGTGCTGTTCAGCGCGGTCCACTACCCCGCCAACTACGGCTTCATCCCGCGCACCTTCTGCGACGACAACGACCCGCTCGACATCCTCGTGCTGGGCCAGGAGGAGGTCGTGCCGCGCGCGATCATGCGGGCCCGGCCGGTCGGGATGATGCGGATGACCGACCAGGGGAAGCTCGACGACAAGATCATCGCGGTCCACGTCGACGACCCCGAGGTGGCCGACATCCACTCGCTCGAGCAGCTCCCGCCCCACAAGCTGCGCGAGCTGCGGCGCTTCTTCGAGGACTACAAGCAGCTCGAGGAGAAGGAGGTCAAGGTCCACGACTTCCTCGACCCGGCCGAGGCGCGGCGGACGATCCGAGACAACCTCCGGATGTACGCGGAGACCTTCGGCACGGCGTCGTAGCGGCGCCCGGCGCGCGGGCGCCCGCGCGCCGGCGGGTCGCGCTCAGGTCTCGTTGGTCTGGCGGTTGCGGACCAGGTAGAAGCGCGCCGTTCCCGCGGGGGGCGCGACCGCGTCGGCGTAGCTCGTGCCCGAGGCGCCGCCGGTCGGATTCGTCGTGCTTCGGCCGGTCTGGAAGGTCCGGTCGTTGGCCGCGATCTCCACCTTGAACTGACCGTCGCCGCCGGTCCACGACAGGTTCGCCGTCGCCCCGCTGCGGCCGACGCTCAGCACGATCAGCGGTGTCACGCGCAGCGTGCCCGCCATCCCGGGGAAACCGGTGTGGGACGGGTTGTCGTGCTGGCGGCAGTAGAAGCCCCAGCTCGTGTTGCCGGGGAAGGCCACCGCGTCGTAGCTGCAGACCGCGTCCACGCTCGCGCTGGGCGGGGCGGAGATGTTGCCGGTGTCCCACTTGCACGTGGGTGGGGAGGGGCTGGTGCAGGAGTTCACGCCGTCGTCGGGGCAGGAATCGGCGGCCGCGCTGTGCACGCCGCCCGAGGCGTCCCACAGGACGCAATCGCCGGGCTCGATCCGCGGCGCGTCCGGCGTGTAGCTGAAGCTGGCGACGGTAATCGCCAGGCGGCGTGGTACGGCGCGCTGCTGGCAGGCGGTGGGTGGCGTGGCGGCGTTGGCGCAGTTTGCGGTGCGGCAGGCGACCTGGGCCCGCACGGCGGGCGCATCGAAGGATAGGCCGGCGGCCAGCAGCGCCGCGGACAGCAGGAACGGGAGTCGTCGCATGGTCGGTCCTCCAGGGGCTCAGGGGACGGATGCGCGGCGCGAGCCGGCGCGGTCGAAGGTCCTCACGATGTTGAAGCCCAGCCGGAACTCGCCCTCGCTCCAATCGAGTTCGCCACCCGGCGCGTAGAGGCTGGTGTGCATGCCGCTGGTGTTGGTCAGGACGAGCCGGAAGATGTGGCGCGAAGTGAAGATCGAGAAGGCGACCGAGCCCGACTGGTAGGGAAGGTCGACCCCGGCGAGCTGGCCGATCCACTCGCCCGTCAGGGAGAGGTGCGGGTTGAGCCAGAACTCGCCGCCGAGCCCCAGCGCGACGGTGCCCCCGGTGTCGTCCGGGTCGAACGGGTTGGCGCGCGAGGCATACATCGGGACCGCCAGCAGCGAGAGCCGCTCGCCGAAGCGCCGCGCGATCGGGACCGAGAGCGAGACGCGGTTCCGGTTGGCGGCGCTCCGCTCCTGCAGGTACTCGTATCCCAGCTCGACGGCGACTGAGAGCGGCGACCCGTCGGGGCGCTGCGTCGCGAGCGCGAGCTTCCCGTTGAGCGCCCAGTCCTTGAAGAGGTTCGTCCGCCGCAGCTCCAGGTCGAAGCGCGGGCCGAGCCCGACGGCGACCCCCAACGAGGTCCACGCGCCGCCGTCGAGCCCGCCCAGGCCGTACCACCCGGCCTCCTCCACCGACTCCTTGAAGCGGTGCAGGAAGCGGGTCTCGATCCCGGTCGGCCCAAGCGTCTCGGTCGTGGGGAGCTGGAGCAGCCGCGTGTCCTGGAAGATCGGTACGGGGCGCGAGCCCTCCGGCGCCCGCGACTCGGCCGACGGGGCTGCCTCGGCTGCGGCCGCCGGTGCGGGCTCGCCCCAGACCGCGGGGTCGAACGAGCCGATCCAGTTCTTCAGCACCGCCGTTTCCGCCGCGTCGAGCGGCGCTGCGCGCATCGGCATCCGCGGGCCGCGGTAGTGGCCTTCGGTTGCCGGCAGCGTCTTGAGGTAGAGCGCGCTCCGGTCGGGCCGGCCGGGATCGACCAGCCGCAGTCCCGGCTGCGTGTGCGAGGGGACGTTGACCGTCGCGCGGGCCAAACGCTCGGGCGTGAGGTCCAGTCCCGCTTCCGGCTCGTCCGGCCCGTGGCAGCCCAGGCAGCGCGCCTCGACCAGGCGCTGCGCGGCGGCGTAGGCCTCGGCCTCGGCCGTCGCGCGCGCCGCCGGCGCCGCCAGCGCGGCCAGCGTCGCGGCCAGCGCGAGGCCGGCGGCGCGGCCGCGGCGCCCGCCGCCCCGCGCGCCGCCGCGCGCGTCAGTTGTCGCGCGCGCCGTCATCGATCCACTCCCGGATGATTTCGATCTCGCCGGGCGAGAGCGAGCGAGGTACGAGCGGTCGCTCGCCCCCGGCTCGATCCGCAGCAGCGGCGGCAGCTCCCAGCTCGCGACGCCGACCGCGCCGAGCGTCCGGTCGTACAGGCGCCCCGACTCCAGCGTCAGTTGCGCCTCGGGACTGGCGCCACCGTGGCAGCCCACGCAGTGCAGCGTGAACAGCGGCTGCACGTCGCGCGCCAGGCTGACCGTGCCGCCACCGCCCGGATCGAGCGGGTCGGGGAAGATGTGCGGGTCGGGGTTCTCGCAGGCCGCGGGAAGCGCAGCCAGCAGGATCGCCGCGAGCCGGGTGACGGCGCGCGCCGCGCCGGGCGCTCGTTCGGGCGTGGGGGACACCGCCACCTGCAACCTCCTCGCAGCAGAGGAGGGAGGATCGCCGTATTCCATTCCCGGGGTCTGTGACCGAGGTCCAATGACTTACCGCTAAGCCGCCCCGCCGGGCCGCGGGAACGGCGTATCAGGCGGGGGAGGCGGCCCTCTTCCGGGCGACGGCTCGCGGGACCCGGGCCGCGGAGAACGGGCATGATGAACGTCGCGCTGGCCACCCTCTTCCGCCGCTACGGCAGCCCGGTCGCGCTCGGCCGCGGCTCGACCTGCTTCGTCGAGAAGGAGCCCTGCCGCCAGGTCGCGCTGCTCGACGAAGGCTGCGTCCGGATCTTCCGCTCGCGTCCCGGCGACCGCGAGGGGACGCTCTACCGGGTGGTGCCCGGCGAGCTGTGCCTGGTCTCGTCGCTGGCCGCGCTCAGCGAGCAGCCGCTGCTCGCCAGCGCCGCGGCCGACGAAGCGGCGACCGGCTGGGCCCTGCCCGCCGCCGCGTTCCGGAAGCTGTTCGCCCAGGACGAGTTCCTGCGCACGACCTTCCTCGGCGTGCTGGCCCGGCGGCTGCGCGCGCTGATCGAGCTGCTCGAGGACACGCAGGACCTGTCGGTCGACGACCGGCTGGCCTCCTACCTGCTCGACCGCGCGCGGGTCGGCCCCGGCACCGCCGGAGCCGGACGGCTGGACATGACGCACGAGAAGATCGCGGCCGACCTGTGGACCGCGCGCGAGGTCGTCTCGCGCGCGCTGAAGGGGCTCGAGCAGCGCGGCTGCGTGCGGCTCGAGCGGGGCTCGATCGTCGTGGTCGACCCGGACCGGCTGGCGGGGGTCAGCTCGCGGCTGGAGGGGTAGCGCCGGCTCCCGGCGGTGGCTTACGTCACGCGCCGGATGTATCAGCCGCGCCGGCGCGATGTCCTGAGGGTCGAGGAGAGCGACCCATGGAGACCTTCGGCAGCCAGCGCATCAAGTGGCCCTACGCGACCCACCTCGTCGATCGCACCGCCTTCACCAGATTGGCCCCCGTCGTCGAGGAGGAGAACCCCGGGGCCCTGTTGCTGGGCCGCGTCGTCGCGATCGGCCGCCACAAGGATCTCGAGTCGGTCGACGGCCGGCGGATCGCGCTGTTCCGGGACGACCTGTTCGTGGGGGCGCTCGGCCACCGCTACGCGACCGACCAGTTCGAGGGGGCCGCGGTCTGCCGCGGGCCGCTGGGGCACATCCTGAGCATCGGCGGCGTCTGCGGCGAGGTCGTCTCGAAGAACGAGCGGATGGCGGAGCCGACCGTCGTCGAGTGGCTCGGGCGGCTGGCCGGCGACGACGGCACGCCGCTCCACCTGCGGGATTTCCGCCGCGCCACCGCCCGGCCGCTCCACGCCCCGCGGCCCCGGATCGTGCTCTCGCTGGGCGCCTCGATGAATGCCGGCAAGACGACGACCGCGGCCCAGCTCGTCCGCAGCCTGGCGACGGCCGGACTTCGCGTCAGCGCAGCGAAGATCACCGGGACCGCCTGCCGCAAGGACCCCAGCCTGCTCGAGGACGCCGGAGCCGGCCGAGTGCTCGACTTCACCTGGGCCGGCTGGCCCTCGACCGCCGGCTGCAGCCGGGACGAGCTGCTCGCGATCTGGCGCGAGATTACGTGGGCCCTGCGTGCCGACCAGCCCGACTACCTGGTCTACGAGATCGCCGACGGGATCGTGCAGCGCGAGACGCGGATGCTGCTCGAGGACCCGCTGGTGCGCGAGTCGGTCGACGCCGTGACCTACGCTGCGCCCGACAGCCTGTCGTGCGAGAGCGGCGTCCGCATGCTGCGGACGATGGGGTACACGGTCCTGGCGACCGCCGGGCCGGTCGCCAACAGCCCGCTCGGCCGCGCCGAGGTCGAGGCGATGACGCAGCTTCCTTGCCTGTGCGGCGAGCAGATCCTGGGCGGCGCGCTGGTCCAGGCCATCAGCGCGGTCAAGGCCGCCTGAGGCGCGGCGGTGGCGACGCAGCCGGAAACGACGACGGGGACGCCGCTTCTCGACGAGGGCGCGGAGAAGAAGCGCGGCGCGCTGGCCGAGCTGCTCGCGCTGCTGCCTTACGCCCGCCGCCAGAAGGGACTGCTGCTGGCGGCGCTGGCGTCGAGTGCCGCCCTGGCCGTGGTCGACGTCCCCGTCCCGTTCCTGCTGAAGAAGATCCTCGACCGGATCCTCGGACCGGCGCAGGAAGGGCACTTCCTCGGCTGGACCCTGCCGGCCCAGGAAGCGCTCGTCGCGGTCTTCGGGCTGCTCGCCGGGCTGGCGCTGGCCAAGGCCGCCCTGCTCTACGCGCAGCGCACGACCGCCGAGACGCTGGGCCAGCGCGTGGTGTACGGGCTGAGGATGGACCTCTACCGCCACCTCCACTCGCTCTCGCTGCCGTTCTTCCGCGGCGCGCGCACCGGGCGGCTGATGCTGCGGCTGGTCGGGGACATGAGCGCGGTGCTCGACCTGGTGACCGACGGGTTCCTGCGCGCCTTCGTCGACGGCCTGACGATCGCCGCCGTGGTCGTCGCGATGCTCGCGCTCGACGCGCGGCTGGCGCTGGTCGCGCTGTCGGTTCTGCCGGTCTACCTGCTGGCCTTCTGGCGCTACTCGCCGGAGCTGCGCGACCGGGGCCGCGCGGTGCGGCGCGAGCGGGCGGAGCTGTCCGGCACGCTGCAGGAGCGGATCGCGGGGGCGGCGATCGTCAAGGCCTTCCACCGCGAGGCCGACGAGGCCGGGCGGCTGGCCGAGCAGAGCGGCCGGCTGCGCGACCGGCTGATCGAGAAGGCGCGGGCCGCGGCCCGGCTGAACGGGATCGCGCAGGGCGCGGTCGCGCTCGGCGGCGCGCTCGTGCTGTGGGTCGGCGGCCGGGCCGTACTCGACGGCAGCCTCACGAAGGGCGGCCTGATGGCCTTCTACGCCCTCGCGGCGCTGATGTTCCCGCCGCTGCGGCGGCTGGCGCGCACCAACGAGACCTACCAGGCCGCGCGCGTCTCGCTCGACCGCGTGCTGGCCTTCCTCGAGCGGACCGCCCCGCTGCGCGAGCAGGACGGGGCCCGCCCGCTCGTCGTCACCCGGGGCGAGGTGCGGTTCGAGGGGGTGCACTTCGCCTACCGGCCCGAGGCGCCCGTGCTGGCCGGGATCGACCTGGTGGTCCGACCGGGCGAACTGGTAGCGCTGGTCGGGCCGAACGGCGCCGGCAAGACGACGCTCGTCGGCCTGCTCGGGCGTTTTCTCGTCCCGGGGGCCGGCCGGGTGCTGATCGACGGCCAGGACGTCGCCGGCGCGACGCTGGCCTCGCTGCGGCGCCAGATCGGGATCGTCCCGCAGGAGCCGTTCCTGTTCTCGGGCTCGGTCGCCGACAACATCCGCTACGGCCGTCCGGGGGCGACCGACGAGGAAGTGCTGGCGGCGGCGCGCATCGCCGGGGCGGCCGAGTTCATCGCGGCCCTTCCGGGCGGGCTCGAGGCCGACGTCGGCGAGCGGGGGCAGCGCCTGTCGGGCGGGCAGGTGCAGCGGCTCGCGCTCGCCCGCGCCCTGCTGACCAATCCGCCGATCCTCGTGCTCGACGAGGCGACGTCGGCCGTCGACACGGAGTCCGAGGTCGCGATCTCGTCGGCGCTGGCCGAGGCGATGGCGGGGCGGACCGTCTTCGTGATCGCCCATCGCGCCGTCACCGTGCGGCGCGCGGACCGGATCGTCGTGCTCGAGCACGGCCGGGTCGTCGAGACCGGAACCCACGAGACGCTGCTCGCGCGGCGCGGGGCCTACGCGCGCCTGTTCGACGAACGACTGCGACCCGCCGGAGTGCTCACGCCATGACCCGATGCCGCCCGCTCACCCGTCTCCTGCTCGCCCTGTCGATCCTCGCCGCCCCCGGCGCCGCGCTGGCGTTCACCGTCACCGGCACGGTGAAGAACGAGGCCGGCCAGGGGATGGCCAACGTCGACCTCGACTTCGTCGACGTCTGTACCGGCGAGAGCCTCTTCCTGGTCAACGACAAGACCGCGGCCGACGGGAGCTTCAGCGTCAGCGTGGCGGGCGGGACCTACGACGTCCGCTTCACGCCGCCCGCCGGTTCGGCTTCGGCCGGCAAGGAACGGCCCGACGTCGTGGTCAGCGCCAACACGAACCTGGGCGTGAACACGCTCCCCAATGGCCGGCTCGTCTCCGGGACCGTGAGGAACGGCTCCGGGGCGGGGATCGCGGGGGTCGACCTCAAGTGGGTGAATGCCTCGACGGGGGACCGGGTCTACGTCGGCAAGGACGTGACCAGCGCCAGCGGGGCGTATTCGATGCGCGTCCCGCCGGGGACCTGGGACGTCGAGTACCGTCCCCCTTCGGGCACGACCTACGTCACCGGTCGGCGCCGGGGCCTGGTCGTGCAGTCCGACGTCTCCGGGCTGAGCGACACGCTCGCGACCGGCTTCCAGCTCACCGGCCTGGTCAAGGACAAGCAGAACGCCGCGCTGCGCAACGTCGACCTGAACGTCTACGACGGCTGCAGCGGTGAGAAGGTCCCGACCGCCAACGACAACACCGACGCCGCCGGCCGCTTCACGACCTACCTTCCGGCCGGGACCTACTCCGTCCAGCACAACCCGCCGCGCTGCAAGGGGCTGGTCCCCGACCGCAAGTCGGGGGTGCGGGTCGACCGCAACACCGACCTCGGCACGACCACCCTGCAGGCCGGGGTCACGGTGACCGGGCGCGTGGTGGACGGCGCCCTCCAGCCGGTCGCCGAGGCCGAGCTGAAGTTCTTCGACGCGAACAACGGCCAGCGCCAGCCGACCAACTTCGACACCACCGACGCTTCGGGAAACTACTCGATCTTCGTCCCGACCGGCACCTACAACATCAACGTCGAGCCGCCGGCCGGGCGGACGCTGCTGGTCTCGCGGCTCGCGGGGGTCGCGGTCAGCGGGGCGACGACACTGGGCGACACGGTCCTCGCCGCGGGCTTCGCGCTCTCGGGCCGGACGATCGCCCCCGATGGCCAGGGGGTGCTCTCGGTCGACGTCGACGTCGTCGACTCGGTGACCCGCGAAGCGGTCCGGATCGCCCACGACAACACGCGTGCCGACGGCACCTTCACGGTCATCGTTCCGGCCGGCAGCGCCTGGGACGTGCTCTACACGCCGCCGTCCTGCTCGCCGCTCGCGCCCGACGAACAGCGGCAGGTCGCCGTCTCCGGAGCGACGACCCTGCCGACCCTCCGCCTCGTCACCGGCGCGACCGCGAGCGGCGTGGTGCGCAACCCCCAGGGCGCGCCGGTGGCGGGTGTCGATCTCGACTTCCTCGCGCCGGGGACGCGCAACAAGTCGTTCACCCCGCGCGACACCACCGACGGCGGGGGGAGCTACGCCACGATGGTCAAGCCGGCCTCGTACGACATCGAGTACATCCCGCCGGCGGGCCTGGCGCTGCGCCCGGCCCGGCGGCCGAACACCGCGCTGCTGGCCGACACGCCGCTTCCCGACACCACGCTGCCGGCGGGCTTCCTGGTCTCCGGCTTCGTCCGGAACGACCAGAGCGGCGCGCCGGTGGGGGCGGTCGAGGTCGAGTTCTTCGCGCCGGGCGCCGGCGCGCCGCTCTTCACGCCGCACAACGACAGCGGCGCGGACGGCTTCTACAACGTCTCGGTCGACGCCGGGACCTGGGACCTGCGCTACACCCCGCCCGCCGCGACCGGGCTCGCGCCGCGCTGGCGCCGCGGCGTCGCGGTGTCCGCTGCGACGGCGCTGGCCGACACGCGGCTGCTGCCGCTGACGGTCCCGGTGGTCGGCGCGATCAGCCCCGCCGCGGGAAGCGCGGCCGGCGGCCAGGCCGTGACCGTGACGGGGAGCGGCTTCCAGCCCGACGCCACGGTCCGGATCGGGGGCGTCAGCGCGCGCAGCGTCGTCGTCGCGTCGGGCAGCTCGATCACCGCCGTCGCGCCGCCGCACCCGCCGGGCCGATTCGAGGTCCAGGTCGTCAACCCCGGCGAGCAGGTCGGCACGCTGGCCGCCGCCTTCACCTTCAACGAGCCGGCGACCCCGGCCCGGCTGACCGTGAGGCGCGTCGGCTCCGACGTCGTCCTGAGCTGGACCTCCACCGGGCAGGCGAGCTACACCGTGTTCCGCAACGCGGCCCCGACCGGGTTCACCGACGCCTCGATCGCGGCCACGACCTCCACCCTCGGCTGGACCGACGCGGGGGCGGGGACGGCGGCCGCGGGCACCGTGCGCTACTACGTCGTCGAGTAGCCGCGCCATGACCGCCCGGCACCGCGCCCCGACGGCCACTTCGCTCGCGCTGGCGGCGGCGCTGCTGCTCCTGGGCACGGCCGGTCCGGCGCGGGCCGCCGGCGGCAGCGACCTGCGGCTCTCGACCGCGCTCGCGCTGCAGTACGACGACAACGTCCTGTCCGGCAGCGAGCAGGCCCGCGACGACCTCGGCAAGCGCGGGGCCGAGGCGCGGTACGGGCTGGCCAGCGCGGAGGACTGGGTGGCGATCGGCAACCTGCAACTGCGCTGGACGAGCCGGCCGCTGCCGCGTCGCGCGACCGTCGTGGCGGCCGGGGTCGAATCGCACCGCTACAGCGCGAACGCGGTGAAGAACTACGAGGAGATCGACATCAGCCTGGCGCAGGAGGTGACCGCCTCGCGCCGCTGGCTGGGTCGGTTCGTCGCCGCCGGGGAGTGGATCCCCGACACCTTCGTGCGCAACCTGACCGACGACGACGCGTCGGTCGAGGCCGGGCAGCGGGTGCGGGCCGGGGCCCGCTACGAGGAGCTGACCCTCGCGCTGGGCTACGAGCAGGAGCTGGTCCCGGGCCGGCTGTCGGGGTCGATCGGGCGCGAGTGGCGGCGGCGCGATTTCACCGCGGCCTTCGACGAGCGCGACAGCGAGCGCACGCTGTGGGCCGTCGCCCTGAGCGGCCGGCCGCTGGCGCGGGGGCGGGTCCAGCTCGAGGCGGGCTACTCCCGCGGCACGCTGGCCGCGCGCGGGGACCTGCCGGCTTCGCCCTTCCCGGACGACGACGTCTCGTACGACGTGACGATCGCCGGCCTCTCGGCGCGCCTGCCGTGGGGGGGCCGCCACCCCGGCGCGGTGACGCTGGGCTGGGAGCAGGAGCGCCGCGCGCTGACGACCACCAACCGCTTCGACGTGCTGCGGTTCGGGCGGATCGACCGCCGCACCGAGTGGGAACTGCGGCTGACGCAGCGCCTGGCCGCCCGGCTCGACCTGCTGGCGGAGTGGCGCATCGACGCCGGGCGGGCGGAGCTGCCGGGAGCCTTCGAGGCGCTCGAGGAGCGGGTCGAATACGATCGGAACCGGATCTCGCTCGGCGTGCGCTACCGCCTGCCGCTGGCGCCTCAGGACGCCCCGCGCGTGGCGCGGGCCGCCCCCTGAGCCAGCCGCCCCAGCGCCAGCGCCGACAGCGCCAGCAGCAGCCCCGGGAAGGCGGCGACCCACCAGCCCGACGGGAAGAGCGCGCGGCCCTCGGCGATGATCCGTCCCCACGACAGCGCGCCGGCGCTCCCGGTCGCCCCCAGGAACGAGAGCGTCGCCTCCAGCAGCACCGCCTCGGCGGCGGCGAGCGGGAGCAGCGCGGCCAGGACCGGCAGCACGCCCGGCAGCAGGTGGCGCGTTGCGATCCAGCCGCGCGCGCCGCCGGCCGCCGCGGCCGCAGCGACGAACGGCCGCGCCAGAAGCGACCGGGCGCCCGCCTCGACGGCGCGCGCCGTCTCCATCCAGCCGCCCAGCGCGAGTGCCAGCGCGATCCCCAGCGGGACCCGCGCCAGCGCCCCGGCCAGCGCCAGCAGCAGCAGCAGCCGCGGCAGGCCGAGCGCGCCGTCGATCAGCCCCCCCAGCGCCAGCGACGCCGCGCGCGGGGCGGTCGCGCGACCCAGGCCGACCGCGGTCCCGAGCCCCAGCGCCAGCGCCGCCGCGAGCAGCGCGAGCAGCAGCGAGCGGCGCGCCCCGTGGAGCGTGCGCGCCAGCAGGTCGCGCCCCTGCTGGTCTGTGCCGAGCAGCAGCCGCCGTTCCACGACCGGGCCGGCGGCGCGTTCCGGAAAGCTGCGCCACCCCGCGGCGGTCGCGACGCGCACTCCGTCCGGCGTCGCCTCGAGCCGCGGCGCGCGCGCGAAGCCGCCGCCGGCGAGCGGGACCTCGCTCGCGATCGAGAGCGGCGGCAGCAGCTGCGCCGCGGCCGGCGCGATCGCCGGTGCGGCGGGAGAGCCCGCCAGCCACGGGCCGGCCAGGGCGATCACCGCCAGTGCCAGCGCCCCCGCGGTCCCGCGCGGCAGTCGGCGCGTCACCGGCCCTCCCGGACGCGCGGGTCGAGCCGCGGCAGGACGGCGTCGAGCAGCACCCCTCCCGCCACCACGGTCGCGGCCGCCAGCATCGTCGCCGCCAGCGCCAGCGGGTAGTCGCCCCCCATCACGGCGTCGGCGGCGACCCGGCCCGCCCCCGGCCAGGCGAAGACCGACTCGACCACCACCGCGCCGGAGACCAGGAGCGGCAGGTCGAGCGCGGCCAGCGCCGCGACCGGCGCCAGCGCCGGGCGCACCCGGTGGCGCCACAGCGCGCGCGGGGCGGAGACCCCCGCTGCGCGCGCCAGCGCCAGGCGCGGCTCGACCTCGGGGTCGTCCATCGCGGCGCGCTGCACCCGCGCGATCGCCGCCGCCGCGGGGAGCGCGAGCGCGAGCGCCGGCAGCACCAGGTGCGCCAGGTCGAAGCGCGCCGCCGCCCCCGGCGCCGCGGCGTGCGACGCCGGCAGCAAGCCGGCCCAGGTGTGGAAGACCAGCACCAGCATCACGCCGAGCCAGAAACGCGGCAGCGTCGCCGCCGCCAGCAGCAGCGCGTCGGCCCGGCGCTGGCCGCGCGGCGGGAGCAGCGCGCAGCCGGTCGCGACCAGCGGGCCCAGCGAGTAGGCCACGAGCAGCGCCGCCGCGCCGAGCAGGAGCGAGCCGGGCAGGGCCTCGGCCAGGACCTCGCGCACCGGGCGGCGGTGCTGGATCGAGACCCCCAGCTCGCCCCGCGACCAGGCCCCGAGCGTCGCCAGGAACTGCGCCCCGAGCGGCCGGTCGAGCCCCAGCGCGGCGCGCGTGCGCGCGGCCTGCTCGGCCGGGATGCCGGGATCGTCGAGCCGCTCGGCCGGATCGGCGGCCGCGAGGTGGAGCAGCAGGAAGGTGATCGCGAAGACGACGGCCAGCGTCGCCGCCGCGCGCGCCAGCCGCCGTGCCAGGGCGCGCGCGCTCAGCGGGGCGGCCCCGCGGCCGGCGCGATCCACCACGCTTCGAGGCCGTCGTAGGGGCTGAGCGGGGAGGGGGTCGCGCCGCGCACGCGCGGCGACAGGCCGACCAGCGTGCGCTCCTCGTAGAGCACGGTGTAGGGCTGCTCCTCGCGGAACAGCGCCTGCCACTCCCGCCACAGCGGAAGCGCCTCGGCCGGCGAGGCGGCCGCGGCCGCGCGGTCGAGCAGCGCGTCCGATTCCGGCGTCGACCAGGCGCCCAGGTTGTTGCCGCGGCCGGCGGCGGCGTCGGAGTGCAGGATCGCCTGCGGCTCGATCCGCGAGCCGGCGCGCCAGCCCGAGATCACGCCGTCGAAGCGCTTGTCGCGTGCCCGGGCCAGGAACTCGGCGCGCGGCAGCGGCTCGGCCGTCAGCCGGACCCCGGCCCGCGCGAGGCTGGCGGCCATCCGATCGAGCGCGTCGCGGCGCGCCCCGTTCTCGGCGTCGGCGATCACGGACAGCTCGAGGCGGCGCGAGCCCCTGCGGCGCACGCCGTCGGGGTCGCGGCCGCTCCAGCCGGCCTCGTCCAGCAGCGCGGCCGCACGCACCGGATCGAAGGGGAGCGCCGCCGAGGGGTCGAAGGGGTCGCCCAGCGCCGAGACGATCGGGCTGACGCCGACCCGCCCGTAGCCCCCCAGCACGCCCTGCACGATGTCTTCGCGGTCGGTCGCCAGCGTCAGCGCGCGGCGCACGCGCGGGTCGGAGAGGACCGGGTGCGGGTGCGACTTCTGCAGGCGGCGGATGTCGGCGGCGGACTCCGCGCACGGCGCGTCCGCGGCGCAGCCGCGGGCCCTGCGGTCGGCGACGTAGGCTGCGGGGTCGAGCGCGTTCCAGCCGACGAAGGTGTAGGCCAGCCCCGGCGCCTCGACGACGGCGAGCCCGCCGCGCGCCACCAGCTCCTTCGCGCGCAGCGGCGGCAGCTTGTCGAGCACGTCGACCTCGCCCGCCTCCAGCGCCGCCAGCGCGGCGGCCGCGTCGGGGTAGACGCGGAAGACGACGCGGTCGAGGAAGGGCCGGCCCTCGATCCAGAACTGCGGGTCGCGCGCCAGCACCGCCTCCTGGCCGGGCTTGACCGACTCGATCCGGAACGGCCCCGCGGTCACCGCGCGCGTCTCCCAGCGCGTCTCGGCCCACTTCGCCGGCGGGACCGCGCGGTAGGCCGCCGGGACCAGCGCGTCGTCGTTGGCATCGAGCGCCTGGTAGGACGAGGGGCGTGCGAAGCGGAAGACGGCCGTCGCCGGGTCGGGGCACTCGACCGCCTCGATCGCCTCCTTGAGGAAGGCCCCGTCCCAGGCCAGCGCCTCGTCGCGCTGCAGCGCCAGCGTGAAGGCGACGTCCTCGCAGCGCAGCGGGGAGCCGTCGCTCCAGCGCGCGCGCGGGTCGAGCGCGAAGGTCAGCGTGCGGCGGTCGGGCGAGAACGACCACGTCCGCGCGGCCCACGGCACCAGCCCGGCCTCGCCGGCGCCGAAGCGCTCGCGGACCAGCCGCGGGTAGAGCAGCTCGAGCACATTGGCCGCGGCAGCCTGGCCGGCGGTGTACGGGTTCCAGGAGTCGACGTCGCCGCGCAGCGCGACGACCAGCGTGCCGCCGCGACGCGGCGTCTCGGCCGCCGGCGCGGCGCCTTCGCCCGGCGCGTCGCCGGAGCCGCCGCAGCCCTGGGCCGCCAGCAGCGTGGCGGCCAGCAGCAGGGCCGTTCCGGCGGCGCGGCGCGGCCTAGCGCGCGGCGCAGTCGCCACTGCCGGCGGTCCGGCTGCGGCCCGCGCTGTCGGTCCCATAGGAGGCCTGGTTGGGGGCGCTGGCGTTGTCGCGGAAGAGGTAGAAGAAAGCCTGCCCCGGGGTCGGCAGCGCGCCGTCCGGCGCGGCCGCGGTGTCGGTCGCCGCGCTCGAATCGGCCAGGCAGGTCACGGGGCCCAGATCGACCCGGTCCCACGCGAGCCGCAGCGCCGCGACGTCGCCGCGGACCAGGTCGTAGCCGGTCGCGCCCAGCACGGGGCTCCACGTGGCGACGCTGCCGCCCGGGTCGCGCCGCAGCTTGAGGCTGGTGCGGTCGGAGAGCACGACGCGGGCGACGGCGTCGAGGTCGAGCACGCCGGTCCCCATCTTCCCGTCGAACTCCTCCGGGTTGGCATCGGGCTGCGCCGTGTCGCGCAGCGCGTTGCGCACGGCGTCGGGGTCGAGCCCCGGGTAGCGGTCGAGCAGCAGCGCCGCGCCGCCGCTGACCAGCGGCGCCGCGAACGAGGTCCCCGACCAGCGGCCGTAGCCGGCGTCGTCGGCGATCGAGATCTCGGACTGGCCCGGGGCCGACAGGTCGACCTTGGAGCTGTAATTGCTGAAGGTCGTGCGGACCTTCGCATCGTCGACCGCCGCGACCGCGATCACCTTGTCGTGCGAGGCGGGGAAGTCGACGGTCGACAGGTCGCGGTTGCCGGCCGCGCCGACGATCGCGATCCCGGCCGCGTGCGCCTCGCGCAGCGCCTTCGCCGCGACCCCCGAGGCCTGCTCGAGCGTCAGCGAGAGGTTGATCACGCGGGCCCCGCCGCGGATCGCCTCGAGGATCCCCTTCGCCAGCGAGAAGCCGGTGCCGTAGCCCTCCTCGTCGAGCACGCGGATCGGCAGGATCCGGGCGTGCGGGGCTGCGAGGTGGACCAGCCCGGCGACGAAGCTGCCGTGGTGCAGCGCCTCGTCGGCGAGGCCGTCGCCGTCGTCGTCGAGGCCGTTGGGACGGACGTTCGCCCCGCCCCCTTCGAGCCGGACCACGTTGACGCCGGGGAGCAGCAGCCACGGCCGCAGTTCGGCGTGGTTGAAGGCGAGGCCGGTGTCGAGGACCGCCACGACCACCCCGGACCCGGTTTCGACGGCGTGCGCGGCCTGGGTCCGGACCAGCGTTGCGGCCGGCTGCAGCCGGAACTGGTCCAGCGTGATCGAACGGTCGAGGTCGGCGATCGTGCGCTGGACCCCTTCCGGGATCTCGTAGCGGTGATGGGTTTCGGCAGACACCACGTCGGGGTCGTTGGCCATCGACTGGGTGATCGCCGCGACGCTCGAGCCGGCCGGCGCACCCATCAGCCAGATCTGCCAGACCTCGATCCCGTCGAGCAGCGTGAGGCCGTAGCGCGCCGCGACCGCGGCGGGGGAGGCCGTCGGGGTGAGTTCGACCAGGATCTCGCCGGGGACCGCGTGGTGCGGATCGACGGCGAGCGCCGGCGCGGCCGCGAGGCCGGCCAGCAGGGCCGCGACGAGGAGGAACGAGGCGCAGCAACGGACCACGCGCGACCTGCTTTCGCTGCGGGCGCTCACGCGACCGCCGATCGGCTCGCGGCGGGCCACCGCGTCCAGGGGTTTCCGACCACCATGAACGGGGCCCAGCGCAGCGGCGAAGGGTCCCGCCGGCGGGCCTGAAGCTGCGCTGCGGCGAGCGCCGTCCCGACCGGCTCACCCTCGGCGAGCCGGGCGTAGAAGTCATCCATCGTCCGGGCTGCGGACAGGTCGTGCACGTCCCACATCGCGGCCACCACCGTTCGCGCCCCGGCCTGCAGGAATCCGCGGACCAGGCTGACCCACTCGTCCCCGGAATGTACCGTGCCGCGCCCGGTGTCGCACCCCGAGAGGACGACGATCTCGGCCGTCCCCTGCAGCCTGTAAATATCTGGTAAGGCAATCCAGGTGTCCCCCAGCCGCAGCGCCCCGGTGAACGCGCCGGACTCGGCGAACATCCCGTGACAGGCGACGTGAAGGACCGGGGGGCTCGCCCCGGCCGCGTCCAGGGCGGCCCGCGTCGCCTCCGGCCCGCGCAGCACGACGGCCCCGCCGAGCCGCCGCCCGACCGCCTCGACCTCCGCCTCGATCGCCGGCGCGCGCCGGTCGGCGACGCCCAGCACGAGCGGCGCGGCGGTGCGCACCGCGCCGCGCCGCGGCCGCGCCAGCAGCGCCAGCACCGCGAGACTCGGCGCGTAGGAGACCGGGCCGTGCTCGATCAGCGGCACGCCGCCCGACTCGAAGGCGTGGAACGGCAGGCCGTGCAGCGCGCCGTGCGGCACGATCCGCAGCGCGCGGCCGTGGAAGCGCCCGTCCAGGGGACCGAGCAGCGCGTCGTGGAGCCGCCCCAGGTAGAGCCGGCAGGCGTCGTGGATCGCGCGCTCGTGCGTGCCGTGGAAGGCGTCGCCCAGCACGCCGCGGCCGAGCTGGAAGCGCAGGCGGTCGGCCAGGTCGTGCACTTCGGCGACCGTCGCGAGGTTGCGGAACGCCTCGACCCGGCCGCGCTCGATCGCGAAGAGCTGGAAGCGCCCGTCGGCCACCGCGTACTCGAGCACGACCTCGTCCGGCCGCAACGCCGCCATCGCGGCGGCCGGCCCCGGAACCTCGCCGCCGAGCAGGAGTGCCGCCAGCGGGTCCTCCGCCGCCAGGCGCGCCAGCGCGCCGGCGCGCTCGACGACCAGCCGCGACAGCCGCGAGCCGGCCTCGGCGCGCACGCCGGCCGGGACCTCGCTCCCCTCCAGCCGCGCCTCGGCGACCGCCAGCTCGCGCTCCAGCTCCTCGAGCCGCGCGGCGAGCTTGCGCGCGCCGGCGCGGCGCGCGCCGCCGGCGCCGCGCGGACCGCGCGCGATCTGCTCGGCCAGCGCCCGCGCCTTGCCGCGCTCGGCGAAGGCCAGGGCCTGGCGCACGGCGCGCGCCCCGCCGCGCCGCAGCCGGTTGGACAGGATCGCCTCGTAGACCGCGCCCTTGTCGAGCGCGAAGGCGAGCCGACTCTCTTCCGTCGAGACCCCGGCGCGCATCCGCGCGATGCAGCGGTCGGCCGCTGCCAGTTCACGGAAGGCCGCGTCGAGTCGGCCGGCGCGCTCGGCCAGCGACGCCAGCACCACCCGCGCCCCCAGCTCGACCCGCGGGTCGCGCCGCCGCCGCGCGATCCGGAGCGCTTCCGCCGCGCGCGCCGCGGCCCGCCCCGGGCGCCCCGCGTCGCGCTCGGCCGCCGCCGCGACCGCCAGCGCCCGCGCCGCGCGCGACGCCAGGCCGCGCCGCGAGAGCAGCGCCGCCGCGCCGCCCGCGAGCGCCGCCGCGCGCGCCGCCGCACGCCGCGCCGCGTCGCGCGAAGCCACGCGGTCCGCCGCGGCGAGCAGCGCCTGGGCCTGGCCGACCGCCAGCAGCGCCGCGCCGACGCGGTTCCCCTCGGCGTCGAGCAGCGCGCGGCCGCGCGCGAACAGCCGGGCCGCGACGGCCGGCCGGCCCAACTGCAGCGCGGCACCGCCGCGCGCGCCGAGCGCCTGCGCCAGGTCGCCGCGCCGCCGCGCCCGGGTGAACGCGGCAGCCGCAGAGCGGGCCCGGAGGTCCGCCTCCTCGGCGCGGTTGAGGCGCAAGAGCGCCTCGGCCGCGTCCAGCTCGCAATGCGCGGCGCCGAGCGGGTCCCCCAGCCCGGCCTGCCGGGCCCGGACCGCCTCGAGCCGCGCCAGCGCGGGGTCGAGCCGTCCTTCGAGCAGGTCGAGGCCGGCCAGCGCGTAGTCGGCCTGCAGCTCCAGCGCCGTCAGCCGCTCGGCCGCGAAGACCGCGCGCGCCGCCTCGTAGCCGCGCCGCGCCACGGGGGTGCGATCGAGCGTCGCGAGGATGTTGGCCTCGTTGTAGTCGACGAACGCCAGCCGGCGCGGCTCGCGGGCGCGCGCGTACCAGCCGCGGGCCTCGCGGTAGGCGGCGAGCGCCTCGCGGTGGCGGTCGAGCCGGTGGTGGAGGTTCCCCAGGTTCAGCGCCAGCGCGCCGAGCCGCCGCGGGCCGGCCTCGCCGGCGCGCGCGTAGCAGGCCCGCGCGGCCCGCGCCGCAGCCCGCGCGGCCGGCGCGTCGCCGGCCTGCACCGCGACGTCGACCAGCACCCGCTGCGCGTCGCCGGCGTCGAGCGGCCGATCGGCGTCACGGAAGATCGCGAAGGCGCGCCGCAGGTGCCGCTGCGCCGCGCCCGTGCGGCCCGCGAGGTGGGCCAGCACGCCGGCCGCGTGCTCGGCCGCCCCGGCCGCGCGGGGGTCGCCCGTCGCGCCCGCGTAGCGCGCGAGCCTGGCCGCGGCCACCGCGGCACGCGCCGCGTCGGTGCGCGACAGGTCGGCGAAGCGCGCCTCGAGCGCCGCGAGCCGTTCCGCGTCGAAGGGGCGGCGCGGGGCGCGGCGCGCGGCGGACATCTCAGGGGGCGCCGGAGGCGGGCGCGATCCCCTCGATCACGGCCGCCTCCCGGCCGTCGATCTCGAGGGTCAGCGCCAGCCCGGCGCGCGGCGCCGCGAGGGCGCGGAACAGGAAGTCGCCGGCCTCGCCCAGCGCCTGGCGCCGGACCGAGCGGCCGGCGCGCACCGCGACCGCCGCGCCGTCGATCGGAGGGAGGAACTGGCCCGCCAGCTCGACCTTCCCGGCCCGGCTGCGGATCAGCAGGTCGAGTTCGCACGCGCCGTCGCCCCCCTCCAGCCGGTAGAGCAGGCGGCGCTCGGTGAGGGCGCTCCCGCGGACCCCGGCCGGGAGCGGCGCGGCCAGCGAGTCGAACAGCAGCGTCGCCAGGAACCCGCGGCGCGCCGTCTCCGGCCTCGGCAGCAGGCTGCGCAGGGCGATCGCCTGGTGGAGCGTCGCCGCCGGCGGCTCCACGAGGTGCTTCCCCTTCAGGTGGGGCGCGAGCCGCTCGGGATCGGCCGCGCGCGTGCGTCGCTTCATCTCGTTCCCTCCGACCCCGCGGCCCGCCGGTTCCCCCGGAGGCCGCGCCGTGCCCAGATCCGACACCCTCTAGAGCCGGGCCCCCCCCGGCTGATACCGCCGGGTTTCAGTCCCCTTCGAGGGCGGGGCCCCCCCCGGCCAGGTAGAGCTTCTGGAGCTTGGCCAGGCAGCGGGACCGGGTCGGGCCGAGGGACCCGACCGGGCGCCCCAGCCGCGCCGCGATCTCCTGGTACGAGGGGGCGGGCTCTTCCAGGTACAGCGCGCTGAGCAGCCCCCGGCAGGGCTCGCCGATCCGCTCCAGCGCCAGCGCCAGGGCGTGCTCGCGCTCGACCGCGCCGAGCGCCTCGGCCAGGTCCTGCGGCGGCGCCTCGGCCTGGGCGAGCACCGTCTCCGCGTCGCGGTCCGCGAAGCGCGAGCCCTCGCGCCGCAGCGCCTGGCACTCGTGCCTCGCGACCGTGGCCAGCCACGAGGCCAGCGACTCGACGCGGCGCAGGCGGGGGAGGTGCTCGAGCAGCTTGACCGCCACCCGCTGGAAGATCTCGTCGGCCAGGTCCGGCGGCAGCCGGTACGCGACCGGGATCGAGTAGATCAGGCGGCGGTAGCGGCGGACGACCGCCTCCCACGCCGCGTCGTCGCCCGCGAGGCAGGCGCGTACGAGGGCCGCGTCGTCCGGCCCTTCCGGCCCGGCGCTCGGCTGGCTGGAACTCACCACCGTCTCCGTCCCCCGGGACGAGTCATCGTCAGGTCAGGCCCGGACAGGATAGCGCCTCGGGCCGGGGCGGCGGCGCGGCCGGCTTGCCAGCCGCACCCCGTGGTCGTAAGGTCGGAGCGTTCCGTTAGGGGTGCCCGGGAGACAACCGGGCTGAGAGAACACCCTAGAACCTGATCTGGGTCATGCCAGCGTAGGGAAACGGGACGCGCCGCGAAGATCCCGTCGATCCCCGCGAAGCGTCTTCCTCCCGCGCAGGCCCGGTGGGAGGCGCCGTGATCCGCTCCCTCGCGTTGCTCGCCCTTCTCGCCGCCGTCCCGGCCGCGCTCGCCGCGGGCGCGGATCCGGACGGGACCGCCGCCGCTGCGCCGGCCGCCGCGGCTCCGCCGCCTCCCCAGCCGGAGATCGTCGAGGAGGTCACCGTCACCGCGACGCGCGCCGAGGCGCGGCGCGACGCGATCTCGTTCTCCGAGCTGGACCGCGAAGAGATCGCCGCGCTCGACCACGCGCAGGACACGGCGATGCTGCTGGCCGAGCTGCCCGGCGGCTACGCCTACAGCGACGCCGGCAACGGCGTCGGCTACAGCTACTTCAGCCTGCGCGGCTTCGACCAGCGGCGGATCGCCGTGACGGTCAACGGCGTGCCGCTCAACACGCCCGAGGCGCAGCAGGTCTACTTCGTCGACTACGCCGGCCTGGCCGGGACGCTCGACGGGCTGCAGGTGAAACGCGGGCCGGGGATGTCGCAGTACGGCTCGCCCGCGGTCGGCGGCTCGGTGAACATGCAGACCCGGCACCTCTCGCGCTCGGAGCAGGGGGAAGTGCTGCTCGGCGTCGGCTCGTTCGGGACCGACCGGGTCGCGCTGGAGTACGGCGGCCCGCTCGGCGCCGACTGGGCCTGGCTGGCGCGCGTCTCGCGGATCACCAGCGAGGGCTACCGCGACGACGCCTGGACCCGGCACGCGATGGCCTTCCTGGCGGTCGAGCACTTCGGCGCGCGATCGACGACGCGGATCCACCTCTACGGCGGGCCCGAGGACCTGCAGCTGGCCTACCTCGGGGTGCCGAAGGAGTACCTCGACGGCGACGTCACCGGCGACACCGAGGTCGACCGGAAGGTGAACTTCCTGCGCCCCGGCGAGACCGACCACTACTTCCAGCCGCGCTTCGAGGTGATCCACGACTGGCAGATCCGCCCCGACCTGGCGCTCTCGAACACCGCCTACCTGGTCGGCGGCGGCGGCTACTACCGCCAATTCAACGCGGAGTTCCTGGCGGCGACGGCGTTCGACCCGTCCGGCTTCCCGACCGCCGCGGTGCTGGTCGACGGGGCCTGGCGCAAGCGCGAGATCGCCGAGCGCCAGTTGGGCTGGATCCCGCGGCTGGCGTGGCAGCACGGGAACGGCGAGCTGGTCACGGGGATCGAGCTGCGGGCCTACCGCGGCCACCACCAGGGGAACGTGACCGAGGGCTCCGTCGAGGGGACGCCGCTGAGGGACGACCTGGCGCTCTACGACTACGTCAACACCAAGGCGACCGCGACGGTCTACCTGCGCGAGAGCTGGAGCGCGACCCCGGCGCTCGTCGTGAGCGGCGAGCTGGCGGGCGCGTTCCACCGCTACGAGATGAAGGACGACGCGATCCGCGGGCTGTCGTACGAGGCCGACTACGCCTTCCTGCTGCCGCGGCTCGGCGTCAACTGGAACCTCTCGCCCGACTGGAACCTCTACGGCTCGGTCTCGACCGCCGCCAGCGAGCCGCGGACGCGCGACATCTGGGACCAGCAGGACCCGTTCGTGCGGCCCGAGGAGCTGTTCGCCGAGCGGCTGAGCCTGACCCGCTACGCCGATCCCTTTGCCAAGCCGGAGCGGCTGGTCTCCTACGAGGCCGGCGCCGGCTTCGCGCGCGGCGCGAACCGCTTCGGCGTCAACCTCTACCGGATGGACTTCAAGGACGAGCTGGTCTACGGCGCGGGGATCGACGACGACGGCAACCCGCGGACGGTCAACGCCGGGAAGACGGTCCACCAGGGGATCGAGCTGCAGGGGCA
>JALOKP010000249.1 GCA_025456425.1 Acidobacteriota bacterium | reverse complement strand
CACCGCTTCGAACCGCTCGCCGTCGAAGCAGCTCACGATCACGCGCAGCGCCGCCGAGCGCGTGACGAAGCAGGGCCGCCCGTCGGCGTCGAGCAGCGCGCCGACGCTGCGCTCGAGCGCCAGGCCGTCCGCGGCGTCGTAGGTCGAGAGGCCGTGCGGTGCGACCCGAGTGAGCCCGGCGCCGGCCGAGCCGAGCCAGAGATTGCCGGCGGTGTCCTCGGCGACCGAGGCCTGGATCCCGGGCGGCAGGCCGTCGCTGCGGTCGATCGCGGTGACGCGCACGCCCGGCTCGCCGGCTCGCTCGACGACCGCGGCGCCGGCGTCGGTGGCGAGCAGCAGCCGCCCGTCCGCCGTCTCGGCCAGCGCCTGGACCGAGCCGTCGGGCAGGCCGTCCTCTCGGTTATAGACCGCTCCGCGGCGCAGCCGCCCCGCCGCCTCGTCGGGACGCAGCTCGATCAGGCCGCTGACCGAGGCGGCCCAGAGACGGCCGGCGCGGTCGCGGAGCAGCGCGCGCACGTCGCCGCCCATCTCGTCGTGCGTGATCCAGCGCCTGGCGGGAATCGAGCCTGCCGGCCCTGCGCCCCCGCCCGGCGGGGTCGCGCGGAACACGCCCCACCAGCGCGTGCCGATCAGGACCCCTCCGCGGCCGTCGTCGGCGAAGCCGCGCACGACGACCTCGAGCGGCCCGCCGCGCTCGTCGACGAACGCGACCGGCGTCGCACGCCACGCGCCCGACGCATCGCGCTCGAGATACGCGGCGCCGCGCGTCGAGCCGACCCACAGGCGGCCCACGGGGTCGCGGTGGAGGACGATCGCGAGCACCTCGGTCGAACGGTCAGGCGGTGGTTCGCCGGGCACCGGCGCGGGTGGGTCGGTTGGAAGCGGGACGCGCTCGAACAGCGGCCGTCCGGGCTGCGGGCGCGGCTCGAAGCGGAACAGGCCGGCGTTGGTCCCCACCCAGTAGGTCCCGTCGTCCTGCTCCAGCACGGCGCGCACCGAGGAGCCGGCCAGGCCGTCCTTTTCGTCGTAGTTCCGGAACTCGCTCCCGTCGAAGCGCGAGAGCCCCTCGTCGGTGCCGAACCACAGGAAGCCCCGCGAGTCCTCGACGATGCAGCGCACGCTGTCGCGCGCGAGGCCGTCGACAACGGTGTAGACGCGAAGCGGCAGGCGGTGGGCGAGGGCCGGCGGGGCCACCCCGGTCGCCAGGGTAGCCGCAGCGAGCAAGGCGCAAGCTACGCGCGGAAGCGCGAACCGGCGGGTCGCGGTCGGGGCGTCGCGCAAGGGGCCTCCGCGGCAAGGGCCCAGTCTACGGCCTTCCCCGGCCGAGGGCAGCGGCCCCCCCGCGCGGGGCCCGCCTCAGCGGTCCTCCGTCGCCCACTCCACCAGCTCGTAGCGCACCGAGCGCACGGGGATCTCCATCCGGCGGAACTGGCGCAGCGCCAGCCACGCGGCGAGCGCGACGAGCGCCGCCGCGCCCATCCCCAGCGCGAGTGCGACGGCAGGAGTCTTCATCAGTTCCGCAGCGGAGACCTCCAGGCCGGCCTCGAACGCGAACGGACGCGTGCGACGGCTCAGCCCCAGGAGCAGGCTGCGCAGCGGGATGATCAGGACCAGCGCGAGCGGGCCCCAGTACAGCGCCTGCCGGACCGCGCCCGGCACCCCGGGGCGGTAGGCCGTCAGCAGCGCGGCGAGCGCGAGCAGCCACAGCGTCACGACCAGCGCGAGCTCGAGCGCCAGCACCCCGAATGGGACCGTCTGGACGGCCGACCCGGCGACCACCCCGGCCACGATGCCGGCCAGGGGCGGCGCGAACAGCCGCGCGAACACGCGCCCGCGCGGCAGCGGCAGCGGATCGGCAAAGCGCAGCGGCCGCAGCAGCGGGCCGTTGGTCGAGACCAGCATGTACGCGACCAGGTAGACGTAGAACAGGCGCATCCCCGCGAGGTCGGGGTCCTCCGACAGCGCGCCGGCGCCGCCCGCCATCAGGAAGCCCAGGAGCACGGCGAAGACGAGCCAGCCGTAGCGCGAGAAGGGGGGCAGCCACCGGAACAGGAGCGGCGCGAGCCGCGCCCGCTGGCGCGCCGCCGTCCGGTCCGCGGACGCATCCATCCCCGCGCGCGCGTCGGGTCGCGGCGCAGGGACCGTGGCGCGCGGCACGAGTTCGAGCGCCGGCGGCACGCCGCGCAGGGCGAGGGCCCCGCAGAGCGCGGCCGCCACGAGCAGCGCGAGCGCGGCCGCCCAGGGCGCGCGCCCCGCGAAGACGACCGCGACCGCGATCGCCAGCACGACGGCGACGCGCCACGCCCGGTGCCGCCACCGGCCGGCCAGCGCGGCCTCGCCCCGCGCGGCCGCCTCGATCAGCGCCACCGCCAGCAGCGACGCCGCGGCCGCGAGCGCGGCCGGAGCCGCGACCGGGAGCCGCGCAGGCCCGCGCAACGCCGCGACCGCCGAAAGCAGCCCCAGCAGGGCCGCGCTCACGGCGACGATCAGCAGGCAGCCGACGAGGACCGCGAGCGCGTGCTGGAGCCAGAGCCGGCGGCCGGAGATCGGAAGCGCCAGCTCGTGCTCGGTGGCGCGGGTCGTGACCGGGCCGGCGACCAGGTAGACGCCGACCGAGAGCCAGATCGCGAGCGCGATCGTCGCCGCCGACGGGCTGGCCGCGCGGCCCAGGGCCGCGGTCACGAGCAGGCCCGAGGCGACTCCCGCGTTGAGCCCCGCGAGCAGGGCCCAGGCCGGGCTCGCGCGGAAGGCCGGATCGCTCCGCACCAGGCGCAGGTTCATGGCTGCCCCCCGACCAGCTCGACGAACATGTCCTCGAGCGCGATCGACCGGCACTGCGCGCCGCAGCCGGCCAGGTCCCGGGCCAGCTGCTCTTCCGCGCGGCGCGGGTCGAGGTGGAAGATCGCGTGGAGCGCGTCGGCCCGCTCGCGGACCCCGACGCAACCCGGCAGCGCCAGCAGATGCTCGCGCGTGACGCCCGGCGTGCGCGGGACCAGAGCCAGCGCGAACCCCTCGCGCAGTTCGTCCAGCCCCTCGTCGATCAGGACCCGGCCGCCGTGCAGCATGACGATCCGGTCGGCCATCCGCTCGACGTCGGTCATGTAGTGCGAGGAGAACAGG
>JALOKP010000170.1 GCA_025456425.1 Acidobacteriota bacterium | reverse complement strand
CGGGGTCTCGCCGCGGACCAGCGCGCCCAGCGCGATCAGCGCGTCGGGCGCGTTCTTGGCGCCCGCCAGCAGCCGCAGCCCCTGGGCGATCTCGAACGACCCCGGCACGCGGACGACGGTCACGCTGTCGCGTGAACCGCCCAGCCGGGTGATCCCGTCGAGCGCGCCGTTCAGGAGGACCTCGGTCACGCGGCTGTTGAAGCGCGACAGCACGATCCCGAACGAGAGCCCCTTGGCGTCGAGCTTGCCGGCCAGTTCCTTCATCGGCATGGGATGACCTCACAGGGGCCACGACGGCCTGTCGCCGGGCCCACGAGCGGGCGGAGTCTAGCACCCGGGGCGCCGCGAAACGAACCGCCCGGCGTCAGATCTCGATCCCGGCGGCGCGCCGCAGCAGCGCCGGCCAGTGGGGCGCCAGGAGCCCCTTGAGCAGCAGGTCCCCGCCCCAAAGCAGGCCCGCCAGCGCCAGCCGGCGGCGCTCCGCGGCGAACCAGGCGCGGGGCGGCATCCGTTCCAGCATCAGCCGCGAGAGCGAGACGCCGAGCAGCACGAAGGCGGCCACGCGCAGCAGCGCCCACGGGTGCCAGGCCAGCGCTGCTGCCACCAGCGGCTGCGCCGCCAGGCTGGCCGCCATCCCGACGTAGAACGACATGTACCCCAGCAGGTAGGCCCCCAGCACCAGCCCGCCCCAGCCGCCCGTCGCCGCGGCCAGCAGGACGAAGCCGACGAGGTGGAGCAGGTGCTGCGGCACGAAGACCGCCGGCGCCGACTCGGGGCCGCGGCCGGTTTCGAGCCACGGGCGCATCTCGTTCCAATAGCTGCGGGCGTGCGGGATCGCCCGTGCCGCGCTCTCGGGCGCGGCCAGGGTCAGGAGGACGAAGCTCAGCGAGAGGGCCGCGGCCCAGCCCAGGAGCCAGCCGGCCACCGCGGGCCGGGTCCGGTCGCGCCGTGTGGCGAGGTACCAGAAGGCCAGCGAGCCAGCGACCAGCGGCGCGCTCCAGCGCCAGCCGGTCGCGAACGGCAGCGCCGCGGCGAGCGGCGCCGAGAGCACCAGCCAGGCCCCGGGCTCGCGTTTCACGCGTGGCGCGCGAGCAGCGGCCCCAGCCGTTCGACCGTCGCCTGAGGCCAGGCCGCGCGAGGGGTGATGATCGCGAACTTCAGCGCATCGGCGCAGCCGCAGGCGCGCTCGGCCGGGAGGCGGGCGGCAAGGAACCGCACCGCGTCCTGCGCCCGCTTCGCGTTCACGTGCAGCCGCTCGACGATCTGCTCGACCGAGACCGGCTCTTCGTCGACCTTCCAGCAGTCGTAGTCGGTGACCAGCGCCATCGAGGCGAAGCAGAGCTCGGCTTCGCGGCAGAGCCGAGCTTCCTGCATGTTGGTCATCCCGATCACCGAGGCGCCCAGGCCGCGGTAGAAGCGCGACTCGGCCCGCGTCGAGAACTGTGGCCCCTCCATGCAGACGTAGGTCCCACCCTCGTGCACGGTGGCGCCGGCGCTGCGCGCCGCGTCGCCCAGCCGGCCGGCGAGTTCGGGGCAGACCGGGTCGGCCAGCGAGACGTGGGCGACGATCCCGTCGCCGAAGAAGGTGTCGGGGCGGTGCCGCGTGCGGTCGAACATCTGGTCGGGCACGACGACGTCGAGCGGGTGGATCTGCTCCGCCAGCGACCCGACGGCCGACACCGCCAGTACGGACTCGACCCCCAGCGACTTGAGCGCCCAGACGTTGGCGCGGAAGTTGATCTCGGTCGGGAGGATCGTGTGCTCGGGACCGTGGCGCGCCAGGAAGGCGACGGCCGTCTCCCCCAGCGCGCCGACGACCACCGGCGAGCTGGGGGCCCCGTACGGGGTCGCGATCCGCAGCTCCTCCGCCCCGTCCAGCCCGTCCATCCGGTACAGGCCGCTGCCGCCGATCACCCCCAGCCGCGCGGTGCGTCCCCGGGCCGAGCTCACCGCGGAATCCCGGGGCGGCCGGTGGCGGGCCGCGGGGGCGGCGGGGCCTTCGCGTTCCGCTCGGCCATCACCCGCTCGCGCAGGTCGGCCAGCGCCCCGCGCACGGCGGCCGGCTCGGTCAGGCGCGTCGACTGCGCGGCCCCGAAGAGCCCGGTCAGCCCCGCTCCCGAGGTGATCGCGAGGCCCGCCCCGCGGATCCGCTCGGCGTCGGTCGCGGGGTCGAGCGTCAGGACGGTCACGAACGGGAACTCCGCCCCCAGCGCCGACCGGCGCAGCGCGTCGCCCGCCGGGTCGCCCGCACGCGCCGTGACCACCACGCGGATCGGGGGGTAGTGGAACTCGTAGGCGGCCAGCCCGTACGACGGGACCACCAGCGCGGCGCGTCGGTACGACTCGGCGAAGGCCTTGAGGATGTCGCGGGCCGCCTCCGAGTAGCGGCGCTCGCCGGTCAGCCAGAACAGCCGCACCAGCACGCGCACCATGTGGCAGTTGGCCTCGAGCGGGAAGAGCGGGATTCGCAGCAGCCCCGGCGCGGCGGGATCGACGACGCGGTCGACGAGCGCGCCGGTCCCCGCGTCGCGCAGGTTCGAGACGGCGACCTTTGCCAGGTCGGCCGCCGCTTCGAGCCAGGCCTTCTCCCCGGTCGCCTCGTAGGCGCTGAGGAACGTCATCGCGGTCTCGGCGAGGTCCTCGAGGTAGATCGTCAGCACCCCTTCGCCGTCGACGACCGCGTGCGCCACGCCGCGGCCCGCCCGCCAGCGGCGCTCGCGGAGGAAGGTCGCGCCGGCGAGCCCGCGCGCGACCAGGGAGGGCTCGTCGAGTGCCGCCCCGGCCCGGATCAGCGCCCCCGCCGCCACCGCGTTGGCCCCGGCCAGCACCGTCCCGTCCCGCCCGCCGGGGCAGGCCGAGCAGAGCGCCGCCGCGAACGAGCCGTCGGCGTTGCCGAGCGAGCCGGTCACGAAGGCCGCCGTGCGGAGCGCCTGTTCGCGCAGCGAGCGGCGCCCCGTGACGCGGAAGGCGAGGGTCTGCAGGTCGAGCAGCCGCCCGCTGCGGTCGAGCAGCTTCTCCTTCTGCGGGTCGCTCCAGTCGAGTCCGGTCGCCATCCGGTACAGCCCGCCGTCGGCGGGGTCGGTCAGCTTCGAGACCAGGGTCTCGAGCGACGCCAGCCCCATCGTGCGCCACGGGTCCCCCTGTTCGGCCCCGAACGCGAGCATGAACTCGATCAGGTCGAACCGCGGCAACCGCGGCGGACCGCCGAAGTAGCGCGCCTCGGGGTCGAAGGTCGACTGGAACTGGGTCGCGATCCCCAGCACCATCGGCTCCTCGATCTTCCCCTGCGTCGGGCGGGCGGTGTCGCGGATCTGCACCGCCTGCTTGCGGGCCAGCTCGACGGCGCGAGCGCCCTCCAGCTCGTAGTAGGCGCGGGCTTCCGTGAGCAGCTGGGCCAGCGAGGCCGGGGCGAGCAGGGTCGCGGTCATGCGGCGCGGTTCCCCTTGCCCGTCCTTCGATTGGAAGAAGAGCGGCGTGCCGTCGGGCAGGAGCAGGTTGATGTCCGGCCACGCTTCGGCCGGGTAGCGGGCCCGCACGTCGGGATGGATGTCGGCCCGCAGCCGGACCGGCAGGTAACCGGCACGAACCGCCTCGATCACGCGTGCGTCGGTGAAGACCGACTCGTTCGCGACCTTGGCGGCCTCGCTCCAGGGGACGTCGAGCACCAGCAGGATCAGCCGGTCCTCGGCCAGCGCGCGCCGGATCGTGCCCGGCGCCAGCTCGAGCCACTCGATGCCGGCGGCGGCCGGCGCCGCGGCGGCCGGAGGCGTGGTGGTCGGGGACGCGGCCGCGCCGGGCGCGGTCGCGAGCAGTGCGAGCAGGGTCGTCAGGAGCGTGCGGAAGGGCATCGAGGAGCCTCGCGTGACGCGCGGCTACGGGGCCGCGCCGATGGTGATCGTCATCCGGGTGTCGCCGATCTGGATCTCGTCCCCGTCCTGGAGCTGGCAGCTCGAAGCCCGCCGTCCGTTGACGAAGGTGCCGTTGGTGGAGCCCAGGTCCTTGAGCAGCACGCAGGTCGCGCCGTAGATCTCGAGGCTGGCGTGACGGCGCGAGACGCGCGCGTCGGACAGCGGCACCTCGCATCCGCCCCGGCCGATCAGGACGCGTGAGCGGGTCACGAGGAAGTGCGCGCCCGACTCCGGCCCCTCGATCACCTCCAGCGCGATCTCCCAGCCCGACGGGAGCGGGACGCGGGCCAGGTCGTCGCCCGACGGCTCGGGGGCGACTCCCGTGGGCTCGGCCCCCGGGATCTTGACGATCAGCGTCTTGCTGCGACGGGACCCTTCGGCGGCGCAGGCGCTGCACGCGCCGGCCTCGTCGAGCGGAACGCCGCACTGGGCGCACCGGGCCTGGTCGCTCATCGCCGCCCGTCTCCCCCGGCCAGCGCCTCGGACAGGGCCAGCCCCGTCCGCTCGGCGAAGCGCCGCCCGAAAGAAGGCAGGTCCGGCGCATCCTCGTCGGCCTGCAGCTTCTCGACCCGCGCGATCGGGTAGAACTGCAGCGACGGCGTCAGCGGCCCGCGCTCGCCGCGCGACCACTGCGCGACCCAGTCCTCCCAGGCGTCGAGGTCGAGCCCGGCCAGCGTGACCCCGACCGCGTCGAGCGCGCGGATCACGCCGACCATCCGGGCCCTTGGGTCCTTGGCGTAGAGCACGGCCAGCGCGCCGGGCGCGAACGGGTGGGCGGCGACCTCGGCGGCGCCGTGGGCCGGCGCGCCGGGCGGGCGCTGCGAGAGCTCGAGCAGCACGCCGCCGGTGTCCTTCGGGTGCAGGAACGCGACGGTGCAGCCGCCGGCCCCCGGCCGGGCGCCGCCCCCCAGCGGCTCGATCCCGCGCGCCGCGAGCCGCGCCAGCGCAGCCTCGAGGTCGTCCACCGCGAGGCAGAGGTGGTGGATCCCCTCGCCCCGCTTTTCGATCGCGCGTGCGATCGGCGAGTCGTCGGACAGCGGCTCGAGCAGCTCGATGTGGCCGCCGCCGAAGTCGAGGAACCAGGTGCGGACCCCCTCGGTCGGGACCGCTTCGGCGCGGTCCAGCGGAAGCCCCAGCACTTCCGCCCAGAGCGGCAGCCGCTGGCGCGGGTCGCGCACCGCGACCCCCACGTGATCCAGTCCCAGGACCTTGCCCTTCATCTCAGCCTTCCCTCCGCGCGGGCTCCGCGGCCGCGTCGCGGCTCGCCGCCAGCACCTCGTCGGCCGCGGTGTACGGGTCGATCTCGCGCGCCGCGAGGCGCTCGACCGTGCGCTCGAAGCCCGCCTCCCCCAGCCCGCGCTCGATCGTCCGGCGCAGCAGCGTGCGCCCGAGGATGTCGTTCAGCCGGCCGCGGGCCCGGGCCCGCGCGCGCTCGCCGCGTCGCGCCGCGGTGTCCGCCGACGAGGCCTGGGCCAGGATCGCCTCGACCAGCTCCTCGACCCCGTCGCCGCGCGTCGCCACGGTGCGCAGGATCGCGGGGCGGGGCCGGCTGTCGTCGACCAGCGCCATCATCTGGCGCAGCTCGGACTCCAGCTTGTCGGCGCCGTCGCGGTCGGCCTTGTTGATCACGAACAGGTCGGCGATCTCGAGGATCCCGGCCTTGATCGCCTGGATGTCGTCGCCCATCCCGGGGACCAGCACGACCAGCACGGTGTCGGCCAGCCGCGCGATGTCGACCTCGGCCTGCCCGACCCCGACCGTCTCGACGATCACGACGTCCTTGCCGCTCGCGTCGAGCAGGTCGATCACGTCGCCGGTGGCGCGCGACAGCCCGCCGAGGAAGCCCCGCGTCGCCATCGAGCGGATGTAGACCCCGGGATCGGAGGTGTGACGCATCATCCGCACCCGGTCGCCCAGGATCGCGCCGCCGGAGAACGCGGACGAGGGATCGACCGCCACTACGCCGACCGTCCTGCCGCGGGCCCGCAGCGCCTCGATGAGGCGGTCGACCAGGCTCGACTTCCCCGCTCCCGGCGCGCCGGTCACGCCGATCGTCGCCGCCCGGCCGGCGCGCGGGTAGAGCTCGCGCAGCACCTCGACCGCCGTTTCGCGGTCGTCCTCGACGTGGCTGATCGCGCGGGCCAGCGCCCGCACCTCGCCCGCCAGCACCCGCTCCGCGATCTCCCGGCCGGTCTGCACGCCGCCCCTCAGCGCTTGTCGAGCCGGCCGAGCAGCTGGCGTGCGATCACCATCCGCTGGATCTCCGAGGTCCCCTCGCCGATCGTGCAGAGCTTGGCGTCGCGGTAGTACTTCTCGACCGGGTAGTCCTTGACGTAGCCGTAGCCGCCGAAG
>JALOKP010000055.1 GCA_025456425.1 Acidobacteriota bacterium | reverse complement strand
GGACGAGGACGCCGAGAAGATCCGCACGGTGGGCAACGCCGTGGAGTTCATCGCCCAGCACGCCGGACAGGCCTGAGCGGAGCCGTTCGTGAGCGATCGACCGCGACGGGTCCTCGTCACGGGCGTGGGGGCGTTGAGCCCGCTCGGCCTCGACGCGGAGTCGACCTGGCGCGGCCTGATCGAGGGCCGCTCCGGGATCGGCCCGATCACGCACTTCGACCCCGCGGGGTTCCCCTCGCGCATCGCCGGCGAGGTCAAGGGGTTCGATCCGGAGCGGTGGCTCGACCCGCGTGACGTCAAGAAGTTCGACCGCTTCGTCCACTTCGCCGTCGCGGCGACGCGAATGGCGATCGACGACGCGGGCCTCGACCTCGAGGCCGTCGACCGGGACCGGGTGGCCGTCGTGATCGGCTCGGGCATCGGCGGGATGGGGCTGTTCGAGCGCGAGAACCGCGCCTACGTCGAGCGCCGCCTGGCCGAGCCCGACCGGCCCGACAAGGCGGTCCGCAGGATCACCCCTTACTTCATCCCCGGCGTGATCATCAACATGGCGAGCGGCGTGGTCTCGATCCAGTTCGGGCTGCGCGGCCCGAACGTGGCCACGGTGACGGCCTGCGCCACGGGCAACCACGCGATCGGCGATGCCTTCCGGATGCTGCGGCACGGCGACGCCGACGTCGCGATCTGCGGCGGCGCCGAGGGCGTGATCACCGAGATGTCGGTCGGCGGGTTCTCGGCGATGAAGGCGCTCTCGACACGCAACGACGAGCCGGAGCGGGCCTCGCGACCGTTCGACCGGGATCGCGACGGGTTCGTGATCGCCGAGGGCTGCGGGCTGCTCGTGCTGGAGACCGAGCAGCACGCCCGGGCCCGCGGCGCGCGCGCACTGGCCGAGATCGCCGGCTTCGGGATGAGCGGCGACGCCTATCACATCTCGGCGCCGCCGGAGGACGGCAGCGGCATGGTCCGCGTGATGAACGCCTGCCTGCGCGACGCCGACCTGACCCCGGCCGACGTCGGGTACGTGAACGCCCACGGGACCTCGACCCCCACCGGCGACGTGATCGAGGCCGGGGCGGTCCGCACGGTCTTCGGTCCGCACGCCGACTCGGTGCTCGTCTCCTCGACCAAGTCGGCGACCGGCCACCTGCTGGGTGCGGCCGGAGGGCTCGAGGCGGTCGCGGCGATCTACGCGCTGGCGCGCGGCGTGATCCCGCCGACGATCAACCTCGAGAACCAGGACCCGGCCGTGCAACTGGACTGCGTGCCGCTCAAGGCGCGCGAGCAGCGCGTCGACGCGGTGCTCTCGAACTCCTTCGGCTTCGGCGGGACCAACGCCACCCTGGCCTTCAAGAAACCGTAGGGGCCGGCCTCTGTGCCGGTTCCCCAGCCCCTACACCTCGTTGAAGAAGAACGGCTTGAGCACCTGGATCCGGGCCTCGTAGGTCGCCGGGTCGAGGAACCAGCAGGTCGCGGCCACCGACGAGAGCAGCGGGTTGCCGTCCTGCGGGGTGAAGCAGAACCCCTTGACCTCGTAGCCGCGCGGCGTCTCGCGCACCGCGAGCGTCTTCTTCACGATCACGGTCTGGTTGAGGATCCGGCCGAAGTGCCCCTGGTCGCGTCCGAACGAGAAGACCGTGTTCGCGCTCTTCTTGTGGGTCAGGGCGATCCGGTCGTCCGCCTCCATGCGCTCGACCACCGAGTCGACGGTGGTCCGGTTGCGGACCACGATCGAGAACCAGATCGTGTGCATGTACTGCGTGTTGACGATCATCGCCGAGCTGTAGAGCGAGAGCTCGTAGCCGAGCGTCTTGAACAGGTGGTATGCGTCGCGGGCGTGGTGGGTCCCGAACCGCTCGTCCTTGTGGCTCCCGACTTCCGGCGAGGGGACGAACTTGCCGTCCTGACTGATGTCGTTGGCTCGGCGCACACAGACGAACTGGCCGTCGATCAGGTTGCCCGGGCCGCCGTCCTCCAGTGCGATCGTCTTGACCAGGACCGAGATGTTGTGCGTGTTGCAGGAGACGATCTGGATGTAGCGGTCGTCGCCCGGGCGCAGCGCGGCGTCGTTGATTCCGCGGGCGTAGGGCTTGCCGAACCCGAACTCGCTGCCCTGCGCGAGAAACCCGCGCACAGTCTTCTCGTGCTGCGTGTAGAGCTGCTTCTTGTTGTCGTTGCCGACCGGAGTGCAGTCGATCACGATGGTGGCGCGCTCGAGCGCGGTCTGCTCGTCGTAGTCCGGGTTGAGCCCGATCTCGCGGAAACCGTTGGTCGCGCCGGCGTCGGCGACGAAATGGGCTCCGCGCCGGACCAGGCTCAACACCTTCGAGCGGTCGGTCAGGAGCGGTGTGCGCTTGTGGAATGTGACCTCGTCGATGCCGAGGGCCTCGCGCAGGTCGCAGAGGATCCCGATCAGCGGCTCTCCGATGGTCCCAGTTCCGATGACGTGGACAACCACCTTGCTCGCCATGGCCTCGAACTCCCGTTGGTTCCCGGGGGACGCCGCCCGCGCGGCGTTCTTGACGACCGGAAACAGGCTACTTAGCATACATCCCACCGTTACTCTTTGTAAGAGTGGAGGGGTATTGATCGGGCCGCCCCGGAGCGCACCGGAACTGAACGTCGGCGAGCTGCTGCTCGCCGTCGGGGAGCGGCTCAAGGCCGCCGTCCGCGGCGGGCACGAGCACCTTCAGCGCCCGATCGCCAGCCAGGCGATCCAGAAGCCCGGGCTCGTGATGGCCGGGCTCTGGGAGTACTACCACCCGGAGCGGCTCCAGGTCTTCGGCAAGAGCGAGGACCAGTACCTGCGGCAGCTCGCGCCCGGCCCGGCGGCGGAGGTCGTCGGCCGGCTCTGCGACGGCCCGGTACCGGCGCTCCTCATGGCCTTCGGGCTGGAGCCGCACCCCGTGCTCCAGGTGGAGTGCGACCGGCGCGGGATCCCGATCCTCGTCACCCCGCAGCCGACCGACCGCGTGGTCGAGATCCTGGTCCGCTACCTCGCGATGCGCCTGGCCCCGTCGGTCCGCGTCCACGGGGTGTTGATCGACATCTACGGGCTGGGGGTCCTGATCCTGGGCGAATCGGGGATCGGCAAGAGCGAGTCCGCCCTGGAACTCGTGACGCGCGGCCACAGGCTGGTGGCCGACGACTCGGTCGAGATCCGGGAGGTCGACGACCAGCCGGTCGGGAATTCCCCGGGGCTCACCCGGCACCTGATGGAGGTGCGGGGGCTGGGGATCGTCAACGTCGTCGAGCTGTTCGGCGTCACCTCGGTGCTCGAGAGCAAGCCGGTCGAGCAGGTCGTGCGGCTGTTCCGCTACGAGCCCGGGATGAGCGTGGACCGGCTCGGCGGTCGCCACGAGACCGAGATCCTCGGCCACCGCCTGCCACTGATCGAGATCCCGGTCGCCCCCGGCCGAAACCTCGCGGTGCTGCTCGAGATGTCCGCACGGCTCCAGCTCCTGAAGGGGCACGGCCGCGACGCCTCGCGCGACCTGCAGGCGGAGATCAACCGGATGATCGGGGCCCAGGCCGGCGAGACCCCGCCATGACCCAGCTGGTCGTCGTGACCGGCCTCTCCGGTTCGGGCAAGACGCAGGCGCTGCGCTGCCTCGAGGACATGGGCTACTTCGCGGTCGACAATCTGCCGATCCCGCTGATCCCGTCCTTCGTCGAGCTGTTGGGGCGAAGCCAGGGGGCCGAGGCCCGCGGCGCCTTCGTCGCCGACGTCCGCGACAGCGCGAACCTGGCGGGGTTGCCGGCCGTGCTCGAGGACCTGCGGCAGCGCGAGGGGCTGGAACTCCGCCTGCTGTTCCTCGAGGCGCAGGAGGAGACGCTGGTGCGGCGCTTCTCCGAGACCCGGCGGCCGCACCCGCTCGACAAGGGGAGCACCGGGGTCGCCGAGGCGATCCGCCACGAGGCCGCGTTGCTGGCCGACCTCCGGGCCGCGGCCGACGCCGTGATCGGGACCGACGCGATGTCGCCGCACGAGCTGCGGCGGGTGGTGCAGAACAGCCTCGACCCGGGACGCGAGTCCTCGCCGCTCCACGTCCGGGTCGTCTCGTTCGGGTTCAAGTTCGGCCTGCCGCGCGAGGCCGACATGGTCTTCGACGCGCGCTTTCTCCCCAACCCCTACTTCAAGCCCGAGCTGCGCGGCAAGGACGGCCGTGACGCGGAGGTCTCGGGCTACCTCGAGCAGCAGGCCGGCTACCGCGAGTTCGCGGAGCGGGTCGAGGACCTGCTGGAGTTCGTGATGCCGCGCTTCGTCGGGGAAGGGAAGAGCTACTTCACGCTGGGGATCGGCTGCACCGGGGGCCGCCACCGCTCGGTCGCGCTGTCCGAGCGCCTCGCGACCTGGCTGCGTACCGCCGGCTACCAGACGACCGTCTCGCACCGTGACCTCGTCCGCGACTCGGAAAGGCCGCGATGATCGGGATCCTGGTCGTGACCCACGGAAACGTCGCCGCCGAGCTGGCCGACGCGGGGCGGAAGATCGTCGCGAAGGAGTCCCCGCTGGTGGCGCTGGCGCTGGACTGGGACGACGACGTGACCGACGCCCGGCGCCAGATCGCCGAGGCGATCGCGGCCGTCGATCGCGGGGCCGGCGTGCTGATCCTGACCGACATGTTCGGCGGCACGCCGACCAACCTGGCGATGACCTTCTACGCCCCCGGCAAGGTCGAGGTCGTGACCGGCGTGAACCTGCCGATGCTGGTGAAGGCGCTCACCCTGCGGGAGGACGCGGCGCTCGCCGAGGCGGCCCAGCTGCTGGCCGAGAAGGGGCGGAGCGCGATCAGCGTCGCGGGCTCGCTGCTCGGGACTCACGGCGAGGCCTGAAGCCGTGCCCGAGCGCACGGTGCGGCTGGTCAATCGGCTTGGCCTGCACGCCCGCGCCGCGGCGCGTTTCGTCGACCTCGCCGGGCGCTTCCGCTCCTCGATCGGGGTCGTGATGGGAGGGATCGGCGTGGACGGGAAGTCGATCCTCGGGATCCTGACGCTGGCCGCGCCGTGCGGCACGGAGCTGCGGCTGGTGGCGGAAGGGGACGATGCCGAGGCCGCGCTCGCGGCGCTGGCCGCCCTGGTCGCGGAAGGCTTCGGGGAGGAGCCGGCGTGATCACGCTGCAGGGGATCGGCTCGAGCTCCGGAATCGCCGTCGGGCAGGCCCTGTCGGTCGGGCGGCACGAGCTGCACGTGCCGCGCTACCGGATCCGGGCCGAGGAGATCCCTCGCGAGCTGCGCCGCTTCTGGGCCGCGCGGCGCCAGGCCCGCGAGGAGATCCAGACGCTGCGCGACAACGCGGCCCGCAAGCTGGGGTCCAAGTACGCCGGGATCTTCGACGCGCACCTGCTGATCCTCGAGGACCGCAAGCTGGGACGCGAAACGGTCCAGCGGGTCCGCCACCGCCGCCACAACGTCGAGTGGAGCCTGGCCGCGACCGTCAACAGCCTGCTGACGACGCTCGACGCGGTGGAAGACCCCTACCTGCGCGAGCGGGGGGGCGACATCGTCGACGTCCACGAGCGGCTGCAGCGGATCCTCGCCGGCGCGACGAACCGGCACGCCGGGCGGCTCGATCTGACCGAAGACACGGTGATCCTCGCGCACTCCCTGTCGCCTTCTGACGCGATCTGGCTCAACCAGCCGCGAATCGTCGGAATCGCGACCGAGAAGGGAGGACCGACCTCGCACACGGCGATCCTGGCGGCGGCGCTGGGGATCCCGGCGGTGCTGGGCGTCGACCGGCTGCTCGAGACGGCGGTCGAGGGCGAGGCGGTCGTGGTCGACAGCCAGGCCGGGGCCGTGCTGCTCCAGGCGGGCGAGACGGCGCAGGAGGAGTTCCGGGCCCTCGGGGTCGACCTGCGGCGGCGGGCCACGCGCGCGGTGCTGCGCGGGCCGCTCCACACGACCGACGGCGTCGAGGTGCAGGTCGCCGCCAACCTCGAATTCCCGGAGGAGATGGCCGCGCTCGAGCGTGTCGGAGCGCAGGGGGTCGGCCTGTTCCGGACCGAGTTCCTGTGGCTCGCCCGCGGCGGGAGCGCACCGGACGAGGACGAGCACCTCGAGGCCTACCGCCGCCTGCTCTCGATCGACCTCCAGGCGCCGGTCGTGATCCGGACGCTCGACCTGGGCGGGGAGAAGCTCCCCTCGGGCGACGCACGCCGCGAGGAGGAGCCGAACCCGGTGATGGGTCTGCGCGCGGTGCGCTACTGCATGGCGCACCCGGGGATCTTCCGCGCGCAGCTGCGGGCGGTCTTCCGCGCCGCGGCCGAGACGAACCGGGTCTGGATCATGGTCCCGATGATCTCCGGGTTGGAGGAGTGGCGCGCGGTCCGCCGCTTCGTCGAGCGGGTCAGGGACGAGCTGGCGCGCGAGGGGGTGATCGTCCCGCAGGTGCCGCTCGGTTGCATGATCGAGGTCCCCTCCGCGGCCCTCGTGGCCGACCGGCTGGCGCGGGAGGCCGACTTCCTCTCGATCGGCAGCAACGACCTGATCCAGTACGCGCTCGCGGTCGACCGCGGCAACAGCCGGGTGGCGTACCTGCACGACCCCTGGCACCCGGCGGTCCTGCGGCTGATCCGGATGGCGGTCGACGCCGGCCGGGCGGCCGGGATCCCGGTCACCTTCTGCGGCGAGATGTCGTCCGACCCGCTCGGCGCGCTGACCTTGTTGGGGCTGGGGGTGACGCGCTTTTCCTGCACTCCGTCCCAGATCGCGACGGTCCGGGAGACCGTCGCCGCCGCCTCCGCCCGGCGCTGGGCCGAGCTGGTGGAGGAGGCCTCGAGCCTGCCGACAGGGCGGGAGATCCACGATCGCCTCGACGCCGAGGCGTCGCGCCTGCTTCCTTGGCGGCCGGGCGGGGCCCGGGCCGCGGCCGGCCCGCCGGAGGTGCCGGGGTCGGGGCCGGTCCCGGTGCCATCCTGAGGGGAGGGCCTTTCCGGGCCCTCTGGTACAATTTCGCGCCCCCGGGAGGTCCGATCGTGTCGATCCAGCGCGCCGGAAACGAGAGCGAGCTGATCCGACCGGCCGACGTCTGCGCGCGCCTCGACGTCCAGCCGTACATCCTCAAGTTCTGGGAGAGCGAGTTCCCGCTGCTCGGGCGCCGGGTCGGCGCGAAGCGGCTCTACGACGAGGCCGCCTTCGAGATGGTCCGGGAGATCCGGCGCCTGGTGCTGGACGAGCGGCGGTCGCTGGCCGAAGCGCGGACGGTGCTGGACGCCCGTTTCGGGGGCGAGGCGCCGCCGCCGGCCTCGGCGGAGGCCACGATGCCGGCGGCGTCCGGCACGGCGGAGGGCGCGGGGGCGGAGGCGCTGGCCGAGAAGCTGCGCCAGGCCCGCGAGCGCGTGGGTCTGCTCGAACGCGAGGTGGAGGCCGCTCAGGACCTGCTTCGGCGGGTCCAGGCCCTGCAGGGCCGCGTGGCGGAACTCGAGGACGCCCTGGCCCGCGCCGATGCCGACCGCCGCGGCGCCCTGGCAGCCCAGGCCGCGGAGTTGAACGCCGATCTCGCCAAGTCCCGCGAGGCGGTCCGCGGCCGCGAGGACGAGCTGCGCCGGGCGCGCGAGGAGACGACGGAGATCCGCCGCCACCTCGAGGAGGAGAAGCAGGTCCGGCTCAAGGCGGCGACCCAGGCCGCCCGGGTGCCCGACCTCGCCGACCAGCTGGCGCGCCTCGAGCGCGAGCTGGCCGCCGAGCGCCAGCGCCACGGCGAGACCTCCGCCCTGCTGGAGGGGTTGCGCGCGCGGCAGGCGGAGTGGGGCCAGCGCGACCTCGAATGGCGCACCGGCGTCTCGAACACGATCTCCGCAGCGCTGCGCGAGGTGCGCGAGATCGCGTTCCACGCCGAGGGGCTGGAGAAGGCGCTGGAGCCGATCGAGAGCCGGCCGCGCCGCGTCCCCCCGCCCGCCCCCGTGGCGCCGGTCCCGGAACCGCCCGCCGACATCGAGGACCTCGCTGCGGAGGCGCTCCAGGAGAGCCTCGCCGGCGCGGAGAAGCCGGACGACGAACCGGCCGCACCCGCGGAGCCGTCCGGCCCCGCGGCCGGAAACGGGAGCGGCAACGGCTACGGCGGCCCCGCCGCCGGATGACCCCGGCGGCGGGCCCGCCCCGGTGCTAGAATTCTCCGACGACCGCCCGCTGGGCGGTCGTCGCATGTCCAACCGGTCGGGGCGTGGCGCAGCCTGGTAGCGCACTTGCTTGGGGTGCAAGTGGTCGCCGGTTCAAATCCGGCCGCCCCGACCAATCAAAGCCTTGCGGGAGTAGGGAAGTCAGCGATTCGCTCCTCCCCCCTGACCGCGTTCGGAATCGCTGGTGGCACCATCGGTGGCAAGCCGCGGCCGGGAGAGGGACTCGGCCAGGTCCCGCTTCCGCTGGTCGGCGATCTTCACGTAGTGGGCGGCCATCTCGGTTCCGACGTGGCCCAGCATCCCGGCGACGTCGAAAGCCCCGCCGCCCCGCTCGGCCAGCCCGGTTCCGAAACTGTGCCTCAGCCGCTTGAATGGGGCGTGGCTGTCCAGCTTGGCCCGGTGGTACGCCCGGCGGAGGGAGAGGTTCGCCTGGTTCGTGGTCACCGGCTGGCCGGCCGGGCCGAGGAAGACCTGATCCGGCCCGCTGACCCGGCGGAGTTTCTTGCACTCCGCCAGCACGGCCCGGAGATCGTCGTTGAGGTAGACCATCCGATCGACGCCCGTCTTGGACCGCGGAGCGTGCACGACGCCCCGGGCCTCGTCTACGGCGCCCCACCCGAGGGTCAGGACCTCGGCCCGGTCCATCCCGGAGTGGACGCACCACCGGACGATCCGGCGGAGGTACGGGGGGCACTCGGCAAGGAGCGCGGCCATCTGGTCATCGGTCAGCGGCCGGGGATCCGGTCTCGGCTCGGATGGACGATCGACGAGCTCGGCCCGGGCCGGGTTGTCGGCCACCTTCCGTTGCCGGAGGGCCCACCGGAAGACGGTGGCGACCGCGGTGACGTCCTTCCGGACCGTCGAGTCGGAGGCCCCCTTCCGGAGCCGGGCGTCCCGGTACGCGGCGACGTCCTCCGGGGTGATCGTCAGGACGTCCCGGTCGCCGAACGCCTCGAGCGCCGGGGCCAGGCGGCGGGTGTAGTAGTCGGTCCGGAGGCCGCCCGGCTTCCGTCCGCGGTACAGCTTCAGGAAGTCGGCCACCAACCGCTTGAAGGTGAGCCCGGCGCCCGGGGGAGCGGTGCCGTTCTCGACGGCCACGCGCCGCTCGGAGGCGGCCACGCGGGCCTTGTCCATCGCGGCCTTATGCTCGCGCTTCGTCGCCCCCGCGGCGACCTGGCACGCCTTGAACCGGATCCGGCGTCCGTCGGCCGCCTTGTACTCACCGAGGTAGATCGTGGATCCGTCGGACCGGACGCGCTTCTCAACGGCCACGTCGCCCTCCCTTCCGGCACTTCCGCTTCGCCTCCAACTCGCGCGTGACCACCCGGATCAGGTAGTCCGTCAGGGCCAGCAGCTTCTTGTCCGTGATCGCCATCGTTCCTCCCTCGCCAGCGGGAGGAGACACGACGGACTGACCGGCACACGCCGGCGGCGCTACGCCTCGGAGATGACTGCGGTAGACTCTCGAACAGCCTGCATCGTGTCACCTCACGTTGCGGGTTAGGGGCCCTCGCGTGCTTCCAACACTCGGGGGCTCCGCTATTCTCTCGCAGACGGGCGCTGATTTCAATGCCCCTACTGGGTGAGCGGACTCTCCCTCCCCTCGCCGACACGTGCTAGTTCTGAATCCCGGTGACCTTGCCTTTCTCGACGTAGAGGTACTGATTCCCCTTGTAGACCCATTGCTGCACGGCTTTCCCTTCCACTATCGTCTCGTGCTCCGACTCGGGCTCACCCCAGGCCAGTTCGGCTTGTTCAGCAGTCATTCCGATTGCGACCGAACCCGCCAAGATCTTCGCCCAGGTCTCAGCACCGAACCGCTCCGCGTACCTGTCGGCGTCTTCCTTTGAGAACGCCCATTTCTGCTTCTCGATGTTCGTTAGCGGGAGCGGAACTTCCTCGCCTAGAGAATTACGGAGGATCACCGCCAAGGTGCAGAACCTATCCTCGATCACCAGATCAACAACGCTCCACGCTTCGCCGGGCGGGAATCTGACAGGTTTTCCTGTCTTGATGTCCAGCATGGGACCTGAATCTATCCAGTTGCGTCCACGGGTGATGAAGGCGTGTCCGGCGAACGCGGCCTTCTGCGTCTCGAAGTAGTGCATCACGATAAAAGGAAAGGAATGCTCGTACTTCGCGTTGTACTCGAAGTAGAGAGTCTCCGGTCTGTCCTTAGCAGACAGCTTGAAAAAGAACTTACTGCCGTAGAGTAACGGGTCCGTGACCGCCTTCGGGTGAGGGATCACTTCAAGCACCGTGAATGTTCGACCGGCTAGGGCCTCAATGCTCGACGCGTAGTTGTCGTTCATTGCGTAGACGATCTCGTGGGGAGGGACAGCCAGGCCGCAGCATCTGGTGTAGAAGTCCCGATATCCGTACTCCCTTAGTTCTGGAGGCAGACAAGGCACGAACAGGTCTTGTCCGAGATAGGCTATGACGGCCTTGCCCATGAAGTTCCTTGATCCATCGAATGATGGAGGCTTCGACGTGTCGGTCGGCGGCGCGACCGTGCGAGTGGGGATCTGGCCGGAGCCTGCTGATGAGAACAACGCGAGGCCGATCAATAGAAGCAACCGCGGTCGGACGATCATGAGACCCTCCTGACTGATTCAGGATAGACCAACGGAGGGCATCCAGTCGCGAGGCCGGCGAGAACCTCCCAAAACCCCCGGAGAGCCGCGCATCTCCGAGGGTGCGCGGATTCCGCCGCCGCGGGACGTTCTCACACCTCCACAAGACCCACGCCATCGCGGAACATCCTCGCTTCATCCTCGTACCAATCGCCATCTAGGGTGAGTTCGAGTGTCTTGGTGACTGGCTTACTGTTGGCCGCGGCAACCTTGAGGACCAGTCGGTACACGCCGGGTGCCAGAAGGTCGGAATCCGTGTTGGGTGAGACCTCGAGGTCAAGCACCATGATGCACTTGTCGGGCGGAACGCCCGGCAGGTCACGTATCACTTTCCCGCGGCCAGTCGGGTGAACGATGAAGCCGAAATCGCAGTGCTTCCCCATCCCTGGCGAGATCCCCTCCGCAAAGACCTCCGGTCCACCCAGGCGTTGCTGAGAGTGCGCCCATTTCAGATTCAGGGGAAGGAAGTGCGTGTCCTCTTTGAACGAACCGTCCGCGTGTCGAAGTAGCAGGCTGGCGAAGAACACCTGAACCTGTTCGGCACGAACATTGCCCTCATTCTCGACCCAGACACGGAAGTAGTAGACGGGAAAGGAGCAGTCGCTTCCTCGGGTTGGTCGAGCCCGGAGCACCGTCTTGTGACAGTCCGGAGGGGCGACGCGTGCGACAACGCGGAGCTTTGGTCGGCGCCACAGTTTCGTCAGGTCCTCCTTGAGAAGGGCGACGATCACCGCACTGATGGTCGCGAGCGCAGCACCCAATCCAACCGCATCAGCGAATGGCATGTCACCTCCGGGCGGACAGGTCTCTCATGGGGCTGGAATCAGTCCACGCTCGGAGTACGCCAACTCTGGTGACCGTGCGGCCGGCGAAACAGAACGGGACCGCATTCGGTTTTACTCCATCGACGTCTTTCGGGTCAACACCATCCCGCTCGACTCATGGCCTGTCAGGACCCTGTCGGTCGGATTTGGAGCCCTCGCGGCAACCGTGTCGCGGGACCAGCGCCGGGCCCGCGACAGCCGCAGCGGCACCGAGAGGCACCAACCATCGCGCCCAGATCGAGATCGATGACAGCGAAGTGGGCCACACTCACGACGCCAGCCTCGAGCGCAGCCGCAACCGCTCCGCCGCGAACTCCCGCCGGTCCTCCGGGCTCAACTCCCCGGCCAGCACGTCCTCGAGCGCGGCCAGCCGGTCCACCGCCTCCACCGGCGGCGCCTGCCACCGACGCGCGATCTCCGGATGCTCACGCGCCGGGATCTCTCCCCGCAGCCGACGGATCGCCTGGCGCTCGAGCTGACGCACCCGCTCCCGCGACAGCCCCGACAGCTTCCCGATCATGTCCAGCGTCCACTCCCGGCCCGGCCACGCCAGCCCGTACCTCAGCTCGACCACCGATCGCTCCCGCACCGGCAACGTCGCCACCAACCCGTGCGCCAGACGCTCCCGATCCGCCACAATCGCCACCGCCTCCGGATCGGGCCGAGCGTCCGGAACCAGATCACCGACCGACGCCCCGTCCGGATCGTCCACGGAGACCGGCAGGTCCAGCGATCCGACCACCAACGGCCCCAGGACCGCCCGTTGCGTCCACTTCACCTGGCACCTCCGAAAAACTGGCGACGGCGGCGGGACCTCGAGCCGCTGATCGACCCGGAGCGGATCCACCGTCGCCCCCGCCATCCGCGAGCGGGCCAGAACTGCGGTGGCATCGTTCCGGGGTGAGCAAGACCCTGGGCCCCCGCCACCGCACCGTTGGACCCCGAACGGGTACTGCTTGGCGACGACGCGGAGAACAGGGCATGGCGTCCCCGGGGCCCCCGTCGTCGCGCACCACGCGGGCCCCCTCCTACTTCGTCGCGAACGGATCCACCGCCGAACCCTTCCCGTCCTTCCCGTCCCCGTCGATCCCGAGCAGCCTCCGGATCAGGTCCTTCGGGTCCTTGTCATCCGGACCGTCCGGACTGTCCAGGTGCTCGACCTCAGCCGGCGGCTTCATCGCGCCCCCTTCCCGAACAGCAGGGCGCTCAACGCCCGCTGCTCACCCGGCGCCACCAGCCCGAGCAGCAGACCCCGCGCCCCCGTCTCGACCTGATCCGCCGGCGCGAGGTTGTGCTCCGCCGGAATCCCCCGCGCCGCGAACGACGCCGACAACTGCGAACGCACGATCGCCTTCGCCTCGCGCAGCAGCTCCGGCAACCGCTCCTCGATCTCCGACAGCGCGACGAACTCCTTGCGATCCTGCGCGGCCTCGAGCGCCGCTCCCAGAGACAGCTTGGTTCCGAACTGCATGACTGCACCCTCCGCGGCCTCGGGCCGCTCGAAATTCTGGAAAATCGACAGCGGCCTCACCGGCCGAAGTGGTCCGGCAGCACGATCCCCCGCCGCTCCGCCCGCTCCCGCGTCTCCCGGTTCTGCCGCCTCGCCGTCGCCTCGTCCGGGGAGATCACGATCGTGTAACCCCCCACCACGTTGTCCCGCGGCGGCTGCGCACTCTGCCGCGCCGCCTCCTCCTGATACCCCCGGCGCAACTCCACGTCCCGCACGTCCCGCGTCGCCCTCGGCTCGCACTCACCCCGGGCCGCCTGGGCCCGGTCGATCGTCGTCTGTTTCACGTCACGCCCTCCTGAGAAGCGCCGGATGCCAGCCCGGCGTGTCCTTCGCCACCTGCAAGCTCCCCGGCCCGTGCTCGGCCTCGAACATCACCGCGACCCTGGAGCCGGGCCGGATCGCGTGGATCGGAAACCCCATGCTCGAGCCGGGCGGGTAGTACACGAACGGCGGCCGAAACCCGCCGAGCCCCGACGACTTCACCCCGCGAGGCTCCCGCTCCCGAAACTTCCGGTCCGATCGGCTGAACAGTCCCATCGCGTCACCTCACCATTGGATCGAACCGGGATCGCCCGGCACGTCCTCGACCTCGTCCTTGGCGAAACCCTTGAAGCCTCGGTGCCGACGCGACTCGGCCGGCGCGACCACCACCGGCACCGGCTCGGCACGGAAGACCTCCTCCACCGTGCGCGGCGCCACGGGCCGCTGTACCGCGTCGGGCTCGACGGGCGCGGGAACGGTCGGGCCCGCCGGCAGATCGCCGCCTGACGGCGCCTGGCGGCCACAGGTCGCGCACGCGCCGGGAGGGCCGATCTCGATCGACTCGGCCGACCCGATCGTGATCGACAACGGGCCCGCCGCGATCGACGCCGTACCCTTCGACGCCTCGGCGAACCTGTCCAACATCTGCCGGAGCTCGGCCCGGTCCTTGCCCAGCAGGTCGAGCAACATCGAGTAGGCCCGTGTCGGCTTGCGGGCCTCGAGCGTGAACCGGCCGTGCGGGCCATCGACGTACTCGGTCAGGATGGAAACCTCGACCTCGACGTCCGCCAGACGACGCGCGATCCGCTTCGCGAAGGGCGACGCCTCGAGGCCGACGTCCTTCAGGATCGCCTGCGCCGTCTCGAGCTCGGCCACGCGGAGCGCGGTCCGGTCCTTCCGCTTCCGCGATTTCGTCGCGCGGGCCAGCTTCGCTATGTCCTGGGCCCGCTTCCGGCCGGCCGCGGTCTTCATCCGGCCGGTCCAATTCAGGTTGCCGACGGGTGCCCCGCCCTTGTCCTTCGGAGCCGGAGACTGCGCCGGTTCCGGCCCGTTTGACGGATGGTTAGGGCCCGGATCCGCCACCGCGGGTGCCACCGGCTGGCAGTGATCGTCCGGAAGTCCTTTCACGGCAGGCCTTTCCAATGGCGACCACTTGCTACGGCAGCAAGGTGTCGCCTGGTTGAAGGGGGCTTTCGAGGGCTTCGACGGCCAGAAAGAGCCCTGGTCTCACCGACGGAGGGGGGGGTACGGAAAAGGGGGTACGGCCTATAGAGAATCCGTACCCTCCGTACCCCCTTCGGGGGGGTACGGGGTACGGTCCTCTTCTCGGGGTACGCCCGTACGGTACGGAGCGCCGTACCCCCCCGGTTCACGGTTCGTTCTCCGGGTGGGCGTCGATCGGGTAGATGCCAGCGAAGCGGTCGGGGCGATAGAGCATCCCGGCGGCGAGCATCTGGTCTACGGCGTCTTGGACGGTGGACCGGGCGAGGTTGGTTGCCTTAGCGATCCGGGTCAGGCCGATCCCGGTATGCGCCTCTTGGTAGTGGTCGTCCACGGCTTTCCGGATCGCGGTCCAGCGTTCGGTGAGGCGTTCGGTCGGGACGCTGGCCGCGGTGCGAATCTCGGCCTTCTCGAAGGACGCGGGGTAGATCCCGTCGGGGGACAGGTCGCCGGTGACGACGCGGTAGGCGAAGCGGCCGGGTCCGCCGGGGTCACGGGCCTTGTTCGGGCTGGCCTCGATGTACGCGGGGTCGGCTTCGTCGGGGGCGGTGAAGTGCCACAGGATCTCGGCGCTGTCGCGCTTGCTCGAGGCGCCCCGGGCGGCCGCGCCGCCTTTCGAGTCGTGGTCGGTGATCAGGACGGCCAGGTTCTCGCGCTTCGCCAGGGCGTTCACGTCGTCGAGAACCCGGCCGATGGAGATGTTGTCGTTCTCGTCGGCCACAGCGTCCGGCATGAAGGACCTGAACGGATCGACGACGACGACGCGCACGTCGGGGAGCCGGCTGGACAGCTCGGCGAGGCGGGCGAGGACGCCGGCGCGGTGTCCGAAGGACTCGGCCGGGAAGACGTACAGGTTCGGGATGGCGCGATCGACGGACTCGGCGGTCAGGGTGCCGCCCAGGACCAGGGCCCGGAGCCGGCGGAGGACGCGCTGGGTCCCGCACTCAGCATCCAGGATGGCGACGGGCGTGACTTCGCCGGGGAGCCGGAAGCCGAGGAAGTCTCCGGACTCGCCGGCGGCCAGCTTGACCGCGACGGCCAGGGTCAGGAGGGACTTTCCGGTTCCGCCTTTCGCGGACAGCAGGGTCACGCTGGCCCGCTGGAGGAGACCGTCCACGATCCACGGGGCGGCGGCAGCTTGGCGCCAGGGGCCGAGATCGGCCGGGCTGGCGAAGGGATCGGCGAGGGTGGGATCGGCGAACTTGGCCGCGGTCTCGATGGCGCGTCGGACCATCGCGTCGGAGACGTTGATGTTCGGGATGGCGTCAGCGACGGCGGTCAGCGCAGCGACCAGCTCGTCACCGCCGAACCCGGATTCCAGGAGGCGGATGGCGCGGCGCTGGAGGTAATCTTCCGTCTTCTCGCCGGCCCGGAGTGCGTTGGTGAAGGGCACCACGCGGGGCCGGGTCATGCGGCCACCCGGGCGGACTCGAGGCGGTAGGCGAGTTCGTGGTGATCGAGGGAATGGCGGAGGTAGACATCCGCTTCCCGATTCCAGGCCCGGACCTCGGCGTCCCACTCCGGACCTAGATCGTTCGCCTCGAGGGCAGCACGGACCAGATGCTCAGCGGCTTTCGCCAGGCGGACGGCGATCGCTCGGTGCTGGACGGCGGCGCTCACGGACGGCGCCGGCTCAGGATGGCGACCCTGGGTGCTGGTTCGTCGGGCTCCGGTGCCGGCGGGCTGGACGCTCTGGACGCTCGACGCCGAGCTCTGGCGGAACCGCGCGTCCGGGCCGAGCCGACCACGAGCCGGAGCGGGGAGGGCCGAGCCTTCACCGCGGGCCCGGGCTCGCTCCAGCGGCGGCGCAGCTCGGCGACGTGCGCCAGAAGTTCCTTCCGGCTGGCCGGCGTGGCGTACCGCGCATGGAAGGTTTCGTTGTGGTGCGCTTCGATCAGGTCCTCGGCTCGAGCACCTTCGGGATCCTCGGCCCTCGACTCGGCCAGGGCCCGGGCGTGCGCTTCCTCGGCGGGTAGCCCGGCCTCGAGGCCCGCCTGGAGCTTCTGGCCATAGGCCATCTGGATACGATCGGCGAGGGGATAGAGCGGGGCCAGATGGCGGGCGACTCGGAACCGCTGGCCTCCGATCTGGACGACGACGTGTGGAACGGTGGGCAGGGCAGCGGGCAGGGCCACGGGCTTTCCTCCTAGTGGAGACTCTCGACGCCCGGTTAAGGGCACGGTAACTCAATTCGCAGGTCACAGTCAACGGGGGTCGTGCTATATTTTTGACGCGGCAAGTCGGTTGCCGCAGGGCACGGGTAGCGCCCCGGTCGCCGGGCAGCGGCCGGGGCATTTCCTTTTTCCGGCCGGTCATGACGTCTTCTTCCGGCCGATGCTCTTCGACAACTCCTGGCAGCGCTTTCCAAGTTCGGCGTACTTCCGGGCGTAGGCTGAGACGTGCTCCGCACCAAAGAGCACCTTCGGGAGAATCTGCTCGGCCTTCGCCACGGCCTCGAGGGCCTCTTGATAGCGCCGGTTGAACGTCGAGAGCGAGACCGAATCTGCCTTTTTCGACGTCTTGGCGGCGCGTTGCTGTGCCTGCCAGGAACCGAGGTCCACAGGGATCCGTGGTGGTGAGGCCTTAGTCTCCGCCTGACGCCGTCGGACCAGTAGTTGTATCGGGACGCTGCCGACTTCGTCTTCGTCCAGGTCCGGCTGGATCCTGTTCTCGGCCTCGAGGTAGGCCCAGCCTTCATCATCAAGGCGCGTCAGGTGGTATAGGACCTTGACCGACGCGGGCAAAAGCGAACCCTGGTTCGCTTTCAAGATCCGCTTGTCCGCGCTGATCTTCATCAACATCTGCGCCCAGCGCGGAGAGAACGGAAGGTCCTTCTCGACCATCGCCGTGAAGGAACCGTGCGGCAGGGCTTTCTTGGCCTCGTTGAGCAGGCGGCCCGTCTCGAGGACGGCTTCCGTCGTCTTGGACCACGCGAGGCGGATTCGTTCGGTGTATGGGTTGGCGGCCTCGAGCGCGGTGGGTTCGGGCAGGTCGGGCGCGGGTGCCATCGTCAGACCTTCCGGCTGCGGCGGACGACGCTCGAGCGGGTGGCCGTCTTCGGCTCCTGGCCCGGGCTACGTGTCGGCAGGGCCTCGATGAAGGCCTCCAGGTCCTTTCGCTTGACCACGACGACGGAGCCGATCTTGGAGGCCGGCAGGGCGCCCGACCGGATCAGCTTCCGGGCCATCGCCCCGGTAACGGCGAGCTCACGGGCTACGGATGGAACACGGAGAAGTGCGGGAAGTGGGTTGCTGTCCATCATCTTCCTTTCGGTGGCCGCGGGGAGATGGACAGACCGTAGCGACATAGCGCAGCATTCTCAATGGTGTAGCAGTAGGGGTAACGTATAGCAGGGGATGGACAGGGGTAGAGGCCATCCGGAGCGGGTGGCACAGTTGGTGGCAGAACGGCCCGCTATCGACTGTTACCGGTGAAACAGGAAACCCGGCAAGTCCCTGTAAATGCTGCGACATAGGAACTTGCCGGGTTGTTCTGTCGCGCTTGGGGTGCAAGTGGTCGCCGGTTCAAATCCGGCCGCCCCGACCAATCCATCCAGCAGTCCTGGTGTGCTCGCCACGACCCGCGGCGGCGATGCGAACGCGCCACCCTATGCCGCTCCTCCGCCTACGGGCACTCGTGAACGAGCGGTATCCGCTGGTACGCGATCCGGCTCGGAGGAAGGGGAGGACACATACGAGCCGGGTCGGTGAACGGATCCCAGAGATCGTCTCCCAAGCCCTGGCACCGGTCAGAGGTCGGCGCGAGGTAGCAGGGATTGATCGAAACAAAGCAGTTGCTGTCGAAGAAGAAGTGGTCAGGGCTATCCTGAATCAGGGGCCCGAAACAGACCAGTGCATACACGGTCCCGCGGTGTGGCGCGGTGGCGAACTGGTCCCCATACCAGAGTGCCCATGTGAACTCATACTCGTTTACACCGACGCGCTGGATGACTCCGGGTGAACTTGTCACCTGAGTCGTCGGGAACGGCATCCCTGTGAGGCCGGGGACGACTGGGAATCCCTGAAACTCCACACCGTAGGCTTGCGCGCCGTACCGGCTGATCGTCGCCACGTAGGCACCCCCTCCTCCGTCGATGTGGACCCTCCACCACGAGCCCTCGAGCTGATACTGCCCCTCCTTGTCGACGGCTTCGTCGGCGAGCGCAACCGGCACGACGACGAGAGCCATTATCGAGGCGAGAAAAAGGCACCATCTTCCGATACCTCTGTTCATCATGACCTCCCTGCCGGACAAGGACGCGACCGTTCCGCGGCAAAGTTCGCCGGGCTGTCCCTCCGACCGTAGTAACGCCGCACCACGATGAACCGAACGGACGGGGAGGTCGGACGCCGTCGGTCATTCGGAGTGCGGAGAGAGCCTGGCGATCAGGCTCGACGTTCCGCTCAGAAGCTCCGCGTGTAGTTGTACAGGAACGCGACCTTCTTGCAGTTCCTCACGGGGGCGACGAACCGGATCCGCTTTACCTCCGCGGCCGCCTGCTCGGCCAGCGCCGCGTCGCCGGTCGAGTTCTCGATCACCTTCGTCGAGACGACCGCTCCGTCGGCGGCGACGTGCGCCTGGACCACCACGCGGCCGCGCCTGCGGGGCGGCGTCGGGAAGGCAGGGCTCCTCCTTGCGCGCGTAGCGGGAGGAGACCCAGCCCTCCGACCCGGAGGGGAGCTGGACCCGGTACCAGTCGGGACGCTCCTCGAGCAGCGTGAGCCGCTCTCCCTTGCGGACCTTCCCGACCACGGCGGCGCCGGCCGAGGGGCCGCCGCGCACGTTCAGAGTCGAGCCGGTGACCCGTACGGTGACGGGGGGCGGCGGCGGGGGCGGCTCGGGAGGGCGGACCGGCTCGACCACCTCGGGGGGCGCGGCGGGCGCCGGTGCAGGCGCGGGGGCGGCCGACTTGCAGCCGGCGGCAATCGCGATCGCAGCGACCGCACCCAGTCCCAGGACGATCCGACAGGTGGCGCGAGCGCTCGGCACGGCGGACCTCCCGCCGGCAGGGGACCCGCCGGCGACACGCGGATCGTAGCACCGCGATCCGGACCCTCGGCGGGTCCCCAGCCGCGTCGTCCCCCGGTCGGGCCCGGGCGCTCGCAGCCCGCATCCGACCGCTCGCCGCTCACCGGCGACCGCCGGTCGGCGCGTTGCCACCCTGGACCCCCCTCTTTCGTATTACGGGCAACGGCCGGCGGCAGGACCGTCCGGCCGGGGCAGGCGCGCATCCCGCGGGAGGTTCCATGGGCAAGCTGATCAGGCTCCTCGTCATCCTCGTCGTGATCGGCGGCGGCATCGTCGGCGTCTACGCCTGGCTGCGCGGAAAGGACGGCGGCGACGGCGGGCTCAAGACGGTCGACATCACGAGCGGCGCGATCACCGAGAAGGCGATCGCGGTCGGGCAGATCAAGCCGCGGCTCGAGTTCAAGGTGAAGTCGAAGATATCGGGGCTGGTCAAGCGCTGCTTCGTCGAGGTCGGACAGGTCGTCCAGACGGGCGACCCGTTGTTCGAGATCGCGCCCGATCCGACCCCGACCGAACTGGTCCAGGTCGAGCGCGAGGTCGAGTCCCGCCGCACCGCATACGATCGCGCGCAGGCCGACTACCGGCGGATCGAGGAGCTGCAGCGCCAGGGGATCGTGGCCCGCGGGGACCTCGACGCGGCGCGCGAGGACTTCGAAAGGACGCGGATCGAGTTGGCGCGGGCCCAGGACGCGCTGGCGCTGACGCGCAAGGGGCGGATCGAGGGGCGCGGCAGCGAGATGGAGTCGATCGTCCGCGCGCCGGCCGGCGGGGTCGTGCTGGCCCGCCAGGTCAACCCGGGCGATCCGGTCGTGCCGCTGACCTCGTACCAGCCGGGGACCGAGCTGGCGACCGTCGCCGACATGAGGGACCTGATCTTCCAGGGGACGGTCGACGAGATCGACGTCGGCAAGCTGGGGGTGGGCGTGCTGGCCCGGATCAAGATCGGTGCGCTGCCGGAGCAGGCCGTCACCGGACGGGTCAGCCGGATCGCGCCGCAGGCCAAGGAGAAGGACGGCGCGCGGCTGTTCGACATCGAACTGGAACTGGATCCTTCGCCCGGGATCACGCTGCGGGCCGGCTACTCGGCCAACGCCGACCTGATCATCCGGGAGAAGACCGACGTGCTGCTCGTCCCCGAGCGGGTCGTGACCTTCGAGGACGGCGGGAAGAAGGCCTTCGTCGAGGTCCCCGGCGACGCTCCGGGAGCCGAGCCGAAGAAGATCGAGATCACGACCGGCCTCTCCGACGGGCTGAACGTCGAGGTCGTCTCCGGGCTCTCCAAGGGGGACAAGGTGGTCCAGCGTCCGCCGAAGGAGATCAGCGGGCTGCCCGGTTAACGACGGCGGATAGCGCGCCGGGGACCGGAGGGACGATGGGCCTCTTGATCGGGATGCGGCAGCTGGGGCGCGACCTCGCGAGCCAGAAGCTGCGGACCTTCCTGACTGCCTTCGGCATCGTCTGGGGCACCGCCGCCATCAGCCTGCTGCTCGCCTTCGGCGAGGGGTTCCACAAGCAGATCCTGGTCAATTCGGCGGGACTGGGCGAGAACATCGTGATCGCCTTCCCGTCGCTGACCTCGATCCCGTTCGAGGGGCTGGGGAAGGGGCGGCGGATCCTGGTCGACGAGGAGGACATCGACCTGGTCGAGAAGGGGCTGGCCGGGATCTCGGGCGAGTACGCCGACACCTTCAAGCTGCTCTACAACACCCGGACGCTGCCGGTCGACGTCTCCGGGGTCCGGCCGGTCTTCGGCGACCTGCGCAACCTGATCCCGCAGGAGGGGGGCCGCTTCGTCAATGCCCTCGACGAGCTGGACAAGCGCCGCGTGATCTTCCTCGGGAACGAGCTGGCGAAGGAGATCTTCGGTTCGACCGAGCCGGTCGGGAAGACGGTCATGCTGCTCGGCTCGCCCTTCACCGTCGTCGGCGTGCTGAAGGAGAAGACGCAGGACTCGAGCTACAGCGGGCGGGACAAGGACAAGGCGTTCGTCCCCGGATCGACCTTCCGCGCGCTGACCGGCGCCAAGTACGTCGACAACCTGATCTTTAAGGCGACCGGCACCGACGCCACCGAGGGGCTCAAGGCGGACGTGATCCGGGTCCTGGCCGGCCGCCACCGCTTCGACCCCAGCGACAAGGAAGCGCTCCAGATGTGGGACACGACGGAGGGCTTCAAGTTCATCGACACCTTCATGCTCGCCTTCCGCGCCTTCCTGGGGATCGTCGGGTCGCTCACGCTGATCGTCGGCGGGATCGGGGTCTCGAACATCATGAACGTCGTGGTCGAGGAGCGGACCCGCGAGATCGGCATCAAGATGGCGCTGGGCGCCCGCGCCGGCTCGATCCTGCGGCAGTTCATGGCCGAGACGATGCTGATCACGATCTTCTCCGGGGCGATCGGGCTGCTGCTGGCGGCGGCGATCTGCGCGGTCTTCCCGGAGGGGTTCCGCGAGTTCGTCGGCAAGCCGGTGATCTCGCCCTCCGTCGGGCTGCTGACCGCGGGGCTGCTCGGCCTGATCGGCTTCCTCGCCGGCTACTTCCCGGCCCGCGACGCCTCGCGCCTCGACCCCGTCGTGGCGATGAAGCTCTAGGAGGGACGATGCGCGCCGGGCTCGTCTTCCAGCTCTTCCTCGCCTCCTCGCGCGTGCAGAAGAAGCGCGCGGTCCTGACGATCGCCTCGATCGCCTGGGGCTCGGTCGCTCTGCTCTTGCTGCTGGCCTTCGGCGAGGGGCTCAAGCAGCAGCTCTCGCGCGGCAGCGCGGGGATGGGGACGAACCTGGCGGTGCTCTGGATGGGCGAGACCAGCCGGCCCTGGCAGGGGCTGCCGGCGGGGCGGGCGATCCGCCCGCGGGTCGACGACGTCAACCTGCTGCGCGAGCGGATCCCGGGGCTGGTCGGGATCGTGGCCGAGATGCGGAACTGGCGGACCGCCTTCACCTACGGCGCCAAGACGGTCAATGGGCGGCTCACCGGCTCCTCGCCGGAGTACGGCGAGCTGCGGAACTTCTACGCCCAGCCCGGCGGCCGCTTCATCGACGCACTGGACGAGGCGTCCAAGCGCCGCGTCGTGTTCCTCGGCAACGAGCGGGCGAAGGAGATCTTCGGCGACGAGGACCCGGTCGGGAAGACGCTGCTGATCAACCAGACGCCGTTCACGGTGGTCGGGGTGATGAAGCGCAAGATCCAGATGGGGACCTACGGCGGGCCGGATGCCGAAAACGCCGTGATCCCGCTCTCGACCTACGTCGCGATGTTCGGCTCGGACCGGGTCGGGAACATCGTGCTCAAGCCCGAGCGCCCGGGCGAGATGCCGCGGGTGCTGGCCGACGTGCGCCGGATCATGGGCGCCAAGTACGGCTTCGACCCGGCGGACGAGAAGGTCTTCCCGACCTGGGACACCGTCGAGACCGGCTCGGTCATGCGGAACATCCTGCTCGGGATCCAGGTCTTCCTCGGCGTGATCGGCGCGCTGACGCTGATGATCGGCGGCGTCGGGGTGGCGAACATCATGTACGCCACGGTCAAGGAACGGACCCGCGAGATCGGCGTGAAGATGGCGCTGGGCGCCCGGCCGTCGTGGATCGTCGCGCCGCTGGTGCTCGAGGGGCTGCTCTATACCGTGGTCGGGGGCGCGATCGGCCTCGTCCTGGGAATGATCCTGATCGTGCTGATCGGGCTGATCCCGACGGCCGGGAACGACGCGCTCGAGTTCCTCGGCAAGCCGACCGTGTCCCCGCTGATCGGCGTCGCGACCGCCGCGATCCTGGGGCTGGTCGGGCTGCTGGCGGCCTATTTCCCGGCGCGGCGCGCCGCGTCGGTCGACCCGGCGCAGACGCTGCGCTACGAGTGAGGCGACGATGAGCGTCCTTCCGCGGCGCAGGAACGGCGAGATCCCGGCGACCGACGGCGTCGTGATCCGCATGGCGGGGATCCGCAAGGTCTACGACACCGGCAAGGTCAAGGTGGAGGCGCTGCGCGGGATCGACCTCGTCGTGCATCGCGGCGAGTTCGTCGCGGTCGTCGGTCCCTCGGGGTCGGGCAAGTCGACCCTGATGAACCTGGTCGGCTGCCTCGACACCCCGACCGAGGGCGGGCTGGCCGACGCCCGCAACCGGCGGGTGGGGTTCGTCTTCCAGAGCTTCAACCTGCTGCCGCAGATCACGGCCTTCGAGAACGTCGAGATGCCGCTGCTGTTCGGCGGGGTCGGGAAGAGGGAACGCCAGGCCCGCGTGACCGAGCTGATGGATCGGGTCGGCCTGGCGGACCGGATGGAGCACCGGCCGACCGAGCTCTCGGGGGGCCAGATGCAGCGGGTGGCGATCGCCCGGGCGCTGGCGATGAACCCCGACGTCGTGCTCGCCGACGAGCCGACCGGGAACCTCGACACCTCGTCGGGCGGCGACATCATGGGGCTGTTCGAGGAGCTGTGGCGGCAGGGCCGGACCCTGGTCGTGATCACCCACGACATGGCCCTGGCCCGGCGCGCCGGGCGGATCGTCGAGGTCCGGGACGGGCTGATCCTCCGGGACGAGCCGACCGGGTCGGTTGCAACCCTCCGGGAGGCCCGGGCGTCTCACGGATGAGAACCGAGGGAGGAGAATCATGATGCGCGTTCACCGATCGATCCTGGTACTGGCCGGCGTCCTCGCCGGGCTGATGGCGGCGTCCGCGCTGGACGCCGGGGCCGAAACGAAGATCGAGAAGGAGTTCCCGCTGGCGGCCGGCGGGGCCTTCGTGCTGCAGACCGACGGCGGGCCGGTCGCCGTCAAGGGGAGCGACCGGGCGACCGCCCGGATCGTGATCACCTCGCGGGCCGAGGACGTCGAGAGCCTCTACGACTTCAAGTACGAGACCACCCCCCAGCTGGTGAAGCTGGTCGTCAAGCGCAAGGGGAGCGGGGTCGGGTCCTGGTTCTCCTGGGGCCGCAACGACGGGCTCGCGTTCGAGGTCGAGCTGCCGCGCGGCGCGCGGTGCGACGTCGGGACGGCGGGCGGGCCGATCGCGGTCTCCGACATGCAGGCCGGGGTCCAGGCCGACACCTCGGGCGGACCGATCGACCTGCACCGGATCCGGGGGCCGGTCAGCGCCGACACCTCGGGCGGCCCGATCTCGATCGAGGACGTCGACGGCAGCGTCAATGCCGACACCTCGGGCGGGCCGATCCGGATCAGCAAGGTGACTGGCGACATCTCTGCCGACACCTCGGGCGGCGGGATCGACATCGCCGAGGCCGGCGGCCAGGTCACGGCCGACACCTCGGGGGGGCCGATCGCCGTCCGGTTCGCGTCCGGCAACAGCAAGGGGGGCTCACTCGAGTCCTCGGGCGGCGGGATCACGATCGCCGTCGACCCGGCCGCAAAGCTGACGCTCGACGCGGAGTCCAGCGGCGGCAGCGTGAGCTGCGACCTGCCGGTGACGGTGGTCGGCGAGCGCGACCGGAGCGAGCTGCGTGGCGAACTGAACGGCGGCGGCGCGGTGCTGCGGGCCCGCACCTCGGGCGGCGGCATCCGGATCTCGGCGCGGTAGGACGGCGGGGGACCGGCTTCCGGGCCGGTCCTCACCAGATCCCGAGAATGTCCTTGACCTCGTCCGAGGCCATCACGGCCGGGTTCCAGGGCGGCTCCCAGACCGGCGATCTCGGCGTCGTAGACCAGCCCGAGGTCGACGACGCCCAGGCGCAGCTCCGGGTCCTGGACCGGCTTGAGCGCCTCGAAGACCTGCTCGCGGGTGACGGTCTCGGTCATGTCGGCTCCACGCGGGACAGCGCCTGCTCGAGCGTCGTCCAGGGCAGCAGCGCGCACTTGATGCGCACCGGGAAGTTCTTGACCCCCCCTAGCACCTCGAGGTCGCCCATCTCGAGCCCGTCGGCCGGGGCCTGGCCGGCCAGCATCGCCTTGAAACCGGCCAGCAGGCGCCGGGCCTCGGCGACCGGCTTGCCGCGCAGCGCCTCGGCCAGCAGCGAGCCGGAGGCGACGCTGATCGAGCAGCCGCGGCTGCGGACCGAGAGGTCCCTGATCACGCCGGCCTCGACCTGCAGCTCGAGCGTCAGCTCGTCGCCGCAGAGCGGGTTGAACCCCTCTTCGCGGACGTCGGGGTGGGGCAGGGGGGAGGCCCCGCGCGGCGTCCGGTAGTGGTCGAGGATCACTTCGCGATACAGGTCGTCGAGCTCAAGCGACATGTCCCAGGTACTCCCGTGCGTGCCGGATCGCCTGGACCAGGAGATCGACCTCGTCGCGCGTATTGTAGATCCCGAAGCTGGCCCGCGCGGTGGCTGGAACGCCCAGGCGGCGCGCCAGCGGCATCGCGCAGTGGTGGCCGGCCCGGACCGCGACCCCCTGGCGGTCGAGGATCGTCGCCAGGTCGTGGGGGTGCACGTCGCGGTCGTAGAACGACGCCAGCGCCACGCGCTCGCGCGGGTCGCGGGGCCCGTAGACCGTCAGCGAGGGGATCCGGGCCAGCTGCTCCAGCGCGTACTCGGCGAGACACTCGGAGTGGATCCGGACCGAATCCATGCCGACCAGGTCGAGGTACTCGACCGTCGCGCCGAGTGCGACCGCGTCCGCGATGTTCGGCGTGCCGGCCTCGAAGCGGTGGGGCGGGCGGGCGAAGGTCGAGCCGTCCTGGGTCACCCGGTCGATCATCTCGCCGCCGCCCAGGAAGGGGGGCATCGCCTCGGCCAGGGCTTCGGTCAGCACGAGACAGCCGATTCCGGTCGGCCCGTACATCTTGTGACCCGAGAAGACCATCGCGTCGCAGCCCAGCTCGCGGAAGCGGACCGGCATCTGGGGGACGGTCTGGGTCGCGTCGAGCACGGCGAGCACGCCGGGGCTGGCCGAGCGCGCCTCGGCGAACAGCTCGGCCACCGGGTTGATCGTACCCAGCACGTTCGAGGCGTGGATCAGCGAGACGACCTTCGTTCGCGGCGACACCAGGCGCCGGAAGGCCGCGCGGTCCAGCCGTCCCTCGTCGTCGATCGGCGCCCAGCGCACGACGATCCCGCGCTCGGCGGCCAGCATCTGCCAGGGCACGATGTTGCTGTGGTGCTCCATCTCGCTGATCAGGACCTCGTCGCCCGCGGCGAGGTGCGCGCGCCCCCAGGCGTAGGCGAGGAGGTTCAGCCCTTCGGTCGCGTTGCGGGTGAAGACCAGCTCCTCCGGCCGGTGCGCGCCGACGAAGGCCGCGACGCAGCGCCGGGCCTGTTCGTAGAGGTCGGTCGCCTCCTCCGCCAGGGTGTGGATGCCGCGGTGCACGTTGGCGTTGTGGCGCTCGTAGTACTCGACCAGCGCGGCGATCGTGTGGCGCGGCTTCTGCGTCGTGGCGGCGTTGTCGAGGTAGACGATCGGCCGGCCGTGGACCTGGCGCGCCAGCACCGGGAAGTCGGCGCGGATCCGGGCCGCGTCGAAGTCCTTTCCGCAGTCCACCCGGCAGTTGAACGACGGGAGCGGGAAGCTGACGGACATCGACGGCTCCTTTCCGGGCGGCGGCGCGGCGCCGCCTACCGCGCCAGCCGGGCTTCGACCCGGCCGCGCACTTCCTCGCGCACCCCGTCGTCCGGGATCCGGGCCAGGAGCGGCTCGAAGAACCCGCCGACGACCATCCGCTCGGCCTCCGGCCGGGGCAGGCCGCGGGCCGCGAGGTAGAACAGCTGGTCCTCGTCGATCGGCCCGACGGTCGCGCCGTGGCTGGCCTGGACCTCGTCGGTGAGGATCTCCAGCTCGGGAATCGAGACCGCGTGGGCCGTCTCGTGCAGCAGCAGGTTGCGGTTCTCCTGGAAAGCCTCGGAGTGGACCGCCTCGTGCGCGATCCGCAGCATGCCGGTGAAGGCCGAGCGCGCGCGGTCGCGCAGCGCGACCCGCAGGTCGAGCCGGCTCGCGGTCCGCGGCGCGAGGTGTTCGAGCACGGCGTGGTGATCGAACTGCTGGCGGCCGGTCCCGAAGACGACCCCGCGGACCTCCGCACGCGCGCCCTCCCCGGCCAGTTCCACGGCCAGGTCGGACTTGGTCGCCGCGCCGCCGAACGCCGTGAAGACGGCGTCCAGCGCGGCGCCGCGGCCCAGCCGCACGCGCGCGGTCGTGGTCCCGGCGGCGCCGGAAGGGAGGTCCTGCAGCGTGACCAGCGTGAGCCGGGCGCCGTCTCCGACGACCCACTCCAGCGTGCGATGGACCAGCGGGGCGTCGGCCCCGGCCCCTTCGGCCGCCAGCTGCTCGTCGATGAAGACCGCGTCGGAGCCGGCGCCCAGCAGGCAGAGCGTGCGCGGCAGGACCACCCCGCCGCCGGCGTAGCGGCGCAGCCGGACGATCGGGCGGGCAAGGCGCACGCCGGGCGGGACCTCGACGAACAGGCCGCCGGTCCAGAGCGCGGCGTTGAGCGCGGCGAACGGGCTCTCGCCGGCCGCGACCAGCCGGCCCAGGGCCGTTCTCACCGCCTCCGGCCGCTCGGCGGCGGCGCGCGAAAGGTCGATCGCGACCACCCCGGCCCGCTCCGCCTCGGGATCCAGCACGATTCCGCCGGGGTCGAATCCCGCCGGCGCGAGCGGCCGGTCGCCCGGCATCAGCCGCGCGGCCTCGGCGTAGCGCCAGCGATGCAGCGCCCGGTCGGGCGGGGCCGCGCCGTCGAAGGCGCGGAAGGCCTCGGCGCGCGCCTCCCGCAGCCAGTCCGGCTCGCCGGCGGTCCACTCCTCGATCGTCCGAAGGCCCGGGTGGGCCAGAGCGTCGTTCGTCACGGGTCCCTCCGGCCTAGCCGACCGAGCCTTCCATCTCGAGCTGAATCAGGCGGTTCAGCTCCACCGCGTACTCCATCGGCAGCTCCTTGG
>JALOKP010000054.1 GCA_025456425.1 Acidobacteriota bacterium | reverse complement strand
CGAGTAGGTCCCGACGCCGCCGTAGCCGCTGTCGGTGATGTTGACGCCGTCGATGATGTAGCTGTTCTCGAGGCCGGACGAGCCGCCGATCGAGTAGTTGCCCGCGCCGGTGCCGAGGCCGGAGACGACGCCCGGCGCGAACGACACCGCGTCGGTGAAGTTGCGGCCGATCGGCAGGGTCTCGAGCGACTTCGACTTGAAGGACGTCGCCACGGTCGTGCGCTTCACGTCCAGCAGCGGCGCGGCGCTGGAAACCGTGATCTCCGCGGTCTGGCCCGGGAGCAGCGTGATCGGCAGGCGCGTCCGCCCCGCCGCGTTGATGTCGACGCCACCCACCTCGACGGTGGAGTAGCCCGGCATCTCCGCCCGGACGGTGTAGGTACCGGCCGGCAGGAAGCGGAACTCGAACTGGCCCTTGGCGTCGGTCTGCGCGGCGCGCTCGCCCAGGGGGCCCTTGACGACGACGGTCGCGCCCGGCAGCGGCTTCCCGTCCTGCTCGCCGACGATACCCTGGAGGGTACCCGTGGTCGGCTGCTGGGCGAGGGCCACCGGGATCGCGACGATCATCGCCAGAGCGACGATCAGGAACGCTTTCCTCATGTGAGTGCCTCCTCTGTTCCCTGTTTCTGTGCGCTGGCCGCCTTCCTGGCTGGCCAGCCTCCGTTCCGGCCGGGAACCGCCCCACGCGGCCCCCGGCGCTCCCATGGTCACGCCGGAGCGTCGTCGCGCCGGCGTCACTTCTTCTTCGCGCCCCCGGACTTCGGCAACGACTTCTTGAGGGCGTCGATCATCTGCTTGACCTCGGTCGCGTCCTCCGCGCCCGGGTTGACCTCCAGATACTTCTCGAACTCGGGAATGGCCTCTGCGGGCCTTCCCTGCGCGTTGATCATCTCTCCCAGCCAGCGCTGGGCGCTGACCAGCGTCGGGTCGAGCGCGATCACCTGGCGGAAGTGCTGCTCTGCCTCGGCGTAGTTCTTGTTGTTGGCCATCATGGCGGCGATGTTGAAGTGCAGCGTCGCCGCGTCCTTCGGCGGCAGCTTGTCCGAGATCAGCTTCTCGGCGTCGTCGATCCGGCCGAGCCGGGTGTAGACGTCGACCAGGTTGACGATCACGTCGGTGTCATCCGGCGCGAGCGTCAGGGCCTCTTCGAGGTAAGGGACGGCCTGGTCGACCTTGCCGGCCTCGATCAGAGACTTGCCGAGGTTGCCGAGCAGGGCGATGCGCCGGGCCGGGTCGGTGTTGAGCTCGAGCGCCTTGCGGAAGGCCTCGGACGCCTCGTCGAACTTCTTCTGCTCGACCAGCACGCCGGCGCGCATCGCGTAGGCGTCGCCCATCGTCGGGTCGGCGACGATCGCCTCGGACAGCGCGGCCTCGGCCTCGACGGCGCGGCCGAGCTTGATGAGCGCGTAGCCCTTCATGTACTGCGCGATGGCGAGGTCCTTCGGGTCCTTGATCGTTTCCTTCTTGGCGAGGACCGCGTCGATCTCGGTGACGACCGCGTCGAAGCTGCCGGCGAGCAGGTCGTCGCGGGCCTTCATGAGGTCCTTGAGCGAGGCCGCGGCGGCGACGTCGGCGGGATCGACCGCGCGGCCGGCGGGGCGGGCCGCCTCGGGTGGAGCGAGGCCCAGCACCATGTCGACGTAGAACGCGTTCTTGGGGATCGCGATCGGGATCTCGCGCCGGCTGGGGTCGACCGCGGCGTCGATGATGTCGGCCAGGTCCGTGCCGTCGGCGAGCGTCATCGGCTTCTTCGAGGCGTCGCGGATCTTCATCGTCAGCTTGGTGAGCACGAGGTCGGGTGCGGTGACGGTCATCAGGTACTCGCCGGGGCGGGCGAACGCGACCGTGAAGCGCCCCTTCTTGTTGGACTTGGCCCGCTGCGGTACGCCGCCGGAGACGAGCTGGCCGTTGGCGGACGGCGCCAGCAGGACCTCGGCGCCGATCACCGGCTCGCCCGCCGCGTTCACGACGTCGCCGGCGATGCGCAGGGTCTCCTGGGCCAGCGCGGCGCCCGTCACGGCGGCGGCCAGCACGAAACCGGTCCCGATCAGCCGCAGCGCGCCGCGAACTCCCGAACGATTGCGGAACATCCAGTCTCTCCTCGGGCGCCCGGGGAACTCCGGAGACGCCCCTGCCGGGACACCCCGCCCGGCCCATCCGGGCAAGGAACCCCGGCTGGGCGGACTGTGCCGTACCATTAATACGCAAAATGCCTGCCAAGTTACGTTAGGGACCCAACCCGCTTAATAAGAGATACTTCGACGGTCAGAACGGCCGTTCGGCGGTCGGGGGAGGGGGATCGGGACGCCCGGATCCTTGAATTTGTACGGAATTTTGGATGCCCGGTGCCACTGTTCCGTCGCTGTTCAACGTGATGTCGACGGACCGGTCCGAGAGATGCTGGAACCCGAACTCCGAGAGCCGGACCCGGATCCGGTAGGGGCCCGGGGGGAGAACCAGCGGGACCTCGTGCGAGAACGCCTGGCGGGACCGGTCCCCCCGGCGCGAGACGTCGAGCCGGACCTCGACCTGCTGGTAGGCCGAGGCCTCGCGCTTCCCCTGGGGCGTGATCGCCTCGGCGTAGAGTGCGATCCGGGCGACGTCTTGTCCCTCCTCCTCCCGAAAGGAGAGCGACGAAGCCCGGGCCTGGATCACGACCGGGACGAGGATCCCGCCCGCCAGCCCCTCGGTCTTGCCGATCGCGACCTCGACCGGAATCGTGATCGGCTCCTCCCGTCGCGAGTCGTACCGGTCGGGGAAGCTCACGACCGCGCCGCGGCGCGCGACCTTGACCTTGATGCTCGGCTTCCGCGACGAGGCCGGGTCGCGGTAGAAGCCCAGGCTGTAGATCCCCTCGACCGAGCGCGCCAGGATCGGGAGGTTCTTGTCGACCGACGGGCCGTGCAGCGAACGGCCGCCGGTCCGGATCGCGATCGTGTCGAGCGACCCGCGGGTCACGTCGAAGATCTGCTGGAACGGGTCGAACAGCTTGCGTTCGGCCATCCCATCGCTCTGCTCGACGTCGGTCGACTGGTCGCGCAGCGACGAGGGGCGGCTGTCGAGCGTGAAGAAGCTGACGTCCGCGGTCGCGGCGAGGCGCGTCATCTCGAGCATCAGCTGGTTCAGGTTGGCGTCCCGCTCGGCCATCGACGAGCTGGCGCTCAGGCGGTCCGCTCCGAAGACGGCGAGCCCGGCGTTGGCCGCGGTCATCCGGGGATCGGGGACGATCCCCGGGCCCAGGAACAGGACCGCCTTGCGGCCCGGAATCGCGCCCAGGCTGCCCGAGAACAGGGTCAGGCCGCGCAGCGTCTGCTCGCCACGGCCGCGCCACTCGAACACGAGCGGCTCGGTCGCGCCGCTGATGCACGACTCGGGATACCTGGACGAGTCGCAGGTCTCGGTCAGGTCCTCGACGATGCGGCGCATGTCGTTGGTGTAGTCGCGGTGCGGGTAGCTGTCGAGCAGCGTGTCCTCGGCCAGCGCGTGGGCCAGGATCTCGCGGTCGCCGGTGAAGGGGACCAGTTCGCGCACCGTCCCCTCGCTCTCCAGTACCGCGAGGGAGACGCGATCCTCCGGCCGCATGTCGGTCGCGACCCAGTTCCGGGCCGCGGCGACCCAGTGCTTGCGGTCCATCGTGCGCGAGTTCAGCACGTCGAACAGCACGACGACCCAGCGCTGCGGGGCCGGGTTGGGGATCGCGACCGGAGTCTCCGGGGGGGCTGCCTTCTCGCCCGGCGCCGCCACCGGAGTCGGCTGCGGGATCGCCTTGGCCAGCGAACCGGCCGTGGAGAACGGCTCGAGGTAGGCGATCTTCCGCGACTCGCCATCCTCGCGGACCTCGACCTCGCCGGGCTTGAGGTCGGTCAGCGGGTTGCCGTCGCGGTCGGTCACCAGGATCTGCACCTCGGCCAGCCGCACGGTGACCTTCTCCTCGAGTTCGGAGTCGGCGGGCGGCGGAGCCGCGGGAGGTGCCGGGCGGGACGCCGGCGGCGCGGGCTGCTGGCCGCGCGCGACGGGTGCGACGAGCAACAGGGCGCAGGCGGCGAGGGGCGGAAGGAGCCGGACGGTGCGGCGCATGGGCGAAGTCTATCCCGCGCCGCGCGCGGGCGAAAAAAAGCGGGGAGCGGCGTCCCGCTCCCCGGACTGTCCACCCTGGCCGCCGCGCGCGCCCGGGAGCCCGGCCCGGGCTTCGGAGGAGGAGGAGGAGGAGAGGCGGCGGCGGCCTCCTGCGCCGAACCCTGTTGCGATCCCAGTGCCATGCTCCAAGCGGCTTTGTTTTCAACGACTTGCCCGCCGGGTTGCGCGTGCGCGGCAGGCGACCTCCGGCGGACCCGTCCGGAAACCGGCCGGACCGTCCGGACGCGGCGGCCGGCGGGCTACGGCGCGGTCTGCGACACCGTCTGCGGCTGCAGTCCCCACTTCGAGCAGCCGATCGCGCAGCCGAGCGCAATGGCGTCGTAGCAGATCGCGAGGCAGGGGTTGGTGATCGGGTCGTGCCCGCCGCACTGCTCGACGCAGCGCGGCCACTGCGCGTCGACGCAGGCCGCGTAGCAGTCGAGCCACGGTCCGTCGGTGCCGGGAGCGGGGTCCGGTGCCGGCGGGACGCCGCCGGGCCCGAGCGCGGAGTTGAAGGCCGGGCAGAGGGGGATCGGCTGGTCGGCCTGCTGCGCGGGGACGAGGGCGAGCGTGAAGAGCGAGAGCGCGAGCGGTAGTCCTGTCATGGCGTGTCCTCCTTGTGCGGAGGAGATCGTCGGCTTCGACATGGGAAATGGAAAGGCGTCGGCGCGCGGCGCGTTGCTGCCGCGGGATTCCCGCGCGCGGGAGGCGCGTGGCCCGGTCCGTCCCGCGCAGCCGGCCCATCCCGGATGATCCGGGATATGATGCACCCCGTCATGGCTGAGCCCGCGCGAGGGATCCGCACGCCGGCGTGCATCGCCGTTCCGGTCGCGCTGGCGGCCGCGTTGCGCGGCGTCCACCTCGGTCTGCTCGCGGCGAGCGATCCGCTGTTCGCGGTGCCGGTCGTCGACAGCCTGTTCCACGCCAAGGAGGCGCTCCGCATCCTCGAGTCCGGCTGGCTGCTTCCCGGCAGCGCCGCGTTCTACAAGGGCCCGCTCTATTCGTACCTGCTGGCGGTGCTGATCGGGCTCTTTGGCCCGCTCGGCGGCGTCGTGGCCGGTCGCGTGCTGTCGGCGGTTTGCGGCGTCCTGGCCGTCTGGCTGGTGGCGCGCACGGCGCTCCGGCTCGGCGGCCCCGCCGCGGCCTGGGCCGCCGGGTTGGCGCTGGCGCTGAACGGGACCGCGATCTTCTACGACGCGGTCGCGCTGCCGGTCTCGCTGACCGCGCTGCTGCTGCTGCTGGCCGGCGAGCGGCTCTCCGCCGCGCGGGACGGCGACGAGGGGGTGCGCGTCCGTTCGCTCGCGCTTGCCGGCGCGCTGCTCGGGCTGGTCGCGCTGACCCGCGCCGACGGGCTGATCGCCGCGCTCGCCGCCGCGGGCTGGGCCGCCTGGGAGGCCCGGCGACGGACCTGGGACGCTCCCGGCGCGGCGCGCGCCGCGGCGCTCGTCCTGGTCCCGGCGCTCGCGGTCGTGCTGCCCGCCTCCGCGCGCAACGCGTTCGTCGCACGCGACCCGGTCCTGATCTCCTGGAACGGCGGGATCAACCTGTTCATGGGCAATGATCCGGGGTTCGACCAGGCCTCGGGGAACTGGAATCCCGACCTGGCGTGGATGCGCCTTTACGACGCGCCGGCGGAGCTGGGGCTGCGCCGCGGCGCCGACCACCAGCGCTTCTTCGTGCGCCAGGCGCTGGCCGCCGCGGCGGCCGACCCCGCGACCGCGCTGCGACTGCTCGGGCGCAAGGCGCTGCTCTGGTGCTCGGGCTACGAGATCGCCAATAACCAGCGCTTCGAGGACGCGACGCGCCACTCCCCGCTGCTGGCCGCGCTGCTGGTCCAGGGACGGCGCCTGGCGCTGCCGTTCGGCCTGCTCGCGCCCGCGATCGGGGCGGGCCTGGTGCTGTTGGGCCGGCGGCGGGCCGCGGAGGCGGCCCCCTGGCTGGTGCTGGCCGCCGCCTGGGCCGCGACCCCCGTGCTGTTCTTCAACACCGCCCGGTTCCGCCTGCCGGCGGTCGTCCTGTTGCTGGCGCCGGCCGCGGTCGGCTGGGCCGGGCTGCCCCGGGCCTGGCGCGCGGGCGAGCGCCGCCGGATCGGCGTTGCGGCCGGCCTCGCGCTGCTGCTCGCGATCGTGGCCTCGGTGACGATTCCCGCCGCCACCCAGCTCCCGCCGTCCGAGGAACTGAACCTCGCCGACCACGCCGCCGAGGCCGGCCGCGCCGACGAAGCGCTGGCCTGGCGCCGCCGCGCCACGGAGCGCGACCCGCGCGACGTAATGGCGCGGATCCGGCTGGCCGACACGCTGCGCGTGCAGGGGGCGTGCGAGGAGGCGCTCGAGCACTACGTGCGGGTCGAAGCGCGCGAGGATGCGGCGGCCGAGTGGCGGATCGCCGCGACGCGCTCGAGCGGGCGCTGCCTGGCCGCGCTGGGCCGCTACGACGAGGCGGCCGCCGCCTACCGGCAGGCGCTGGACGCGGACCCCGACCGCCCGCTCACGGCGGGTCGGCCCGACTTCCACCTGCGCGGCGTCCCGCCGCTCGCCGCCTGCCGGATCCGGCTCGAGCTGGCCGACGCGCTGCGGCGCGGGGGCCAGCCCGTGGCGGCGGCGGCGGAACTCTCGGCCGTCGTCGCCGACTGCGGCGAAGCGGATAGACTCGCGGGCCGGGCGCAGGCCGGGCTTCGCGCGCTGGCCGGGGCGGCCGGACCGGACGGAACGACCGGCTCCGCCCCGCCGGGCGATGCACCCGCGGATGAAGCGGGAGAGAGGCCGCGCTGATGGACAGGGACCTGGCCGACCTTCGGCGCGAGTACCGGGCCCGAGGGCTGTCCGAGAGCGACGCGGGCGACGATCCGCTGCGCCTGTTCCGGGCCTGGCTCGACGACGCGATCGAGGCCGGCCTGCCCGAGCCGAACGCGATGGTCCTGGCGACCGCGACGCCCGACGGCCGGCCCGCCGCACGCGCCGTGCTGCTGAAGTCGCTCGACGACGGCGCGTTCGTCTTCTTCACCCACCAGGCCAGCCGCAAGGGACGCGAGCTGGCCGCAAACCCCTGCGCCGCGCTCTGCTTCGTGTGGCTCGAACTGGAGCGGCAGATCCGCGTCGAGGGACGGGTCGAAGGGGTTCCGGAGGCTGCGGCCGACGCCTACTTCACGCGCCGCCCGCGGGCCAGCCAGCTCGGGGCCTGGGCCTCGGCGCAGAGCGAGACGGTCCCGTCGCGCGACGAACTCGAACGCGCGCTCGAGGCGGCCTCCGCGCGTTTCGCCGGGCGCGAGGTGTCGCGCCCCCCGGGCTGGCGCGGCTACCGGCTGCGCCCCGAGGTCCTCGAGTTCTGGCAGGGCCGGCCGAGCCGGCTGCACGACCGGCTGCTGTTCACCCGCCGCGCCGAGGGGGGCTGGGATCGCGTCCGCCTCGCCCCCTGACGGGGCCGCGCACCGTGCGCCGCCGGCGCAACACGAAGGCCCAGGCCAGCGCCGAGAGGATCGAGGCCGCGCCGAGCAGCGCCAGGATGCGCCCGAAGGTCCGGGCCGCGACCTCGCGCGCGCTGCGCCGGGAGGGGACGGTCCAGAGCGTCAGCTTCGTCGCCGTCGCCGGCGCGTCCCGGGCCAGGCGTCTCGCCTCGCGGTAGGGGTTCGCGGACCAGGCCGCGAGTCGCGAGCGGACCGCCTCGACCTCCGCCGCGTCGAGCGGTGTGCGCGCCAGCAGCGACCAACGCCAGCCGGCCTGCAACGCGGAGTCGGCGAGCACCGAGAGCCCGCTCTCGGGGACCCGCTCGGCGGGCAGCGCACGCAGCCCCAGCGCGACCAGGCCCGGACCGCGCGTCGGTGAGAGCGACTGGATCGACTCCGGCCCCAGCCAGCCCGTGCTGCGCAGGAATCCCGGCGGGACGAGCCACCCACCCGAGAGCGGCGCGTACGCGGGCGCCAGGCCGCCGCCGGCGAAGACGGGCCAGCGCGCCATGGCGCTCTCGCCGGAACCCGGGGCGGCGGCGGCCGCGCCGGGCCCCGGGGCCGCAATGCCGGCGAGAGCCTCGACCAGTTGCCGGCGCGGGCGGTCCGGCCCCGGTCCGATCGCGGGTGCCGCGTCGTCGCCGTCGTCGGGGAGGCTGGCCGGGAACCCCTCGCCCTGGGGCTCCGGGCTGATCCAGCGCAGCAGCAGCCGCGGGTCGCCGGGGGCCGGGGCGAGGCCGCCCGGCGCGGGCGCCGGGCCCGCCCAGTAGATCACCCGCGCCGCGGCGCACGGGGCGGAAGCCAGCGCGGCCGCCGGTGTCGTGACCTCGACCGCGCCGCCGAAGGCGACGGCCAGCGCCGGAGCCCCGTCGCCGAGCGCCGCGAAGACCGCGCACCCGTCGCGCGGAATCCACGGGGCCAGCCGGGCCAGGTCGTCCGGCCAGGGCGCCTCGAGCAGCGACCAGCTCCGCGCCGCCCGCCCGAGGTTGTGCACGAACGCGCCTCCGGCGGCAGCGGGCTCGCGCCCGAGCCCGAGCGCCGCGCGGAAGAGCAGCCCCGCCAGTTCGACCGCCCGGACCGCCGGCGCGCCCGCGACCGGCTCGGCCTCTGCGGCCGGCCGCAGCCCGCCGCGCGCGGCCTCCTGCACGTCGAGCATCCCCTCCCGGGCCAGCGCGCGCGCCCGCTCGGGGTCGCCCGCGGCCAGTGCGGCCTGGGCCGCTTCGACGCGCGCCGCGGCCAGCAGCGCGCCCGGCACGCCGACGACCCCCCGCGGGCTCAACTCCAGGATCCGCAGCGCCGCTGCCGGGTCGCCGTCCCGCCGGGCCATCCGGGCCTCGACCAGCGCCGCTCCCAGCGCGAGCTGCGCCGGGTCGGGCCGTCCCGCGAGCAGCGCCTGGGCGAGCCGCAGCTCGTGCCGGGCTCCCGGCGGGTCGCTTCCGGACAGGCGCCACGCCGCGAGCGTGCGCACCCGCACCGCGCGCTCGACGAACCCCTGCTCCTCGAGCCGCTCCGCCAGGCGCTCGAGCAGCGGCCGCAGCGCCTCGTCGCCCGCGCCCGCACCGGCGGCCAGCGCGGCCAGCGCAGCCGAGCGGTCGGCCAGCGCCAGCCCCTCCGGCAGCGGTCCCCGGGCCGCCTCGTCGACGCCGGGCGAGACCGTCCCGAGCAACTCGAAGGCTCGGGCGCGGACCGCCAGCGCGGCCTCGCGCACGGCGGGGGTCTCCTCGAGGCCGGGCGTCTCGTCGAGCAGCGCAAGCGCCCCCAGCGGGTCCTCGCGCGACAGCGCCCACTCCGCCTCGGCCGCTCGCGCGAGCGGCCGCAGCGGGGGTTCGCCGGGGAAGCTCACGATCGGTCCGAGCGCCGCCAGCACGCGCCGCGCGGGCTCGACGCGGCCGCAGGCCAGCAGGATCCGCGCCAGCGCGACGCGCCGCGGCACGCGGAGCTCGGGAACCTCGAGTTCGGGGCCGACCACCGACCCGGCCAGCGTCGCCTCCTCGCAGGCCGCCTGCTCGCGCCCCGCCGCGCGCAGCAGGATCGCGTGCTGCAGCGCCAGCTCCTGGTGCTCGAGCCCGCGCCCCAGCGCCTCGTCGAGCAGGCGACGGGCGTCGCGCACGCGGTCGGCGGCGAGCGCGGTGCGGACCGCGAGCGCGGCGAGCAGCGCGTCGCGTGGATGACCGGCGGTCTCGGCCTCGAGGAAGCGCAGCGCCGCGTCGGCGCTCGGAGCCGTCTGGAGCAGCAGCGGAACGATCAGCGGGTCGCGCTCGCCGGCGGCGACGGTGCGCGAGAGGGCGCGCCAGGCCTCGGCCCGGCGCCCCTGCCCGGCGAGCAGCGCGGCGAGCCCGACCCGCGCGGCCCAGTCGCCGGCCCCGCGCGTGGCGCGCGCGCGCAGCAGCGGCTCGACCGCAGCGGCCTTCCCGGCGGGCACCGACAGGGCGCCCCACGCGCGGTGGACCGCGACCGAGGCGGGGTGCTCGGCCGCCAGCTCCGCGAGCCGGTCGCAGGCGGTCTCGATCTGGCCGCCGCGCGCCAGCTGGGCCGCCGCGATGTAGTCGTCGAGCAGGCTCGACTGCGCAAGGGCACGGCCCGGCACGGTCGCGGACAGGAGCAACGCGAAGGCGAACACGACCTGCGGACGACGGCGACTCACCGCCGGCGATTCTAGCCCGGCGCGGCCCCGGGGAAGGGGCCGCCCCTCAGCCTCCGGCGCGGAGCGCCAATCCGCACCAGGTCAGCCCGGCCCCGAAGGCGACGAGCAGGAGCGTGTCGCCGGGACGGACCTTCCCCGCCGCCAGCAGCTCCGACAGCGCGAGCGGGATCGAGCTCGAGGCGGTGTTCCCGTAGCGGTCGATGTTGACCACGAAGCGCTCCGGCGGGACCGCGCAGCGTTCGCGCAGGGCGGCGATGATCCGCAGGTTGGCCTGGTGCGGGATCACCCACGCCACCTGGTCCGGGGTCAGGCCGGCCCGCCGGCACAGCTCCTCCACGACCGCCACGCCGCGCTCGACGCCGAAGCGGAAGACCGCGCGGCCATCCATCTCGACGGTGCGGACTTCTTCGAAACGGTGGCCGTTCAGCGGCGGCGTCGCGGTGCCGCCGTGCGGCACCCAGAACAGGTCGGCGCCGGCGCCGTCGGCGCCCATCGTCGAGGCCGCCAGCGTCCAGGCCGCGGGGTCGTCCTCGCGGGCCGCGGAGAGCAGCATCGCCGCCGCGCCGTCGCCGAAGACCAGGCGGGTCTTCGGGTCGTCGGGCCGCACGAAGCGGCTGGTCAGGTCGGAGGTCACCACCAGCGCATTGCGGAAGGCCCCGGCGCGGACCAGCGAGGTCGCCGTCAGGATCGCCGTCGTGCCGCCCGAGCAGGCGGCGTTGAGGTCGAAGGCGCCGGCGCGGGTGGCGCCGATCTGCCGCGCCAGCTCCGGGGCGGTCGGGCAGAGCCAGTGGTCCGGGGTGTAGGTCGAGAGCAGGACGAGGTCGATCTCGGCCGGGTCGATCGCGGCCTGTTCCAACGCCACGCGGGCGGCGCGGGCTCCGAGCGAGGAGGCGGTGTCGCCGGCCCCCGCGATCCGGCGCTCGACGATCCCGGTGCGGGTGAAGATCGACTCGGGGTCCATTCCGAGCGCCTCGCCGAGGCGTTCGTTGTCCAGCCGCCCGTCGGGCAACGCCGTGCCCATCCCGCGCAGCAGGAACCGTGTGCCCGTGGTGGTCATCCTGACCCCTTCCGTCGCCCGTCCCCCGGCCCGAGCCCCGGCTGGCGGCCGGCAGCGGCCGACCGCGGTCGGGAGACGACCGGAGAAGATACGCCGAACCGGGGCCCCCGGCAGGGGCGCCGTGTCCGCGGCCTCACGGCAGGAACTGCTGGGGCTGCGCCAGCTTGCGCGGCAGGTACTCGTCCAGGACGTAGTTCAGCCCCCACTTGGCCAGCGCCTGCTGCTCGGCACGGACCCCCATCTTCAGCAGTTGTTCGATCGCTTTCGCCCAGACCGGGAAGGCCTTGAAGAAGGGGTCGTTCTTCAGCGCGTCCTTGGCCCGCTTGACGTCGACCTCCTTGAGCGGGTGGGTCGGCAACTTGTAGTCGACGATGTCCTGCGGCGTCACCCCGAGGTAGCGCGCGTTCGGCACGCAGAAGAAGCGCGAGATGTGCGCCGCGTTGCCCGAGCCGACCTTGAGCGTGCGATAGATGTTGGAGATCCCGTAGGGGTCGCAGTCGACGAAGGCGAAGACCGGGAGCCCGCACTCGTCCGACAGCTTGCGGATGAAACGGCGCGTGGCACGGGTCGGGACGCCGGCCATCGAGACCAGGATGCAGTTGGCCTTCTCCCAGAAGCGGTGGCTCTGCAGGCGCTGGAACATACCGCCGGTCTCGATCGCCAGCACGAACTTCGCGTCGGTCTCGAAGGACAGGTGCTCGACCAGCGACGGAATGCTGTAGGCCCCCGATCCGAACTGGGTGCAGTCGATCCGGTGGACCTCGCCGCTGGCGTAGTCGGGATCGAAGACCACCAGCCGCCCGGCGACCGCGCCGCCGTGCTCGTCGGGGACGAAGCGCAGCTGCTCGCGACTGATCCCCTCGACAGAGAACAGGGCCTCGATGTCGTCCATCACCGTGTCCGACTCGGTCTGCTCGGCGAACGCCGCGTCGGCCCAGTTCTTGGACTGGTAGTAGGCGTCTCGCTTGGTTGCGAAGTCGTCGGTCTCGACCAGTTCCTTGGAGAGCGACATCATCCGCAGCGTCTGGGCGAAGGTCCTCACCGTCGAGACGGTCATGGTGCGGCTCTTTTTCGAGCGGCCGATCTCGAAGTAGCCGCGGTCCTTGTCGTAGCGGACGTTCGAGAGCGTGCGCAGCGGGAAGGACATCGAGGGCTTCTGCCCCTCCAGGATCCGGTCGTGGACCCGCCCCGCTGCGCCGACGATGGCCGTCACCGTCCTGCGGTCGAGGGCCTGCTTGGACTTCTTCGCCTGCGCCACGTCCTTCCGCTTGGCCATCCGCTCCCTCGTCCCGGGCCGGTTCCGCCGGCCGCGTCCGCCCGCGCCGGACGGCCGCGGGCGGGAGAGTCTTCCACCGCTGCCGGCGCCGGGCAACGGGACCGTTCGCCGCCACGGGACGACCGTTCGCCCCCCCGGGGCGCGCCGTCCGCGGCGAACGGTTGTAGTACCGTGACCGCACCTCCCGGAGGAACCCTCCCGCCGTGTCGGCGCTTTCCGATCCCGCCCGTCCCGCCCGCACGCGTGCGGTGCAGCTGCTCGCGGCCTGGGCGCTCGCCGCGGCCGCGGTCGGCGCGACGATCGGAGCCGCGGTCGGGGTCGTGTCGGGCACCGGCGTCGAGTGGTGGTTCGTGCAGAAGGGGGTGCTCGTCGCCGAGACGGTGCTGGCCTCGGCGCTGGTCGCCTCGCGGCTCGCGATCCCGCTGCTCTCCGGCCTGCCGGCCCCGCTGCGCTACGGCGTGATGCTGCTCACGCTGGTGGGCGGGGCGCTGGCCGCAACCGGGGTCTCGATCGCCGACCGGATGGGGGTCGTCTTCACCCGGCCCGCCTCGGTCGCCTGGCAGTTCGGCGCCAACTCGGTGCTGGCGCTGGTGGTGGGGGGCGCGATCGTCGCCTGGGACTCGCTGCAGGCCCGCCTCGAGCGCACGATTGCCGAGCTGCGCCGGCGCGAGACGATGGCGCGCGAGGTCGAGCTGGCGCGCCAGGTCCAGGAGGAGCTGCTGCCCAGGGCCGCTCCCGACCTGCCCGGTTACGAGCTGGTCTTCAGCTCGCGGCAGGCTGGGATGCTGGGCGGCGACACCTTCGACTTCGTCCGCCTGCCGGGGGGCGCGATCGCGCTCTCGATCGGCGACGTGATGGGGAAGGGGGTCGCGGCGGCGCTGCTGATGGCCGGCGTGCAGACCCTCTTCGAGACGCTGGCGACCGCCGAGCCCGACCCGGCGCGGCTCAACGCCGCGCTCTCGGCCGCGGTCGCGTCGCGGACCCGGTCGGGCCGCTACGTCACCTTCGCCTACGTCGCGCTCGACCCCTCGAGCGGGCGGCTGTCGTACTCGCTGGCCGGCCACCCGTTCCCGCTCGTCGCGGGGCCGCGCGGCGTGCGGGCGCTCGAGGAGGGCGGGCTGCCGCTCGGGATGGCGCCGGGGATCCCCTACGGCGCGGGCGAGACCGTGCTGGAGCCGGGCGAGTCGCTGGTGCTCTACACCGACGGCCTGGTCGAGGCCCCTGCCGCGGCCGATCCCGACGACGAGTTCGGCCGGGCCCGCGTCGCGGTGATCCTGCGCGACGGGCACGGGCTGCCGGCGCGCGAGCTGATGGAGCGCCTGCTCGCGGCCCACGCCGCGCACGCCGGCGACGGGCCGCTGACCGACGACACGACGCTGGTCCTGCTGCGCCGGCTGCGCGCGGAGACGCCGTGAGCGCCCGCCACGATTCCCCGTCGCGGCGGCCGAAGGGGCGGCACCGCCCGGTCATCTTCCACGTCACCGAGATGGCCCTGCCGCCGCCTCCGGAGTACGACCTGCTCGGCCGGCGCCGCGGCCGGCCCTACCTGGTCAACATGCTGGCCGAGCTGGTGCTGGCGGGGCTGGCGGGGGCGGTGAGCGGCGCCGTGATCGGGTTCCTCGCGGCGCTGCTCGAGGCCGGCAGCTTCCAGCGGCCGCTGGTGATGGTGGGGGCCGCCTCGGGCCTGCTCGCCGGCGTGATCGCGACCGTCGCGGGGCGCGAGGTGCTGCCCCGGCTCTCCGGCTTCTCGCTCCCGGCCCGCGTCGTGATGGTCCTGCTGACGCTGGTCGGCGGCGCGATCGCCGCGACCTTCTTCGGCTTCCTGGTCGATCCGGCCTTCAGCGTCCACGCCGGCCGCTCGGTGCTGCTGGTGGGGGCGATGAACGGCCTCCTGGCGCTGGTCGCCGGGACGCTGGTCTTCGCCTACGAGGACCTGCACCACCGCCTGGTGCGGGCCAACGAGATCCTCGCCGCGACGCGGCTGGCGCAATCGCAGGCCCGCGAGCGGGCCGCGCGGGCCGAGCTGCTCGCGCTGCAGGCCCGGATCAACCCGCACTTCTTCTTCAACGCGCTGAACACCGCCGCGGCCTTCGTGCGCGACGACCCGCGCCGGGCCGAGGACCTGCTCGAGCGCTTCGCCGAGCTGTTCCGCTACGCCTTCCGCCGCGGCAGCGACCGGGCGGTGCCGCTCGAGGAGGAGCTGCGCTTCATCGGCGACTTCCTCGAGATCGAGCGGGCGCGGTTCGGCGACCGCGTGCGGGCCGAGGTCCAGGCCGCGCCCGAGGTGCGGAGCGACCCGGTGCCGCCGCTGCTGCTGCAACCGCTGGTCGAGAACGCCGTGCTCCACGGCCGCGACCCCGAGACCGGCGAGGGGCGGATCTTCGTGCGCGCCTATCGCGGGGCGGCCGGCGCGCTGGTCCTGGAGGTGCGCGACCACGGGCCAGGGCCGGGCGGGGCGGGGCAGGCCCTGCCGCGCGGCCACGCGCTCGAGAACATCGCCGCCCGCGTCGCCGCGACGCGCGGCGGCTGGCTGGAGATCGACCGGGCATCCGACGGTCCGGGGACGCTGGCGCGGATCGTGCTGCCACCGGCCGCCGCGGACCCGGCCGCGACCGAGGAGGAGGAGTGATGGCGAAGATCCGAGCGCTGATCGTCGAGGACGAGCCGCCCGCCCGGCGGCGCCTGATCCGGATGCTCGAGGATTCCGGACAGATCGAGATCGCGGGCGAGGCCGACACCGTTCGGGACGCGGTGGCGAAGGCCCGGGAGCTCGATCCCGACGCGATCTTCCTCGACATCCGGATCCCGGGGGGCGACGGGTTCGAGGTCCTCCGCCGGCTCGAGGAACTGCCCGAGGTCGTCTTCGTCACCGCCTACGACGACTACGCGGTCCGCGCCTTCGAGACCGACGCCGTCGACTACCTGGTCAAGCCGGTGACGCGCGAGCGGCTGGACGAGGCGCTCGGCCGGCTGGCCCGGCGGATCGAGCGCGAGCAGCCCCCCGAGGCGGTGGCGCGGGTCGTGGCGGCGCAGCCCGGGATGCCGCCGCGGGTGGTCGCGCGCCGGCGCGGGCGGATCATCCTGCTCGACCCGGGGCAGGTGACGCACGTCACCGCCGATCACACGCTGGTCTTCGCCTGGAAGGAGGGGCAGTCCTACCTCGTGCCGCGCACGCTGCAGGAGCTGGAGGATCTGCTCGGCCCCTTCGGCTTCCGGCGCACGCACCGTGGCGCGCTGGTCAACCTGGCCCACATCGCCTCGGTTCAGCCGGCCGAGTCGGGGAACTTCGAGCTGGAGCTGGACGATCCGGAACGCACCCGGATCGCGCTCTCGCGGCGCCGGGCACGCAGCCTGCGCGACGAGATCGGGTTTTGAGCGGGAGGCCGTCCAGGCCCGCGGGCCGACCGTTCGCGGCCCCGAATCGCGCCGCTCGCCGCTCCGCGGGCGACCAGGCGGGAATCGGGGTGTTTGCTTGTCATCGCACCGCCGGGCGCGCGCCCGAGAGGAGACCGTCGTGAGCCCCCGCATCGCCCTTGGTGCCGCATTCGCCGCCGTGCTGCTCACGGTCTGCGGCGCGGCGCGGGCCGCCGACGCCCCCTCCGTGCCCGCTCCCGACGAGCCGGCCGAGCAGTGCCAGGAATTGAAGCTGGGCGGGTTCTGGATGGTCAAGGGGGGTCGGGTCGACGTCCCCTCCGGCCAGGTCACCGCGGCCGACCTCTACTCCTTCGCGGGGACCACCCGCATCGACGGCACGCTGCAGGGCGACGTCGCGACCTTCGCTTTCAACGTTCACGTCCCGGGCACCGTCGAGGGGGACGTGCTGAGCTTCACCGAGGACGTCTCGATCGACGGCACCGTCACCGGCGGGCTGCGCGTCGCCGCGAACAAGCTCGTGATCCGGGGCGGGGTCGGCCGGAACGCGCTGGTCTTCGCCAACAACTTCCGTCTCGACCCGGCCGGCCGGATCGAGGGCTCGGTCGCGGCCTACGCCGGCTCGACGACGATCGAGGGGGCGATCGGCGGCAGCCTGCTCGCACGCTCGGGCAAGGTCGAGATCAACGGTCCGGTCGGCGGGGACGTCGACGTGCTCTGCGACGAGCTCTCGTTCGGCCCACTGGCCCGGATCGGCGGGCGGCTGACCTACTCGGCGCGGACCGAGGTCGCGATCCCGCCCGGGATCGTCGGCGGGGCCGTGACCAAGGGGCCGCAGCCGGGCACCGGCGAAACCCCCGACCCGGCGGCCGAGGAGGAGGAAAGCGGCTTCGGGCTGCGCGCGCTGTGGCGCGGCTACCTCGCGGTCGTGGCGCTCGTCGCCGGCGTCGCGCTGCTGCTCTTCTTCCGCCCGTTCGTCGACGGTTCGCTGGAGCGGACCGCGAGCTCCACCGGTCTCGGTGCGGCCTTCGGGATCGGCCTGGTCGGGCTGCTCGTCCTGCTGGTCGCCGGCGTGCTCTGCGTCTGCCTGCTGCAACTGCCGCTGGCCGCCGGGATCTGGTCGGCGCTGGGGGCGCTGGTCTACTTCGGCGGCGTGATCGGCAAGATCGTGCTCGGGCTCTGGACGCTGGCGCTGCTGCGGCGTGCGACCGGCCGCGAGGGCGGGACCGGCGGGCCGCCGCGCACCGCCTGGTCGACCACCCACCCCGTGCTGGCGCTGCTGGTCGGGGTCGCGATCCTGTTCCTGCTCTCGCTGATCCCGTACCTGGGGAACCTGCTCTGGCTGATCGTGACGGTGACCGGGATGGGTGCGGCGCTGCTCCAGCTGCGCGGCGAGCGGACCGAGGACGTGCTGTCGAGCGCGAGCCCGGCGTAGCCTCGCGCGCTCAGCGCGGGAGCCGTCGCTCGAGCCCCGCGACGAAGCGCACGAAATCGTCCCGCTCCGGCCAGTCGTCGACCAGTTGCGCCGCGAGCTCCTCGCCCCACTCGGGGCGGCGCTCGGCCAGGAAAGCCCGGCGCTGGGCGGCGGGCGCCAAGGCGGGATGCCGCCGCTCGTGCGCCGCCAGCGCGGCGGAGACGCGGCGCCGGCCGAGCGCCGGGATCCCGTTCCAGATCCGCGCGGCGGCCACCGCGCCGAGCAGCCCGGCGGCGGCCAGCGCGAGCGCCGGAGAACCCAGCGCCAGCAGCACCAGCCCGGCCGCGGTGAGACCGGCCAGCAGCGGGCGCACGGTGCGCGCCGCCGGGTGCCAGAGCAGCGGCGGGCGCTGCAGCGGCGGGCGGCGGCCGAGCGCGGCCCAGCGCAGGTAGCCTGCGGCGCCGGCCAGCACCGCCAGCGTGCCCGCGCCGGTGAGCGCGGAACGGAGCGCCGCGTCGTCCATCGGCGCGACGATACCCGAGCCCGGCCTGCCCCACGAACCGCCCCGCAGCCGCCGGTGGGCCGCGCGCGGGCTTGCGGGTAACCTCCCCGCCGATGCTGACGCTCGACCGCCTCGGCCGCACCGTCGCGGGCCGCACGCTCTTCCGCGAGATCACCTGGGCGCTCCACCCCGGCGACCGCTACGGGCTGGTCGGTCCCAACGGCTGCGGCAAGACGACCCTGCTCCGGATCATGGCCGGCCTCGACGAGGCGGACGAGGGGGTGGTCCACCGCCGCAGCGGCCTGCGCGTGGCCTACCTGCCGCAGGAGGTCGAGGCCGAGCTGCCACCCGACGCCGCGATCCTCGAGGCCGCGCTGATGGCGGCCGACGACGTGCGACGGCTCGGCCGCGAGTGCGACGAGTTGGCCGAGGCGATCGCGGCCGCGGCCGCGGCTGCGGAACCGGGCCAGGACGGACTCGTCCAGCGCCTGACCGAGGAGTACGGCGAGAAGCGCGCGCTGTTCGAGTGGGCCGGCGGCGACGCGCTCGAGACCCGCGCGCGGATCGTGCTCACCGGCCTTGGCTTCGCGCCGGAGGAACTGCAGCGCGCGGTGCGGACCTTCTCCGGCGGCTGGCGGATGCGCGCGCTGATGGCCCGGATGCTGCTGTCGGGCGCCGACCTGCTGCTGCTCGACGAGCCGACCAACCACCTCGATCTCGACGCCCTGGCGTGGCTCGAGTCGCACCTCGCCACCAGCCCTGCGGCGCTGGTCGTGGTCAGCCACGACCGGGTCTTCCTCGACCGGGTCGCGACCCGCGTCGCCGACATGGTGAAGGGGACGCTGCGGGTCACCAAGGGGGGCTACACCGAGTGGCAGCGGGTGCGCACCGCGGAGCGCGCGGCGAATGCGAAGAAGGACGCGCTGCTGGCGCGGGACGAGCAGCGGCTGGCGCGCTTCGTCGAGCGCTTCGGCGCCAAGGCCACGAAGGCGGCCGCGGCGAAGGACAAGGCGCGCCTGCTGGCCGGCGTGCAGGACGAGCGCGCGGCGATCGAGGTCGACCCGTCGTGGGGCTGGCGCTTCCGCTGGCCCGACCCGCCCCACAGCCACGAGCTGCTGGTCAAGCTGGAGCGGGCCGTCAAGCGCTATGGCGAGAAGACCGTGCTGGAGGACGTCGCGCTCGAGATCCGGCGCGGCGAGCGCTGGGCGGTGATGGGACCCAACGGGGCGGGGAAGACGACGCTGCTGCGGCTGCTGACCGGGGTGCTGCCGCTCGACGCCGGGACGCGCGCGGTGGCGCCGGGGTTGCTCGTCGGCAGCTTTGCGCAGCACCAGCTGGAGGCGATGGACCCCGAGGCGACGGTGCTCGACGACACGCTGCGCGCGGTACCGGGCCGCCGGCCGGAGGAGGCGCGGCGCGCTCTGGGCACCTTCGGGGTCGGCGAGCTGCACGTCGAGCGGAAGATCCGGACCCTCTCCGGCGGCGAGCGGGCGCGGGTCGCGCTGGCCCGCCTGGTGCTGCGGCCGGCG
>JALOKP010000169.1 GCA_025456425.1 Acidobacteriota bacterium | reverse complement strand
CAAGTTCGCGCTCTTCTTCGCGGCCGTGCTGCTGGTCGTGCGGCTGGTCGAGCTCTACGCGCCCGGCCGCGGCTTCTACGCCGTGGCCGCGCTGGCCGGGCTGACCGACGTCGACGCGATCACGCTCTCGATGACCAAGTACGCCGGCGAGAGCGGCGACACCCGCACCGCGGCGCTGGCGATCGCGATCGGGGCGCTGTCCAACACGCTGGTCAAGGGAGGGTACGTCGTCGTGCTGGGCGCCCCGGCGCTCCGGCGCCAGATCGTCGTGGCGACGGTGGCGATCGCGGCGGCGGTCGTGATCGGGATGCTGCTGGTGCCGTAGGGAGTGCGATCCGGGACGGGAACGCCGGCGCGTTCCCGCGGGAGTACCCGTGGCGGCCGACTACGCGCGGATGGTAGCCGAACTGCAGGCCTTCTACGACTTCACGGGGAAGTCCGTGATCCTGGTCGGGGCGGGTGCGGGGAAGTTCATCGACGCCTGCCGCGGCGCGAAGCACCTCGTCGCCGTCGACCAGGACGCCGAGGTGCTCGGGCAGTTCGAGCGGGCCCTCCGGGTTCGGGGCATGCAGGGCAAGGCGAGCGTGATCTGTGCGGAGTTCCTCGAGGTGGCCGCCCGGGGCGATGTGGTCTACTTCGAGTTCTGCTTCCACGAGATGGCGGATCCCCTGGCCGCGCTCCGGCACGCCTGCGACCTGGCGCCCGAGGTCCTCGTTTTCGACCACCTGCCTGGTTCACCGTGGACGTACTACACCAACGAGGAGGACAAGGTACGCCGCAGCACGAGCGTCATCACGAGCGGCGGCGTCCAGCGGCGGGAGACCCACCAGGGCGCGCAGCGCTTCCGGAACCACGCCGAGCTGCAGGCCATGCTGGCTCAAGGCGAGCCGGTCTGCCTGGAGCGCATCGAGGCCTTCCGGGAGGAGAGCGAGATCGTCATCCCGATGAGCTACGGCCTGGCGCTTCTGCGGGGGCCTGGCGCGGGATGACCGCGGTGAGTACGGCGCGCGACCCGGAGCCTGCCGTCGCGCGGTCCCGGGCGGAAGCCGGGCCTCCGCGCCTACTGCTTGCGCGTCACGGGGATGTGCACCTCGGCGCGCTTGAGGAACCACGGTTTGTACGGGCCGTCCCAGTAGACCGCGTACGGCTCGCCGGACGGCTCGTACTCCGGGTGCTCCGCCAGCCAGGCCTGCAGCTTCGCCAGCCCCTCGTCGTAGTTCTCGCGCGAGTAGGCGCCGCGCTGGCCGATCGCGAGGACCAACTGCGCGGGGCGCTCGTAGACCTTCACCGCACCGTCCTTCGACGGCAGCTCGCCGGCGCGGCCGCGCTCGACGAAAAAGCGCATCCGCGCCGGGCGCGGATCGGCCTCGACCGGGACCGTCATCGCCAGGTCGTTGGCGCGGATGTAGTCGAACAGGACCATGAACGGCCCGTTCCGGCTCTCGAAGTAGTCGCTGCCGCCGGTGGCCTCCATCACGCGGGCCGGCGGGAGCTCCTTCACCTCGAGCACGTCCACCTCGGTCGGCGGGTAGTTGGATTCGTAGGCCATGGCGGGGCCCCCTGCGAGGGCGATCAGGACGGCCGCGATGGAGAGCGGCCGCGACGCGGCGCGACGAGCGATCATGCCGCGAGGGTAGGCGCGGTCCCGCGCCGCCGCAAACGCGGCGCGGCAGTGTAGGATCGCGTCCCCGTGGCGGGGACGCAGGGAGGCTTACCGGTGGGACAGGGTGCGCGCGCGCGATCGACGGGGCGGGGACGCCTCGGAGCCGCCCTGCGGGCGGCGGGCCCGGTCGTCGTGCTGCGCGAGGAGCACCTGATGCCCGGGGCGCGCATCAGGTCCGCCCCGGCGCCCGACAGCGTACGGCTCGAGATCCCGGTCGCACCCGGCGTCACGCTGCGCGGCATCACGGCCCGGCGCCCGGACGCGCAGCTGGCCGTCGTCTACTTCGGGGGGAACGGGGAGATCATCGGACCGGAGGCCGGCATCGCCTGGCTGGCGGGCAGGCACCCGTTCGACGTCTACGCGGTGAACTACCGTGGCTTCGGGCCGAGCGACGGCGCGGCCTCCCTGGACGCGGTGGTCGGCGACGGCGCCGCGGTCTTCGACGCGGTTTCGGCGCGACCGGAGATCGCCGGGAAGCCGCTCCTGGTCTACGGCTTCTCGCTCGGCTCGTGGCCCGCCCTGGCGGTGGCCGGAGCGCGCGAGGTCGCGGGGATCGTGCTGCAGAGCCCGCCCAACGCGGCGGCGGAGGTCGTGCCGCACCTGACGAGCCTGCTGCCGTGGTACCTGCGGCCCTTCGCGCGCATCGCGCTGGCGCCCGAGGTCGCCGCGCGCGAAGATCAGCCCGTGCACCTCGCGCCGCGGGTCCGGGCGCCGCTCCTCGTGCTGCACGGCGATGCCGACCTGTCGGTGCCGATCGGCTGCGGTCGCACGGTCTTCGCGGAGGCGGGGTCGGAGGACAAGGAATTCGTCGCGGTCCCGGGCGGGGGGCACATCGATCTGTGGACGGTGGGGGGCGAGGCGCTGCACGCGCGCCTCGCGGGTTTCCTGGAGAAGATCACGAGGAGAGGGACGGCATGCTGAAGCAGATCAACACCAAGCGGGTGGTCATCGGTGGGGTGCTGGGCGCGATCGCCTGGGTCGCGTGGGGATTCGCCATCCAACTGGCGGTACTCGGCAAGATGTACCCCGAGGCCCAGCAGGCCGGCTACTTCCTCCAGCAGCCGCGCTACGGCTTCTTTCCCTTCGCCTGGATCGGGCTCGAGCTGGCGCTGGCACTGATCTGCGCCGCGCTCTACGCCGCGGTGCGCGAGGGCTGGGGCCCCGGCCCCGGGACCGCGCTCCGGCTGGGACTGATGGTCGGCTTCGCGGCCGGCTTCCCGCTCTCGTTCGCGATGGCGACCTGGTCGCCCGCACCGCGGACTTTTCCGATGTGGTGGATGCTCGAGCTGTGGGTCGGCGCGGTCGTCGCGACGCTGATCGCGGGGTGGTACTACCGCGAGTGAGCGGGCGCGGCCACCCGGGTCAGGAGAGCCGCCGACGCCAGCCCCAGGCCCAGCATCGCCGGCCAAAGCACCCCACCGCCGAAGCGATCGAGCAGGAAGGTGCCGATCGGCGGCGCGAGGACCAGTGCGAAGCCGAAGGTCATCGTGAACAGGCCCATGTACTCGCCCGACCGGTGCTCCGGGGCGATCTCCCCGACGTAGGCCGCCATCGCGGGCAGCAGGACCATCTCGCCGAAGGTCCAGACCACGACCGTGACCGCGATCCCGGCGCGGCCGCGCGTCAGCGCCATCCCGCCAAAGCCAAGGGCGACGAGGGCCGCGCCGAGCGCGAGCTGCCGGCCGGCCCGCCAGTCCGCCATCGCGACGTTCAGCGGGACCTCGAGCACGACGATGATCAGGGTGTTGAGCGTGAAGAGCGCGCCATAGAAGGCGGCCGTGTAGCCGAGGTCTCGGACCAGGAAGAGGGGGAGCGCGGCAGTGAGCTGGAAGAAGACGACCAGCGCCGGGAGTGAGGCGAGGAGGAAGTAGAGCAGCCGGCGGTCGCGCCACGCTTCGCCCAGCAGCGGGGAGCGCGACGGGCCGGCCGCGGCCGGTGCCGCGCCGCCCGCCTCGCTCTTCGTGGTTCTCACGGGCACCCATGCCAGCAGCGCCGCGGCGGCCAGCGACGAGGCGCCGTCGACCCAGAACAGCGCCGTGTAGGACCACGCGGCGAGAAACCCCCCGAGCGCCGGGCCGACGCTCATCCCGAGGTTGATCGCCAGCCGGTTGAGCGCGAACGCGGCCTTGCGCTGCTCGGCGCCGGCCGCCTGCGAGACCGCCGAGAGGCTCGCCGGCCGGTAGGCCTCCGAGACCGCCGCGAACAGGACCGTCGCCGCGATCACCGGGGCGACGCCGCGCACGAACGGGTAGAGCGCCAGCACCGCCGCCGAGAGGACCAGCGAGCTGCCCATCACGCGGGTCGCGCCGAAGCGGTCCGCGAGCCGGCCCGAGATCGGCGCCGCGACGATCGAGGCCGCGCCGAAGACGCCGACGATCGCGCCCGCCAACGCGCTCGAGAACCCGAGCGGCCCGGTCAGGTAGAGCACCAGGAATGGGATGACCATCGTCCCCACGCGGTTGACGAAGGTCGTCGCCGCCAGCGCCCAGACCTCGCGCGGCAGGTCGGCGACGCCGCGCCAGGGGTTCATCAGTAGCCGATCGCCGCGCCGTCCTTGCGCGACTCCGACGCGCCCGCCCGCACGCCGGTGGCGGGATCGATGCAGACCGCCTGGTAGCCGCCGAACTGCCCGGGGAGCGCGGTCAGCTGGTGCCCGCGCCGCGCCAGCTCGCGCAGCACCTCGGGCGGGACGCCGGACTCCAGGGCGAGCCGGCCGCCGTCGGTCATCGGCGTGCCGGTCGGCTCCTGCGAGCCGTCGTGCACGAAGCGCGGCGCATCGCCGGCCTCCTGCAGGTTCATCCCGAAGTCGACCAGGTTGACGACGATCTGGGCGTGCCCCTGCGGCTGGGTCGCGCCCCCCATCACGCCGAAGGCGCACCAGGGCTTCCCGTCGCGCGTCAGGAAGGCCGGGATGATCGTGTGGAACGGCCGCTTGCCCGGCTCCAGCCGGTTGGGGTGCCGCGGGTCGAGCGAGAACTGCGCGCCGCGGCTGTGTAGCCCGAAGCCCAGCTCGGGGATCGCGTAGCCGGAGCCGAAGCCGGTGTAGTTGCTTTGGATCAGCGAGACCATGTTGCCGTCGGCGTCGGCCACCGCGAGGTAGGTGGTGTCGCCGCGCTGCAGCTCCTTCGGGTCGCCCGGCGCCACCGTGCGCGCCGCGCGGGCCATGTCGATCGACTTCGCGCGCGCCGCGGCGTAACCCTTGTCGAGCAGCCCGGCGACCGGGACCGGCTCGAACGCCGGGTCGGCGTAGAAGCGCGCACGGTCGGCGAAGGCCAGCTTCTTGGCCTCGGCCAGCACGTGCCAGAGATCGGCCGAGTCGCGCCCCATCCCCCGGAGGTCGAAGGTCTCGAGGATGTTGAGCATCTCGAGCGCGGCCAGACCCTGTCCGTTGGGGGGCAGCTCGTGGAGCGTGACGCCGCGATAGGTCGTGGCGATCGGCTCGACCCACGACGCGCGGTAGGTCCTGAAGTCCTCGAGCGCGAAGAACCCGCCGTGGGCGGCGGAGTAGCGCACGATCGCCTGCGCGATCGACCCCTCGCGGATCGCGGGAGGTCCCTCCCTCGCGAGGGTCTCGAGCGTCCGGGCGAGCGCCGGGTTCGAAAAGAGCTGGCCTTCCCGCGGCGCTCTGCCGTCCGGCAGGAAGACCGCCGCGAACCCCGGCTTGTCCTTGAACGCGCGCCCCCCGCGCTCCCAGGCCGCGGCGATCGCCTGCGGCACCGGGGCCCCCTCGCGCGCCAGCCGGATCGCCGGGGCGAGGAGCTCGGCCAGCGGCAGCCGGCCGAGCTTCGCGTGCAGCTCGAACCAGCCCTCCATCGCCCCGGGCACGGTCCAGGCGTAGGGGCTGTAGAGCGGGATCGTCCCGTCCTTCTCCGGCGGGACCTTGTCCCGTGTCAACGCGCGCGGCGCCGGTCCAGAGGCGTTGAGGCCGAGCAGCTTCCCCTGCTTCGCGTCCCAGGCGATCGCGAACAGGTCGCCGCCCGGGCCGCACGCCACCGGCTCCAGCACGGCGAGCGCAGCGTTGACGGCGACCGCCGCGTCGGCTGCGCTGCCCCCCCGCTTCAGGATCTCGATCCCGGCCTGCGAGGCGAGCGGGTGCGCCGATGCGACCATCCCGTGCTTCGCGTAGACGACCGAACGGGTCGCGAACAGCTTCCCCTCGGTCCGGTCCGCGGCGCGCGCCGCCGCCGCGCCCGCGAGGGCGCCGACGAAGAGCGCCAGGAACCACGCAGCGGTCGTGCGGCGCACGGTCCGCCGCCTACCGCGCGCGCTTCAGCGCCGGCGGCGCGAGGTCGGGTGGCGCCGGCTGCTTCGGCTCCCGCGGCGGGCTCTTCGCCAGCTCGAGCAGCAGCACCTCGACCGCCTTTTCCACCGACGGGTCGCCGCCCTGCATCATGACCTCGGGCAGGTCGTCGACCCAGATGTCGGGCTCGACCCCCTCGTTCTCGATGACCCACTGGCCGGCCGCGTCGTAGATCCGGAAGGTCGGAACCTGGACCGCGCCGCCGTCGACCAGCGCCGGGTTGCCCGACAGCCCGATCAGCCCGCCCCAGGTCCGCGTGCCGATCAGCGGCCCGAGTCCCCGCGCCTTGAACCAGTAGGGGAGGGCGTCGCCGCCCGACGACGAGTAGCCGTTCATCAGCATCGCCTTCGGGCCGTCGTGCGCGAAGCCGGGCGAGCGCATCGC
>JALOKP010000168.1 GCA_025456425.1 Acidobacteriota bacterium | reverse complement strand
TCAGCTGGAACAGCCGGTCCATGTCGCGGTCGCGCACCGCCACGCAGCCGTCGGTCCAGTTGGTCCCCTTGCCGCCGCCGCCGTGGATCTCGATGTTGTGGCCCGGCCCGCGCCCGCGGACCAGACCGCGCCGCTTCGCCGACTGGTACTCGGCGACGTCCGCCGCGGTCGGGTAGTTCAGCGGCAGGGCCTTGTAGTAGCGGCTGGCGGTCTTCTTCGAGGTGACGTGGTACCGCCCTTCCGGGGTTGCCGCGTCGCCCTGGACCAGCTTGTCGGAGAAGCCGTTCCGGCCGAACTCGGCGACGAAGGTCGCGACCACCTTGCGGTTCTTCACGACCAGCAGCTTCTGCCGCTTCTTCTCGACCAGGATCACGGTGCCACCGCCGCGCAGCGTCTCGTCGACCCAGGCCTGCCAGCGGCGGCGCAGCGTGGGGTCGGTGAAGCGCTCCATCCGCAGGTCCAGCGCCTTCTCCGCCGCGGCCACGTCCTCGGTCGCCTCGGCGATCCGGGTCGCCATCATCGGCAGGTTGCGCATCTTTTCGGCCTGAACGAGCTCCGCGATCGACTGTTCGGCGCGGCTGTAAGCGCGCTGGACGGCCCGGTCGCCCTTCAGCGCCTCGACCTGCGGCTCGATCTCCGCCATCCGGGCCTCGAGCGCCACGCGCTGCGAGGCCGAGTCCTTCACCTTCTGCGCGGTGGTCGCTTCGGCCTTCTCGATCGCCCCGCGCGACAGCTGCTCGACCTCGAGCGCAAGCTGGCCGATCCGCGCGTTGGTCGAAAAGCGCACCGCCTTGGCCTGCTCCTCGGCCACCAGGCGGTCCAGGATCGCGGCCTTCAGCTTGGCGGCCTCGACCTCGGCCTTGGCCAGGCCGGACGCTTGGGTCCGAGCATCCCGGTAGGCCGTCCGGGCCTTCTCGATCTGCCGGTCCGGCAGGGGCGGGGGGTTGAACGCGTACCAGGTCACGAAGCCGCCACCGGCCAGCAGCGCCAGCAGGACGGCCGTCCAGGCCAGGCGCCGCCCGGTCAAGAGGCGTCCCCTCGAGCGGGAGCGGGAACGGGCTCCGGCCGCGTAGGCCGTCCGGGCGTCAGGGATCCACTCACCCGCCATCGGTCTGGGTCACCTGTTCGAGAAGAGAGGGGTGGGTTCCGAGGCTGCATAAACGGAGGGGGGCGGGAAGGTCCGCCCCCCTCCGATAACTTACGATCCCGACCGCTCGGCTTCCAGACCCGAGGGCCGTACAAGCGGAAGGCCTGGGTTAGCGCTTCTTCCCCTTGACCTTCTCCATCGCCTGGGCGATGTCGCTCGCGATCTGGTCGGCCTTCATCGCCACGCTCTCGGCCTTGGCCTTCGCGTTGAGGTAGTCCTCGGTCCCCATGGCGTTCTCGGCTTCCTTCACGGTGGCCTCGAGCGCGGTGAGTTCGGACTTCATGGCCTCGATCTCGGCCTTGGTGTCCTTGCCGACCGGGGCCAGCGCCAGCGCGTCGACCGCCGCCTGCCACTTGACCTTGCAGGACTCGATCATCGCGGTCGCGTCGTTCTTCGCCTTCTCCTTGGCCGCGATGGCTTCCTGCTTCGCGGTATCGGCCGCGGCCTGGGCCTGCTTCAGGATCTCCTCCGCCTTCTTGTAGCTGCGGAACAGGGCGAACTTGCCGTTCTGGGTCTCGATCTCGGCCTGGGCCTGGCTGAACAGGTCGGTGACCTTGGCCAGGGCGTCCGGCGCGTACATCTCGGCGCCGGCCTGCTTCACGCCGTCGATCGCGGCCTGAACCGAGTTCACCAGCTCCTGCGGCGGCTTGGCGCAGCCGACGAGGGCCACCAGTGCGAGCACGATGAGGCCGAGATACAGGGTCTTTCTACGCATCTTCTTTCCTCCGGAAGCTCTCCGTGTCGCGGAGACGCTTCTGCGCGGACATCCCGCGCTGCGATCCTAGCACCGAACCCTTACTTCACCCTTATTCCCCGCGACCCGTCAAACATCAACCGGATGCGGGCATGCAACACCAGAACATTCCGTATTGGGTGCCTCGAACCGACTGCCGGACCCTCCCGATCCGGACTCGGGCCTCGAGAGCCGCTGCCGGACGGGTACCGGGCGGCCGCCTGGGCCCTCCCATCGCTCGTGTTGAGGCGCGCGAAGGCACGAGACCCCCGCCGCCGAATCGCGCATAGCCAACACCCTGACGGGCCTTCCGTCAAGTGCGTCCGGGGGGGGCTGGAGCGCCTGGACCCGGGCCTCCGTTCCGGAGAAGCACGGTAAGCCTCTTATTTTCAACGCTTTGCTATCCCGCGAGAGGAGAGCGGGAGAGGGCTCTTCGGATTACAGCCGGTAATGCGGCCGCTCTCGGCGGCCGGTCCGGTTCCACTCCGCCCCCGGTGGCGTCCTTCCCGGAGTCGGCGGAAAGTAGCCGCCCCCCGGGGTCACCGATGCCCGCCACGGCAATGCGACGTTTCGTCCAGGAGAGCGCGCTTTCCGCGTCCGCCCGAGCCGTGTACGACTGGCACGCGCGCCCCGGCGCGTTCGAGCGGCTCGTGCCGCCGTGGCAGGCACTGCGCATCGTGGAGAGGTGCGGCGGGATCGAGGACGGCGGCCGGCTCGTCTTCGACGCGCGGTTCGGGCCCTTCACGCGCCGCTGGATCGCGGTCCACCGCGAGGTCGTGCCCGGCGAGCGCTTCACCGACGAGCAGGTGCGCGGGCCCTTCGCGGCGTGGGTCCACACGCACCGCTTCGTGCCCGGGAGCGAAGCGGCGAGCCGGCTGGTCGACGAGGTCGAGTACCGGTTGCCGTTCGGCGCCGCCGGCGCGGCGCTGGGCGGCGCCTTCGCCGAGCGCGAGATCGCGCGGCTGTTCCGCTTCCGCCATCGCCGCACGCGTGACGACCTGGCGCGGCACGCCGTCTACGCCGCGCGCCCGCGGCTGACGGTGGCGATGAGCGGCGCGAGCGGCCTCGTCGGCGGCGCGCTGGCGCCGTTCCTGGCGACCGGCGGCCACACCGTGCGTCCGCTGGTGCGGCGCACGGCGGCGGCCGGATCGGGCGAGATCGCGTGGGACCCGGCGCGCGGCACGATCGACGCCGCGGCGCTCGAGGGCTGCGACGCGGTCGTCCACCTGGCAGGCGAGAACATCGGCGCGGGGCGCTGGACGCCCGCGCGCAAGGCGGCGATCCGGGAGAGCCGCGTCGCCTCGACCCGGCTGCTGTGCGAGACGCTCGCGCGCAGCGCGCGGCCGCCGCGGGTCCTGGTCGCGGCCTCGGCCGTCGGCTGGTACGGCGCGCCGGGCGGGGACGACGCGCTGGACGAAACGGCGCCGGCCGGCAGCGGCTTCCTGGCGGAGCTGACGCGCGCGTGGGAGGCGGCGCTCGAGCCGGCGCGGGCGGCCGGGATCCGCGTCGTCGCGCTGCGGATCGGCGTCGTGCTGGCCGCGCGGGGGGGCGCGCTCGCGAAGATGCTGCCGGCCTTCCGAGCCGGGGCCGGCGGGCCGATCGGTAACGGCCGGCAGTGGATGAGCTGGATCGCGCTCGACGACCTGGTCGGGATCGCGCACGCCGCGCTGTTCGAGGAGTCGTGGAACGGGCCGGTCAACGCGGTGTCGCCCGAACCGGTGAGGCAGGCCGAGCTGGCGCGGACGCTCGGGCGCGTGCTGCGCCGTCCCGCGCTGCTGCCGCTGCCGGCCTTCGCGGTGCGGGCGCTGTTCGGCGAGATGGGCCAGGCCTTGCTGCTCGACGGCGCGCGGATCGCGCCGGGGCGGCTGACGGCGGCGGGGTTCCCGTACCTGGCCCCGCGGCTGGAGCAGGCGCTGCGGTCCGAGCTGGGCCGGGAGGCGTAGCGTGGTGCACGACGTCATCGTGATCGGCGGCGGGCTGGCCGGGCTGGCCTGCGCCCTGCGGCTGCAGCAGCAGGGGATCGAGGCGCTGGTGCTGGAGGGCGCGGACCGGGTCGGCGGGCGCGTCTGCACCGACCGGGTCGAGGGGTTCGCGCTCGACCGCGGTTTCCAGGTCTACCTGACGGCCTACCCCGAGGGGCGCCGCGTGCTGGACCTCGACGCGCTGTGGCTGCGGCCGTTCTACCCGGGAGCGCTCGTGCGGCGGCGCGGCCGCTTTCACAAGGTGGCGGACCCGTGGCGGCATCCGCTTGACGCTCTCGTCTCGCTGGCTTCACCGGTCGGCACGCTGGGCGACAAGCTGCGCGTGCGCACCCTGCGCGCCAGGGCGCGCGGTGGGACCGTCGAGGAGCGGCTCTCTGCGCCGCAGACGACGACGCTCGCCGCGCTGCGTCGCGACGGCTTCAGCGAGGGGATGATCGACGCCTTCTTCCGGCCGTTCCTGGGAGGCGTTTTCCTCGAGCGCGAGCTCGAGACCTCCAGCCGGATGCTCGAGTTCGTCTTCCGGATGTTCTCGGCCGGCGACGCCGCGCTGCCGGCCGCCGGGATGCAGGCGATCCCCGAGCAGCTTTCCCTGAGGTTGCCCGCGGGTGCGGTGCGTACGGAGACCGTGGTGACCGGCGTCGACCGCGAGGGGGTGACGCTGGCAGGCGGCAAGCGCCTGCCGGCGCGCGCGGTCGTGATCGCGACCGAAGGGCCGGAGGCGGCGCGGCTGGCGGCGGCGGACCGGGAACGCGCGGGCGGCGCGGTGCCGGGGGCGGCGCGCGGCACGACCTGCCTCTATTTCGCGGCGTCGCAGCCGCCGGTCACCGAGCCGATCCTGGTGCTGGCCGGCGACGGGCCGGCCGATGGTCCGGTCAACAACCTCTGCGTCCCGAGCCTGGTCCAACCGGCGTATGCCCCGCCCGGGGCGGCGCTCGTCTCGGTCACGATCGTCGGCGTGCCGGCGCTTGGTGACGCGGCATTGCTCGCCGCGGTGCTCGACCAGCTCACCGACTGGTTCGGCGCCGCGGTGCGCGGCTGGCGCCACCTGCGCACCTACCGCATCCCGTACGCGCTTCCGTCGGCGACGCCGGCGGAGCTCGATCCGTCGTCGCGCGCCGTACGGCTGCGCGAGGGGCTCTACGTCGCGGGCGACCACCGCGAGAGCCCGTCGACCCAGGGGGCGCTCGTATCGGGGCGGCGCGCGGCGGAGGCGCTGATCGCGGAGAGCGAGCGAAGGGGAACGATCGCATGACATCGCTCCTGGTGGTCCACGCCGCCGCCACCTGGACGATGGTCGGCGTGATCTGGTTCGTTCAGCTCGTTCACTACCCGCTGCTCGGCGGCCCGGGACGGGCCACGGATCCCGGCTTCGTGGCCTACCAGCGCGAGAACACGCGCCGCACCTCGTGGGTCGTGGTCCTGCCGATGCTGACCGAGGCGCTGACGGCGGTGGCGCTCGTTGCGCTGGCAGTGCCGGGCGTGCCACGGGCCGCCGCGTGGTTCGGCCTCGCGCTCCTCGTCGTGATCTGGCTCTCGACCGCGCTGCTGCAGGTGCCGCGCCACGGTCGGCTCGAGCGCGGGTACGACGCAGCGGCTCACCGCGCGCTCGTCATGAGCAACTGGCTGCGCACCGCGGCGTGGAGCGCGCGTGGAGTGCTCGTACTCTGGCTGCTGGTCCGGTCGGCGGCGTGAACGGCAAGCAGCGGTTCGCCGGCGTCGACGGCTGCCGCGCGGGTTGGGTGGCGGTCGTCCGCGTTCCCGGCTCGCCCCCGGAGTTCCTGGTCGAGAACACGTTCGCCGTACTCGCGGCGCGCCTGTCCGGGTGCGCCGCCGTGGCCGTGGACATGCCGATCGGCCTGCTCGAAGCGGCGCGGCGCGGCGGGCGGGACTGCGACGCTGCGGCACGGGCGCTGCTCGGGCCGCTCCGCGCGCGGAGCGTCTTCTCGCCGCCGATCCGGCCGGCGCTCGGGGCGACGAGCTACCGCCACGCGCTCGCGATCCAGCGAGCGAGTTCTCTGGAGGCTGTCGGCATCTCCGCGCAGTCGTGGTGCATCGCGGGGAAGATCCACGAACTCGACCGTTTCGTGACGCCGGCGCACCAGGCGTGGATCCACGAGGGACACCCGGAGGTGGCCTTCGCACGGTTGGCCGGCGAGCCCATGCGGTTCCGGAAGCGCCGGCCCGAAGGGCGCGAGCAGCGGCTGGCCCTGCTCGAGGCGCACGGCTGGGGCGCGCACGCGCGGACGATCGCGAACTGGAGGGCGCGCGACGTGGCCGGCGACGACGTCCTCGACGCGGCCGTGCTGGCACTCACGGCCCAGGCGATCGGGAGCGGCACGGCTTTCCACCTTCCGGCCGACCCCCCTCCGGCGCGGCCCGGCGAGGATCCCCCCATGGCCCGCTACCTGAACACCGTCCTCGACGCCATCGGCGAAACGCCGCTGATCCGCCTCAACCGGGTGGCCGCCGGCACCCGGGCCGTGCTCTACGGCAAGCTCGAGTCGGTCAACCCCGGCGGCAGCTTCAAGGACCGGATCGGCGTCTCGATGATCGAGGCGGCGGAGCGGGACGGGCGGCTGAAGCCGGGCGGGACGATCGTCGAAGCCACCGCCGGGAACACCGGCGTCGGCCTGGCACAGGCCGCCGCGGTCAAGGGCTACCGCTGCATCTTCGTCCTCCCCGACAAGATGAGCGAGGAGAAGATCGCGCTGCTCAAGGCCTACGGCGCGGAGGTGGTCGTCACGAAGACGGTCCCCAAGGACGATCCCGAGAACTACCACAACGTCGCCCACCGGATCGCCAGCGAGATCCCTGGCGCCTGGTTCAGCGACCAGTTCGCCAACCCCGACAACCCCGAAGCGCACTACCGCACGACCGGCCCCGAGATCTGGCGCGACACCGACGGCAAGATC
>JALOKP010000053.1 GCA_025456425.1 Acidobacteriota bacterium | reverse complement strand
GATGTTCGCTTCCAACACCCCCTTCGACCACCACCGCTTCTCACCTGCCCTGCTGGAGGCCACCGCCTGAACCCCCTTGACACCCAAGTGAACATCTACGGCCGGGCGCGCCGGCTGTCCCAGTACATGTAGGCCAGGAGCAGCGCGTAGAGCCCCAGCGCGACCAGCTCGGCCCCCGGACCGGCGTCGTTCTTGAACAGCCCGACGCCGAGCCAGCTCCAGCCCTGCTCCTGTTCGAGCCACTTCAGGAATGCCGCGATCACACCCATCACCGCGCCGCCGGCGATGAAGCCCGATGCGATCAGCGTCCCGCGGTTGTTGCGCGCCCGCTCCAGGGCCTCGTCCCCGCGCGCCGACTTGGCGACGAAGTGCGCGATCAGCCCGCCGACCAGCAGCGGCGTGTTCAGCTCCTGCGGCAGGTACATGCCCAGCGCGAACGGCAGCGCCGGAACCTTCACCATCTGCAGCACCAGGATCAGGATCCCGCCGACGCCGTAGAGCAGCCACGGCACCGGCTCGTTCGACATCAGCGTCTTGATCACCGCGACCATCGCGTTGGCCTGCGGTGCCGGGAGCGGGGTCGGGTGGGTCGGGCTCTCGACGAAGCCGTAGACCTGATTGAGCAGCAGCATCACGCCGCCGACCGTGGCCGACGCGACGAGCGTGCCGAGCAGCTTCGACCGCTCCTGCAGCGCGGGCGTCGCGCCGATCCAGTATCCGATCTTGAGATCGGTAATCGTGCCCCCGGCCGTCGAAAGCGTCGTGCAGACGACGCCGCCGATCAGCAGCGCCGCGAGCATGCCCGGAGTCCCCGTCAGTCCCAGCTTGACCAGGATGACCGACGCGAGGATCAGGGTCATCAGGGTCATCCCGGAAACCGGGTTGCTCCCGACCGTGGCGATCGCCTGGGCCGCGACGGTCGTGAACAGGAACGAGATGACCATCACGACCGCCAGCGCCGCGATCGACAGCACGGCCCAGTTGGGCTGGTCGGCGAGCACGCCGAACATGAAGAACACCAGCATCGCCAGCGCCGTCAGGACGATCCCGAGCAGGACCGTGCGCATCGAGATGTCCCGGTCGGTTCGCGCGCCGCTGCCCTCGACCGGCTTGGCCCCGCCCAGTTCCTTGAATCCCAGCGAGAAGGACGACTTGATCACGCGCCAGTTGCGGATGATCCCCAGCGCCCCGGCCGTGGCGATCGCCCCGATCCCGATCAGCCGGACGTAGTTGCGGAAGATCTGGTCGGCCGTCATCTGCGAGATCAGCGCCCCGCCCGCCGCGAGGCCGATCGGCTGCGCCAGCCCCTCGCCGAACCAGCCGATCAGCGGGACGATCAGGAACCACGAGACGAACGAGCCCGCCGTGATCACGGCCGCGTAGCGCAGCCCGATGATGTAGCCCAGGCCGAGCACCGAGGCCAGCACGTCGATCTTGAACACCATCCGCGACTTCGTCGCCAGCGTCTCGAGGAGCGGCACCGAGCGCGAGGTGAAGACCTCGGCGAAGGCGTGGAAGTGGATCGTCAGGAAGTCGAACAGGCCGCCGACCAGCGCCGCGACGCTGAGCACCTTGGCCTGCGAGCCGCCGGCCTCGCCCGCGACCAGGATCTCCGTCGTCGCGGTCGCCTCCGGGAAGGGGTACTCGCCGTGCATGTCGGAGACGAAGTAGCGGCGCAGCGGGATCAGGAAGAAGACCCCGAGGAAGCCTCCGAACACGGCGACGATGAACAGCTTGACGAGATCGACGGGCAGCCCGAGCACGAACAGCCCCGGCAGCGTGAAGATCGAGCCGGCGACGATCAGCCCGGAGGCCGCGCCGATCGACTGGACGATGACGTTCTCGAGGATCGTCGACTTGCGCGGCAGCGCCACGCCGATGCCGACCGCCAGGATGGCGATCGGAATCGCCGCCTCGAAGACCTGGCCCACCTTCAGGCCGAGGAACGCGGCCGCCGCGGAGAAGACGATCGCCATGATCAGGCCGAGCGTGACCGAGCGGGGCGTCCACTGGGCCATGGTCGACGAGGCCGGGACGATCGGCTGGAAGGTCTCTCCGGGCTGGAGCTTGCGATAGGCGTTGTCGGGCAGCGAACGGGTCGTCGGCTCCATGACGCGCGGCCTCCTTGGGGTGACCCCGGAGAGGATCGGGCGGAGCCTACGGAAGTCGGGACGGCCGCGTCAACCTCGGGTGTCGACCGTCGGGCGGACGTGCCCGAGCCGGCTGACCGCGTGGGCCAGCTTCCGGCGGAAGGCCTTGAGGTCGCACGCGGCGAGCTGCTCGAGCGCCTCGTCGAGGATCGCGGTGATCTCGGACAGCTCCTGGCACGCGGCGGCGGCGCGGACCTCCTCGACCCGCTGCCGCAGCTGCGAGATCTCGCCGACGGAGAGCGAGTTGAGCGCTTCGATCATCCCCTTGACGTGCATCGCGCGCGCATTGTAGCGGCGCGTCCCCGGGGCGCAACACGTCCCCTGCCCCGGCCCGCGGCGGGTGCTATCCTTTGGCCCCATGTCGAAGTCGTCCCCCGGCCCGCGCGCCGGTTCCGCCCGTTCCAAGTCTGCCCCGACCACCGCTCGCCGGACCCGCGCGGCCGGGCGGCCGGAGCACGAGCAGGCCAGCCTGTTCGAGCTGGCCGCGGCGCCGGCGTCGGCCGCCGCACCCCGCCCCCCGGCCGCCGCTCCGGCCGCGCCCGAGGCGGCGGACGCGCCCGCGCGCCCCGCCGGCCGCGCCCGCGCCGCGCGGCGCCCCGTCGGCGCCCAGGAGATGGCGGCGCGGCAGCGCGACATCTCGGTCTCGGAGTTCTTCACGAAGAACCGCCACCTGCTCGGCTTCGACAACCCGCGCAAGGCGCTCCTCACCACCGTGAAGGAGGCGGTCGACAACGCCCTCGACGCCTGCGAGGAGGCCGGGATCGTGCCCGAGGTCGAGGTCGCGATCGAGCAGCTGGCCGAGGACCGCTTCGTCGCCAAGGTGCGGGACAACGGCCCGGGGATCGTGCGCGAGCAGATCCCGAAGGTCTTCGGCAAGCTGCTCTACGGCTCCAAGTTCCACCGCTACCGGCAGTCGCGCGGCCAGCAGGGGATCGGAATCTCGGCCGCCGGGATGTACGGCCTGCTGACGACCGGGCGGCCGGTCGTCGTGGTCTCCAAGACCGGGCCGCGCAAGGCGGCGCACCACTACGAGATCGCGATCGACACCCGCGCCAACAAGCCCGAGATCCTGCACGACGCGACGATCGAGGACGCGGCGATCCCGCAGGGGACCGAGGTGGCGATCACGCTGGAAGGCCAGTTCCAGCGCGGCCGGCGCAGCGTCGACGAGTACATGGAGCTGACCGCGCTGGCCAACCCGCACGGGACCTTCCGCTACCGCTCGCCCGGCAGCGAGCCGGTGGTCTGGGACCGGGTCACCAGCGAACTCCCGCCGGAGGCCCGCGAGATCAAGCCGCACCCGCACGGCGTCGAGCTGGGAACGCTGCTCAAGATCCTGCGCGACAGCGACAACCGGCACCTGGCGGAGGCGCTGGTCGCCAACTTCTCGCGCGTCAGTCCGCAGGTCGCGGCGGAGATCTGCGCCAAGGCCAAGGTCTCGCCCAAGGCCAGCCCGCGCACGCTCGACACCCGCGCCGTGGAACTGCTCTACCGCGCCATCCCGCACGTGAAGATCCTGGCCCCACCGACCAACTGCCTGGTCCCGATCGGCGCCGAGCTGATCGAGCGCGCGCTGCGCCAGCGGATCAAGGCCGACTTCTTCGCGGCCTGCACCCGGCCGCCGGCGGTCTATCGCGGCAACCCATTCCTGGTCGAGGTCGGGCTGGCCTATGGCGGCGGGCTCCCCGCCGACGAGCTGGTCGACGTGCTGCGCTTCGCCAACCGCGTCCCGCTGCTCTACCAGGCAGGCGCCTGCGCCGTCACGAAGGGGGTCGTCGGGACCAACTGGCGCAGCTACGGCCTGCCGCAGTCCAGGGGCGCCCCGCCGTCCGGGCCGGCGATCCTCTTCATCCACATCGCCTCGGTCTGGGTCCCGTTCACCTCGGAGAGCAAGGAAGCCGTCGCCTCGTACCCGGAGATCGTCAAGGAGATCCGGCTGGCGCTGATGGACGTCGGGCGCCGGCTGGGGGGGTTCCTCCGGCGGCGGGCCCGCGCCGCGGCGGAAGAAAAGAAGCTGGGCTACATCACCAAGTACATCCCGCAGATCGGGATCGCGCTGCAGGACATCCTGGCGCTGAAGGACGCGCAGCGCGACGTCGCGGTGGCGAAGCTGAAGGACATCCTCGAGCGCTCCCGCACCGTCTAGAAGTCCGGTTTCCGTCGTCGCAACGTGTGCAGGCCGAACAGGATCGTCGCGGCGACCAGCGGCAGCACGAAGTAGAGCGCGCGGAACGCGATCAGCACGCCGGCGATCTGCGCCGCCGGCAGGTGCGGCGAGAGCAGCCAGAGCGCGACCGTCTCGAAGACGCCGAGCCCCCCCGGCACCTGGCTCGCGTTGCCAGCAAAGGCGGCGATCAGGAAGACCGTCAGCGCCAGCACGAACGGGATCCCGGCTCCCCCGGGGAGCAGCACGAAGAACGACGCCGCGGCCAGCAGCCAGTCGAAGGCCGAGGCGCCGAACTGGGCCGACGCCATCCTCCAGCCCGGGCGGCCCAGCTCGACCCCGTTCAGGTCGACGGTCGTCTGCCGCCCGCCCGCCGCCCAGTAGAAATAGGCTGCGCAGCCGAGCAGCATCAGGAACCCGAGCGGGCGCACCCAGGCCGCGGGGATGCGCAACTCGGGCGGCAGCGGGGTCGGGTGGACCAGGAACAGCAGCCCGGCCAGCAGCAGGAAGCCCAGCCAGAAGGTCGCACCGCCGAACAGGATGAGCGCGCCGACCTGCGTCGTCCCGAACCCCCAGCGCCGGTAGAAGCGCAGCCGGACCGAGCCGCCCGTGATCAACGGCAAGCCCAGGTTCTGGGAGAGCGCGTAGCTGAGGAACGAGGCGAAGACGACCTTCGCCAGCGGCAGCCGGAGCCGGAGATAGCGCAGCCCCAGCAGGTCGTAGCTCGAGAGCGCCAGGTAATTAATTGCGACCAGCAGCGCCGAGAGGGCGAGCCGGCCGCGCGGGATCCCGTCGAACGCCGCGCGGATCTCGCTCCACGGGGTGTCGCGCAGGGCCGCGCGCAGGGCCCAGATCGCAAGCAGGAAGAGCGCGACCCCGACGAAGCGTCCGAGGTGGCGGGGCAGGCGCGTCATGCCGGGGGTGGGCTCGGGGGCACGGTGGCGTGGATTGTAGCCGCGCGGAAGCACCGAAAGGGCCCGAACGATCTCTGGCGGAAGCCGGCCGGCGGCCGAGAAGAAACCGGGTTGCCACCGCGGTTACACCCGGTACCTTTCGTGCCGATCCCGCCGGCGCGGTCGATCCGCGCCGGGGGAGAAGGCGGCCCGGGGACGGCCCTTCTCCCGCTTGGGGCCCTCGCCGGACACCCAGATCTCGAACCCTTGGAGAACGCACAGATGAGAATGCATGGAATCTCCGTCCTCGTAGCCCTCCTCGCCCTGGGCGGGACGGCCGCGCTCGCCTCCCCTCCCGGCTTCGACGAACCGCTCGCCGAGTTCTCCCGGACTGCGGGCGGAGACGTCCACTCCGCGGCCTCCGGCGTCGGCACGGCGGACGGCGCGAACAGCTTCGCGATCCTCACCCCCGGGACGGTGCTCGAGGCCTGGGTCTACTGGTCCGGCGAGGTTCGCCGCGATCCGGTGACCGGCACCGTGTACGGCCCGGATCCGGGCCTGACCCTGAGCGGCGGCGCGATCGTCGGCTCGCTGCCCGTGGTCGGCGCCGAGGTTGCGCGCCGGCTCGCGCTGCCCGACGACGGCGACAACGGGGGCGAGGTCGTGATGAAGGCCGCCGTCCCGCCCTCGGCCTTCCTCGCGGGCGGCAACACCTTCGTGATCAGCGCCTTCAACGAGATCAACCCCGTCAGCGGCATGAGCTACTACCGGCGCCAGCACGGCGTCGCGATGCTCGTCACCTACCGCGGCGACGAGGCCGGGGCGCAGCGCGAGACGATCCTGCTCGAGGGCGGCGACTGGTTCTTCAAGGACCGCTTCAACGCCGATCCGAACTTCGCCGATGAGATCGCCGGCGAGCTGGTCTGCTTCGACTTCAACGCCGCGCTCGAGTGCGGCCAGTCGGCGTTCCTGCGCTTCGCGGTCGGCGGTCTGGTCGAGCAGCCGCTCTCGGTCAACGAGCGGACCTTCGTGCTGTCCGGCTCCGGCCCCAAGCCGGGGTCGCTGCTCGGCGGCGTCGGCAGCCTGCTCGAGCAGAACACCCTCAACCTCAACCTCGAGACGGGCGGCTTCTTCCGCGGCCGCAAGCTCGCGGTGTACGAAGGCGAGGTCCCGCTGGGCGCCGGCGACACCTGGCTCTGCTACCAGATCGAGCACGACCTGGCGACCGGACGCCAGTTCCCGGACCCCTACTTCAACTTCTTCGCCTCGCTCGACCTCGACCGCTCGCCCTGCGACGGCGACGGCTGCCTGACGCGGACGCCCGGCTTCTGGGGCAACCACCCCCACGTCACGACGCAGTACCTGTCGCTCGACAGCTGCGGGCTGACGCTCGACTCGACCCTGCCGCGCAGCATCGCCTCGGCGACCGAGGACATGTGCATCAGCGGCCAGGACGCGAAGGGGGCCAAGACCTCGATGCAGCAGCTCCAGCTCGTCCGGCAGTGCATGGCCGCCAACCTGAACCTGGCAGCCTCGGCGGCCGGCGGCGGAAGCTGCGACAGCGCGATCGGGGCCCGGATCGCCGAGTGCTGCGCTTCGCTCTGCAACTCCGGCGCCGCCGGCAACACGATCTCCCGCTCGATGTGCATCGAGGACATCGACGAGTTCAACAACAGCGCCGACTCGCTCGAGCCGTACGGCCCGTTCCTGTCGCCCGGCCCGGCGGACCCGTCCTCCTGCAAGTCCTCCCGCGGCAACGGCTGGGTCAACACCACCGACGACCAGGGCGACAAGCGCAAGCTCGGGCCCGCGAACGGCGGCAAGGGCTCCTCCAGCGACTCCCCGAGTGCTCCTTCGCGACGTTCCTCCCCCACGCCTCCGGGGGCGTCGGCAAAGGGAAAGCACTGACCTCCCCACTTTCCTTGGTTCCCGACGCGGGGCAGGCTCCGGCCTGCCCCGCGTCGTCTTCGCGGGTAAGATCCGGGCGGTCCACCGATGGCCCGCCCCGACCCTGCCGTTCCGCCCCCCGGCCCCGCCCCTGACGCGCCGGCCCCGCGTGCCTCGCGCGCGCGACGCCTCGGCTACGCCGCCGTCGGACTGCTCGTCGCGCTGGCGCTCTCGGGCTTCACCGCGGTGGGGATCGCACGGCAGGTGCTGCGCGCCAGCCTCCCCCGGCTCGACGGCGCGATCGAGATCGCGGGGCTGACCGCGCCGGTGCGGATCGAGCGCGACGCGATCGGCGTCCCGACCGTCTCCGCCGCGGGTCCGCTCGACGCCTCGCGCGCGCTCGGCTTCCTGCACGCCCAGGAGCGCTTCTTCCAGATGGACCTGGCGCGCCGCCGCGCGGCCGGCGAGCTGTCCGCGCTGTTCGGCGCGGTCGCGCTCGAGGCCGACCGCGAGGTGCGGATCCACCGCTTCCGGGCCCGGGCCGCAGCCACGCTGGCGGCGGCGGAGCACGGCGCGCGGGCCGCGCTGGCGGCGTACGCGGAGGGGGTCAACGCGGGGCTGGCGGCGCTCGGCGGCCGGCCCTTCGAGTACCTCGCGCTGCGGTCCGATCCGCTCCCGTGGCGGCCCGAGGACACGATCCTCGTCGTCGACTCGATGGCGCTGGTGCTGCAGGACGACCGCGGCCAGCGCGAGGCGCGACTCGCGCGGCTCTACGCGACGCTCCCCGCGCCGCTCGCCGACTTCCTCGTCCCGGCCGGTACGCCCTGGGACGCCCCGCTCGAGGGGCCTGCATTCTCGGTACCGGAGATCCCCGGCCCCGCGGTGCTCGACCTGCGCGCGGCGGGTGGGCCGCGCCCGGCGCCGTCCGCCGGCGCGGGAGCGGCCGCGCCGGGAGCGGCCGCGCCGGACCGGGACGCCCCGGGCAGCAACAACTGGGCGATCGCCGGGGCGCGCACCGCGCACGGCGGCGCACTGCTGGCGGGCGACATGCACCTGCCGCTGGGGGTCCCGGCCACCTGGTACCGCGCGACGCTGCGCTGGCCGCGCGGCGACGGCGGGCCGGGCGAGGTCCGGGTCGCGGGGGTCACGCTCCCCGGCGTGCCCGGCGTCGTGGCGGGCAGCAACGGCCTCGTCGCGTGGGCCTTCACCAACAGCTACGCCGACACCGGGGACCTCGTCCTGATCGACGAGGCGCCGGACGGTTCCGGGCGGTACCTCGCGCCCGGCGGCCCGCGCCCTTTCGAACGCTTCACCGAGCGGATCGAGATCAAGGGGAGCGCCCCCGCGACGCTCGAAATCCGCGAGACGATCTGGGGGCCGATCGTCGGCACCGGCCCGGACGGAAGGCCGCACGCCTACCGCTGGGCCGCGCACGAGCCCGACGCCGTGAACCTGGGGCTGTTCGAGATGGCCGCGGTGCGCGACCTCGACGAGGCGCTGGCGCTGGCCCCGCGCTGCGGCATGCCGGCCCAGAACGCGGTCTTCGCCGATGCCGCGGGACGGATCGGCTGGACCATCCTGGGGCGGATTCCGAAGCGGGTCGGATTCGACGGGCGGCTGCCGTCGTCGTGGGCCGACGGCACGCGGCGCTGGGACGGCTGGCTGCCGCTCGCGGAGTGGCCGCGGGTCGTCGATCCGCCGACGGGCGCGCTCTGGACCGCCAACGCCCGGGTCGCCGGCGGCGAGGCGCTGGCCCGGATCGGCGACGGCGGCTACGACCACGGCGCACGCGCCGCGCAGATCCGCGACCGCGTGCTGTCGCTCGAGGGGGCCGACGAGGCCGCGATGCTCGCGCTGCAGTTGGACGACCGCGCGCTGCTGCTCGCCCCCTGGCGCGACCTGCTGCTCGAGGCGCTGAGCCCGGAGGCCACGGGATCGGACCCGCGGCGGACCGAGGCGCGCCGGCTGCTCGAGGGCTGGGGCGGGCGGGCCTCGACCGGTTCGGCCGGCTACCGGATCGTGCGCGACTTCCGCGTGAACTTCGCGCGGCTGGTCTTCCGGCCGCTGCTCGCCCCCTGCGAGAAGGCCGACCCGTCGTTCAGCCTGTTCGCCTTCCCGCAGTGGGACGGGCCGCTCTGGAAGCTGGTCCGCGAGCGGCCCGCCCACCTGCTCGACCCACGCTTCTCGAGCTGGAACGACGCGATCATCTCGGCGCTCGACGCGACGCTCGACGAGCTGACCGGCGGCGGCGCCGCGCTCGCGGACCAGACCTGGGGGCGCCGCAACACCGTCGTGCTGCGCCACCCGCTGTCGGGGTCGATCCCGCTCGCGGGCGCGTGGCTCAACATGCCCGCCGTCGAGCTGCCGGGCGACACCGGTATGCCGCGGGTGCAGGCGCGGGGGTTCGGGGCCTCGCAGCGGATGGTCGTCTCGCCGGGGCGCGAGAGCGGCGGGATCTTCCAGTTGCCGGCCGGCCAGAGCGGGCACCCGCTGTCGCCGCACTACGGCGACCAGCAGGAGCGCTGGGCGCGCGGCACCCCGGCGCCGTTCCTCCCCGGCCCGGCCGTGCACCTCCTCGATCTCGTCCCCGCGCGCTGAGCGCCCGCCCCCCGCGCCGTCCGATGCCCCCCTTCCCCGCGCTGCCGACCGCGCTCGCCGCGCTGGCCCTCGCCGGCGCGCTGGCCACCCTCGGGTACATCGCCGCGCTCGCGCTCCGGCTGCGCTTCCTGCGCGACGAGGCCCCCGCGGCGGGTGATCGGCTCCCGGCGCTCACGGTGGTGATCGCGGCGCGCGACGAGGAGCAGGCGATCGCGCACGCGGTGCGCTCGCTCCTGGCGCAGGACTACCCGGCGCTCTCGATCGTCGCGGTCGATGACCGCTCGACCGACCGTACCGGCGCGATCCTCGACGGCTTGGCCGCCAGAGACCCGCGGCTCCGCGTCGTCCACCTGACCGAGCTGCCGCCCGGCTGGCTGGGCAAGACGCACGCGCTGGGCGTGGGGGCCTCGCGCGCGCCCGGGGAGTGGCTGCTCTTCACCGACGGCGACGTCGTGTTCGAGCCGCAGGCGCTGCGCCGCGCAGTCGCGCGGGTGGAGCGCACGCGGCTCGATCACCTCGCGGTCGTGCCCGAGATCCACGCCCGGGGGGTGCTGCTGCGCGCCACCGTCGCGGCGTTCGCGTTCTACTTCGCGCTCGCGATCCCGCCCTGGCGGGTGCGCAGCCGCCGCCGGCCGGACGCGATCGGGATCGGGGCGTTCAACCTGGTGCGGGCTGCCGCCTACCGCGCGGCCGGCGGTCACGCCGCCTTCCCGCTGCGCCCCGACGACGACCTCGCGCTGGCGCGGGCGCTCAAGCGCGCCGGGGCCCGGGCGGAGGTCCTCTCGGGACGGGGCGAACTGGCGGTGGAGTGGTACCCGGGCCTGCGTGCGCTGGTGAACGGCCTGCAGAAGAACATCTTCTCCGGGTTCGACTTCCGCGCCGGCCGCGCGCTCGGTTCCGTGGCCGCGATCCTGGCCGGTCACGTCCTGCCGTTCGTCGCGCCGTTCGTCACGCCGTCGCCGGCGCGCTGGATCTTCGCGGCCGCGGCGCTGCTGCTCGTGCTGCAGGTCGGCCTCGCGGGCCGCGGCGCCGGGCTGCCCTGGAGCACCGGCCTGCTCTTCCCGCTGGCCGCGCTGACCTGGGCCTATATCGTCGTGCGCGGCACCGTCGTGCCGCTCGCGCGCGGCGAGATCGAGTGGCGCGGGACGCGCTACGCGCTGCGGGAACTGCGGAGGGATCGCGGCTGATCAGGGGCAGCTCGCCCCGCTCTCCTGCGCCGTGACGCCGCAGCGCCCCACCCCGGTCGCCGGCGCGGGCAGGCCGTTCGAGCCGTGCCAGTGCGGCCCCTCGGTCCCCGCCTCCGAGGCCGCCGCGACGACGAAGAAGAGGCTCTCGCCCGGGGCCGGCATCGCCAGCAGCGCCTCCCCGCCCCGCCCGACGTCGCAGACCTCGCCCGAGTAGGCGGCCTGCGACACCGCGGCCAGCGGCCCGTAGAAGAGGTGGTAGCGCGCCGCCGTGCAGGACGCGGTGTCCCAGCGCAGCCAGAGCGAGCCGTCGGCGGTCCGCTCCGCGGCGAGCGGGCGCCCGGGCACGGTCCGGCCGTCGGGCACCGCCAGGGCGCCCGTCGACGCCGGACGGAAGCGGTAGAAGCTGCGGCCGTGCGTGGCCGCGACCAGGTCGCCGCCCGCCGGGTGGGTGAACAGGTCGGCGACCGCCGAGAGCGGCAGACCGTCGGAGAAGCCGTACCAGTGCGCGCCGCCGTCCGCGCTGCGGAAGATCCCCAGGTCGGTCGCCGCGAGGAGCACCCCCGTGTCGCCCGGATCGACGACGAGGTCGGTGACGGGCAGGTCCGGGAAGTCGCCGGTGACGTCGGTCCAGTTCACGCCGGCGTCGGTCGTGCGGTAGAGCTTGGGGTAGCCGTAGCCGCCGAGCACCGCCCATGCCGCACCCGGCGCCGAGGGGTGCGGCGTGACGCGCGTCACGGTCCGGTTCGGCCACGGGCCCTTGCGCGAGACGAACGCCGGGCTCGCCGCCAGCGCGTTGGCCGAGCGGTAGAGCCCGCCGTACTCGTAGCCGACCCAGAGCACGTTCCGGTCGGCCGGCGAAACCGCCAGCGCGCTCACCATCCGGCTGTAGTAGACCGGTCCCAGGATCTCCTTCCAGTTGGTCGTGTGGAAGTCGGTCGTGCGGTAGACCCGGTTGGTGCCGACGTAGATCGTGCGGCCGGCCGACGGGTCGCGGTCGAAGATCCCGACCCACGCCTTCGGGTCGTCGGGCCGGATCCCGCCGTTGGCGTCGACCCAGCCGTTGCCGCCGTCGAACGACTTCTGCAGGTTCGTCACCTGGTACTCGGTCAGGACCTCCTGGCCGACGGCGACGCATTTTCCGCCGTCCCCGCCGCGGATGTAGCGCCAGGGCTCGCCGGTCTTCGTCTGGTCGGTCCCGTTGTCCTGCGTGCCGCCCGCCAGCCAGGCGGCGTCGGCGTCGTGGCCGCAGCCCCCGTAGAACTGCGTGGTCGGCAGCCCCTGCCCCGTGGCGACCCAGTGGAAGCCGTAGTCGAGGCTCGAGTAGACGCCGGAGTCGCAGCCGAAGACGACCTCGCCGCCCGGGAAGGCGAGCGCGGCGTGGTAGTCCCAGCCGACCGGCCCGGCCGCGCTCGGCAGCGCCGAGAAGCTCGCGCCGCCGTCGCGCGAGACGTGGCTCCCGACGCCGCCGACGTAGATCGTGCGGCAATCGTCCGGCGCCATCGCCACCGCCAGGTCGTACCAGCCCTGCCCGCCGGCGAAGTCGGGCGCGGCCGTGAGCTGGCTCCAGTGCGCGCCGCCGTCGGCCGACTTCCACAGGTCGCCGCCGTTCTGCTCGGAGACCGCGAGCATGACGGCCGGGCTCCCGCCGCACAGCGCCAGGTCGACCCGCCCGAGGTTGGCCGGCAGGCCACCGCCGACCTGGGACCAGTTCGATCCGCCGTCGGCGCTCTTCCAGACCCCGCCGCCCCACAAACCGACGAAGATCCGCAGCGGGTCGTCGGGCCGGATCGCGATCCCCGAGGCGCCGTTCGCGGGCAGGCCGGGGACCTTCGCGAAGGTCGCTCCGCCGTCGCTCGAGCGGTAGAGCCCGTCGTCGCCGCAGGCCCAGACCTGCGCACGGTTCGAGGGGTGGATCGCCAGGCAGCGCACGGTGCCGGAGAAGCGGTTCGAAGCGGTCCAGGTCCTCCCGCCGTCGACGGTCTTCAGCACGCCGATCCCGGCGTAGTTGTCGATCGCGCCGTTCCCCTCGCCCGTGCCCCACCAGAAAACGAGCGGGTCGACCGGGTCGGCCAGCACCGAGCCGGAGGCCTGGGTCGCCTCGCGCTCGGTCAGCGGCTCCCACGAGGCGCCGGCGTCACGCGTGCGCCAGAGCCCGCCGTCGGCGTTGGCGACCAGCAGATGGCCGGGAAGTCCGCCCGGCCGGGCCAGCCCCGTGACGCGGCCCGGGATGTTGTAGGGACCGACCGGGATCCAGCGTCCGACCGCGGGAAGCGCCGCGGCGTCGGCCGCGTCCGAGCCGGCCCGCGGCCCGCGCGGCGGGAGCGGCGGCGCCGCGAGCTGGCGGTCCCGCGCGCGCTCGCGCCAGCCCTCGGGGATCGGCCGGTCGAACGGCATCAGGCGCGGCTTGAGCCAGGCGTGCTGGCGCATGATCCGCTTGTCGGCCCGGCCGGCCACGATCTGCTCGACCAGCCAGCGGTAGCCGGGGTCGACCGCCTGCAGCTCGGACGGCTCGACGGGCGTCCGCTCGCGGTAGATCTCGGCGTCCGACTTCGGCGCGGCGCCGTCCTCGGCCTTCTTCTTCTCGGCCATCGGGGGGGCGGCGGGCCCGTCCTCCGCGCGGGCGGCGGCCGGCAGGAGGCCGGCCGCGAGGGCGGCCGAGAGCACGAGGGGAGGAACGCGGGAGAGCGGACGGCGCATCGGACCCCTCCGCCGCAGCCCGGGGGCGGGACGCGGCCGTGCCGGGGGTTGTACGGGGATCGGCGACAGGAAGCAACCCTCGCCTCCCGGACCCCGCAGGACGGCGCGGCGCCCGTCCCGGGCCCCTGCTAAGCTCCCGCGCATTCTTGGAGGCCCGATGCGAAGGCTTGCCGCCGTCACCCTCTTCCTGCTGCTCGGTCCCGCGCTGGCCGGCTCCGCCGCCCGCGCCTGCACCAACTTCCTGGTCACCAAGGGGGCGAGTACCGACGGCTCGACGATGGTCACCTACTCCGCCGACGCCCACGTGCTCTACGGCGAGCTCTACCACTGGCCGGCCGCGACCTACCCGCCGGGCGCACAGCGCGACGTGATCGAGTGGGACACCGGGAAGCTGCTCGGGCGGATCCCGGAAGCGCCCCGCACCTACGCGGTGGTCGGCAACATGAACGAGCACCAGCTGGCGATCGGCGAGAGCACCTGGGGCGGCCGCCCCGAGCTGGAGGAGCCGAACGGGATCATCGACTACGGCAGCCTGATCTACATCGCGCTGCAGCGCGCGAAGACGGCGCGCGAGGCGATCGAGGTCATGACCGGGCTGGTCGCCGAACACGGCTACGCCAGCACCGGCGAGTCGTTCTCGATCGCCGATACGCAGGAGGTCTGGCTGCTCGACCTGGTCGGCAAGGGGAAGGGGCGCAAGGGGGCGGTCTGGGTCGCGCGCCGGATCCCCGACGGCTACATCTCGGGCCACGCCAACGCCGCGCGGATCCGACAGTTCCCGCTGAACGACCCGAAGAAGGAGACGCTCCACTCCCCCGACGTCGTCTCGTTTGCGCGCGAGATGGGCTGGTTCTCGGGCCGCGACGAGGACTTCTCCTTTGCCGACACCTACAACCCGTCCGACTTCGGAGCCCGCCGCGCCTGCGACGCCCGGGTCTGGTGCATGTACCACCGCGCCGCTCCCTCGCAGCAGATCTCGTCCGCCTGGGCCGAGGCCAAGGACCCCGCGGCCGAGCCGCTGCCACTCTGGATCAAGCCCGACCGCAAGCTCTCGGTCGCCGACGTGATGGGGCTGATGCGCGACCACTACGAGGACACGCCGCTGGACATGACGAAGGACCCGGGGGCCGGCCCCTTCGCCCTCCCCTACCGCTGGCGGCCGATGACCTGGAAGGTCGACGGCGTGCAGTACTTCAACGAGCGCGCCGTCTCGACCCAGCAGACCGGCTTTTCGTTCGTCAGCCAGTCGCGCGGCTGGCTCCCGGACCCGATCGGCGGGGTCCTCTGGTTCGGCGTCGACGACACCTACGCCACGGTCTACTTCCCGGTCTTCGCCGGGATCGACAAGGTGCCGGTCAACTGGGCCGTTGGCACCGGCTCGTTCCACGAGGTGACCTGGGATTCCGCCTTCTGGGTCTTCAACCAGGTCACCAACTTCGCCTACGGCCGCTGGAGCGACATGATCCAGGACATCCAGGCGGTGCAGCGCGAGCTGGAGGGGAAGTATCTCTCGGCGCAGCCGGCCGTCGACGCGGCGGCGCTGGCGCTCTACGCCCAGTCACCGCGCCTGGCGAAGGACTACCTGACGCAGTACACGGCGGACGCCGGGGCCGAGGTCGTGACCCGCTGGAAGGAGCTGTCGAAGTTCCTGCTCTACAAGTACCTGGACGGCAACCGCAAGGACGCGACCGGCAAGGTCACGCACCCCGGCTACGACGACGGCTGGAAGAAGATGGTCGCCGCCGCGACCGGCGACCGGCTGAAGACCGTCAAGCTCCCGGCCGACCTGGAGGCCGAGCGCGCGCGGAAGGAGAAGGCCGGGAAGACGGCGCAGGCGGTGCTGGCGGTGCTGGCGTCGCGCGGCCTCGCGGTCGACGCCGCGACGCGCGAGAAGATCCTCGCGGCGGAGGACCCGGGCGAGGCCGAGCAGTGGCTGATCCGGGCCGCGACGGCGCCGACCGCCGCGGCAGTCCTCGAGTAGGGCGATCGCGCGGGGCGACCCGGCTCCCGGCCCCGCGGGGCCGGGTCAGTCGCCGCCGTAGGCGATCTCGAGGCGCCGCGCGCGCAGCATCGCGAGCCAGACCAGCACCGCGGCCAGCGCCGCGAGGCCCAGCACCGCCAGCCAGACGGGAGGCGGGTCGGCGACGATCGCGAACGGCCCCTCGTTGATCGGCACCGGGCGCAGCGCGTTGAGGTAGTGGATCACGCTGATCTGCTTCAGGAAGCCCGGGAGGAAGGGGTTGGCTGCCTCCACCGCCCAGATCGCGACCGCCGGCAGCAGGGGATTCCGGAACAGCAGGCCCCCCAGCGTGAAGACCGCGCCGTACCCGACGACCGCCAGGAGCACGATCGCGAGATACCAGGGGATCAGGTAGCCCTGCCGGGCCAGCGTCCCGGGGCCCCACGACAGGAACCCCAGGACGAACGCGAGGAGGGTGACCGTGCCGAAGACCAGCCAGCCCGCCGCGACGCCGGCCGCGTACTTGCCGGCCACCAGGACCTCGCGGCGGATCGGCGCCAGCAGGTAGTAGTGGAGCGTGCGGTCCAGCAGGTCGCCGCGGAACAGGTTCATGAAGATCCAGACCGACCCGAGGAAGACCGCGAAGCGCAGGACGAGGAACTCGAAGAAATTGGCCAGTCCCTGCGTGAAGGACGAGAGGCTGTCGCCGTGCTCGCCATCGCGTCCGAGCAGCAGGTGCAGCAGCGGCGGCAGCAGGACCAGCGCGGCGAGCCCGTAGACCAGGAGCGCGCGCTTGCCGAACAGCGCCTTGCGCAGTTCGAGCCGGAACAGCGCCAGGAACTGCTCGCGCCAGAGCGGCCAGGGAAGAGCGCGCAGCTCGGTCGTCGTCACGCGGCCCCCCTTCCGCCATTCTGGATCAGGTACTGGTAGACCGACTGGACGTCGTCGTCGGCCGGCGCGACGGCGTCGATCCGCGCGCCCGACTCGAGCACGATCCCGTTCAGCGCGTAGAAGAAGGAGTCGGCGTCCTCGGTCCGCACGAAGAAGCCCCCCTTGTCGGGGTGCAGCTTGACCTCGACGACCCCGTCCAGCCCCATCAGGCGGGTCGCCAGCCGCTGCGGGGCGTCGCAGCGGATCAGCACCTGCAGCGGGTGGCGGTGCATCTCGCCGCGCACCGCCTGGATGTTCCCCTCGGCCACGACGTAGCCTTCATTGAGCAGCACGACCTGGTCCGACAGCAGGTCGACCTCGTGCAGGATGTGCGACGAGAGGATGACGTGCCGGCCGGAACGGGCCTGCTCTTGCAGCAGCGCGATCACCTCGGCGCGGGCCAGCGGGTCGAGGCCGTTGAGCGGCTCGTCGAGGATCAGCACCTGCGGGTCGGCCGCCAGCGCCAGCCCCAGGCGCAGCCGCTGGCGCATCCCCTTGGAGTAGCCGGCGGCGCGGCGGTCGGCGGCCTCGCGCAGCCCGACCTGGTCGAGCATCTCGGCCGCGCGCTCCTTCGCCCAGGCCGTGCCGCGCCCGGCGAGCGACAGGAACGAGACCAGGAACGAGCGTCCGGTCGCGCCCGGCGGGAAGGCGTCCTGCTGGGTGCAGAAGCCGACCCGGCGGAAGAGCTGCTCGGGGTGCGCGGGCGAGATCCCGAGCACCGTGACCGACCCCGCGCTCGGGCGCAGCAGCCCCGTCATCAGTCCCATCAGCGTGCTCTTGCCGGCGCCGTTGGGGCCGACCAGCCCGGTGATTCCCGGAGGGATCGCCAGCGTGACGCGGTTGACCCCGAGCGTCTCGCCGTAGAACTTCGAGACGTTCTCGAAGACCACCAGCTCGTCGCGGTGGCGGGAGACGGGCACGGCGGGCGCGGCCGGCGCGGCGGCCCCGGCGCGATGGGGCGAGCTCACCGGACCACCTCGTAGGCCTCGACGCGCCGGCGCAGCAGGACGAGGCACCCTGCGCAGACGGCCCCGAGCACCACGAACGACGCCCACGGCGGCAGCTCGCCGACCTCCGAAGTGATGCGCGCCCCCATCATCCAGGTCCACGCGGTCTGGACCAGATAGTTGATGTCGAAGATCAGCCCCCAGCCGGTGTCGAGGATCCCATTGATCGCCAGGCTGAAGGGCTTGCCGCCGACGAAGATGGCGAAGATCAGCGCACCCGCCAGCGGCTTCCACTTGACCAGGGCCGAGACCGACAGCGCCAGCAGCGCCAGGACGGCGATCAGGAGCCAGGAGCCGAAGAAGATCCCGGGCGCCAGCCGGAGGTTGTCCGACCACCACCGTCCCCCGGCCAGCACCGCCTGGAAGACCCAGAGGATGAGCCCCGGGATCCAGGTCATCGCGGACAGGACGAGCGCCAGGACCGAGCCCTTTCCGAGCAGGTACTCGGTGCGGGTCAGCGGCCGGCTGAAATAGAGCGGCAGCGCGTTGTTGCGCAGGTCGGGCGAGATCAGTCCGGGCCCGGCGAAGAGGGTCGTCAGGAAGGCGAAGATCAGCCCCTGGATGTAGAGGAAGTTCAGGAAGAACTTCGGGCCGATGGAGAACGTGCCGAGGCCCGTCGCGCTGACGCCGAGCGGCTCGAGGATGTCGAGGTTGTTGACCGCGTAGATGTAGAAGGCGCAACCGACCGGGAAGGCGAAGCAGGCCACGAACCAGGCCACGAACTTCTTGTTGGCGAACAGGTCCGCCAGCGCGTAGCGCGTGATGACCCGGCGCCGCGCGCGGCCGGGCGTCAGCGGCCCGGCGTAGGCCCGGTAGGCCCGCTCATAGACGGCCATCGATCTCCCCCATCGCCGCGAGGAAGATCTCCTCGAGCGAGGTCCTTTTGACCTCGACCCGCCGCAGCTGGACGCCGCGCTCGGCCGCCACCCGGAACAGCTCCGCCACCCCCAGCCCCTCGGGCAGCAGGACCTTGATCCGCTGGCGCATTCCGGCGGCGCACTCGCCCCCCAGCCGCGCGACCGCCTCGACGAAGGCCTCGCGCTCCCCGCCGACCTCGACCTCGACCAGCCGCTGCTGGGCGCGCCGCTCGGCGGCCAGGTCGCATTGCGCGGCGATCGCGCCGTCCTTGAGGACCAGCACCTCCTCGCAGCTCTCCTCGACGTCGCGCAGGAGGTGCGAGGAGAGGATCAGCACCATGTCGCCGCGCTCGCGGATGTCGCGGATCAGCTCGATCATCCGCACCCGGTGCGGCGGGTCGAGCCCGTTGGTCGGCTCGTCGAGGATCAGCAGTTTCGGCCCGTGGACGATCGCCTGGGCCAGCTTGGCCTGCTGCTTCATCCCCAGCGAGTAGCTCCCCAGCGGGCGGTAGCGCTCTTCGCCCAGCCCGACCCAGAACAGCGCCTCGTGGGCCCGCTCGAGCGCCTGCGCCGGGGGCAGCCCCGACAGCTCGGCCATCAGCCGCACGAAGCGGACGGCCGACATCTCCGCGATGAAGCTGTCGTTCTCCGGCATGTAGCCGACGACGCGGCGGATCGCGGCGGTCCCGGTCCGGATGTCGTGGCCGAAGACGCGCGCGGTGCCGGAGCTCACCGGGAAAAAGCCCAGCAGCGTGTGCAGCAGGGTCGTCTTCCCCGCCCCGTTCGGGCCGAGCAGCCCCAGCGTGCGGCTGCCCAGCCCGGCGGTGAGGCCCTTGAGAATCGGCCTCCCGCCGAGCTGGACCGTCAACTGGTCGAGTTCGATCGCCGGCGTCATCGAGCCGCGGATTCTCCCTCGGGAAGGGGTTCGGGCGAAACCGCCGGGCCCGGCCCGCCGATCAGCGCGGGCAGCAGCATCCGGGTCAGGCTCCGCTGCGCGCCGGCGACGGTGATCCGGTCGGGCTCGCCGTAGGCGACGTCGAGCATCGGCCCGCCCTGCAGCGCGCCGAGCAAGGCCTTCGACTCGTCCGGCATCGGCAACGACGAGAAGGCGCTGGCCAACCGCGCGGTGTCGCGCCAGACCAGGCCGGAGACGCTGGCGTGGCCGTCGCGCGGCAGCCGCGAGACGAAGGCCGGCGCGGTCGCCAGCGTGATCCCGGC
>JALOKP010000003.1 GCA_025456425.1 Acidobacteriota bacterium | reverse complement strand
CGGCGAAGAGGGGGTGATCGGGTAGATCGCGATCACCTCGCTCGTGCGGTGCGCGACGCTGGCCGCCGCTTCGTTGCCGTCGACTGTCACCATCCGGCGGGTCATGACGAAACCTCCCATGTCGGGTAGGCGTAAGGGAAATAACCGACTCGAAGGGTCGGTATCTTTACGCGCGATAAACTAAACGGTAAACGAGACTGCGTCCAGCGTCAACGGCCCCTGTTCGCCCCACGCACCGAAACACCGACTGACCCCTGCGACCATTCGGCTAAGCCGCCCTTCGGCGCTCACTCCCCCCGGCGCAGGACCTCGAGCCGGGACTCTTCCTCGGCGGCGAGGCGGGCGACCTCGCGGCGGTACTCGTTCTCGACCTGCTCGAGCCGGACGTCGTCTCCGGCCGCGATCGCCGCTGCCTTGCGTGCGTCGGCCATGATCGAGGCCTCGGCCCGCCGGGCCTGGAACTCGGCCTTCAATTCGACGATCCGGCGCCGCTGTTCCGCGCCGAGCGGCGCCCGCTCGTCGCGGTCCCGCGAGCGCAGCCGCTCCATGGCCAGCTCGTAGGCCGACTTCAGCTCGTCGCCCATGGGGTCTCCCGGGCCGGAGTCTACAATGCCGGGGCGATGTGCGGACGCTTCACGCTGGCCTCCCCCGCCCAGGCCGTCGCGGCGGCCCTCGGGCTGCCCGACTTCCCCGCCCTCCCGCCCCGCTACAACATCGCACCGACGCAGGCGGTGGCGATCGTGCGCGGGGCGCCGGTTCCGGAGGTTGCGCTCACCCGCTGGGGGCTCGTGCCGGGCTGGACGAAGGACCTCGCCAGGCTGCCGCTGCTGATCAACGCGCGGGCCGAGACGGCCGCGGAGAAGCCCTCGTTCCGGGCCCCGCTCCGGAGCCGCCGCTGCGTCGTACCGGCCGACGGATTCTACGAGTGGACCGGGGCCCCCAAGGCGCGGCGCGCGATCTACTTCACGCTGGCCGACGGCGCCCCGTTCGCGCTGGCCGGGCTGTGGGACCGCTGGCTGAGCCCCGATGGCTCCGAGCTGGAGTCGTGCGCGATCCTCACCACCGCGCCGAACGCGCTGCTCGCCCGCTACCACGACCGGATGCCGGCGATCCTGCCGCGCGAGCGGATCGCGGCCTGGCTCGACCCCGAGCTGCGCGACCCGGCCCGCGTGTCGGCGCTGATCGATAGCTACCCGGCCGAGGCGATGCGGGAGCGGGCGGTCGGGCCGACGGTCCACAGCGCGCGGAACGAGGGACCGGGCTGCGTGGAGCCGGCCTGAGTTCACCCGGGCCGCTGGACCCCCGCGACCTTCGTCGCCCCCCAGAGCACCAGCCGCAGCGGCACCAGCCGCACGGCGCACCGCATCACCCGGTTCGTGAATCCCGGGATCACCTCGGCCCGCCCCCGCTCGTAGGCGTCGAGCGCCTCGCGCACGACCCGATCGGCCCCGGTCGAGACCTTGCGCACCCGGAAGCTCGTCCCCGCGACCTGGCCGAACTCGGTCGGCACCGGCCCGGGGCAGAGTGCCAGCACCCGCGCCCCCGCGGGCCGCGCCTCGCCCCAGAGCCCGTCCGAGAGGCTGCGCAGGAAGGCCTTGGTCGCGGCGTAGGAGGCGAAGTACGGAATCGGCTGGAAGGCCGCGGTGCTGGCGACGTGGATCACCCCGCGTCCCGGCACCGCTGTCAGCTCGTCCCACAGCGCGTGGACCAGCTCCGCCGGGGTCAGCATGTTGAGCTGGTACATCCTCCGGTGGTCGTCCCAGGGGCGCAAGATGAAAGCCCCGTAGCGTCCGAAGCCGGCGTTGCTGACCAGCAGGTCGACCGGCGGCGCGCCCTCCCTCCGGAGCGCCTCGACCAGCCGGCCCGGCCCGTCCGGCTCGGCGAGGTCGACGACGACGGGGCGCACCTCCGGGGACGGCGACGCGCGGCCGGCGCCGAGACGCGCGGCCAACTCCACAAGGCGCTCCTCGCGGCGCGCGACGACGGTCAGGCGCCGGGCCCCGCGGGCCGCGAGTTCCAGCGCGAAGGCCCAGCCGATTCCGGCCGAGGCGCCGGTGACGAGGCAGTGATCGTAGCGGGCGGGGGCGAGCGGCATCGGTCGGTGCAGTCTCCGGCGCGGGGCGCGAACGTCTCCGAGTCTACCGCGGCGCCGTCCTACAATCGGCGACGGGAGCCGACCGATGGCGCGCCGCTACTGGCTGATGAAGACCGAGCCCGGGACCTTCTCGATCGACGACCTCGCCCGGCGGCCCGGCCGCCGCGCGTTCTGGGACGGGGTCCGCAACTACCAGGCCCGGAACCTGATCCGCGACGAGATCCGCCCCGGCGACGGCGTGCTCGTCTACCACTCCGGGATCGCGCGGCCAGCGGTCGCCGGGACCGCCGTCGTGGTCGGGACGGCGGCGCCCGACCCGACGCAGTTCGACCGGCGCTCGCCCCACCACGACCCGGCCGCGGACCCGCAGTCCCCGCGCTGGTACGGCGTCGAAATCGAGCTCGAGGGGATTTTCGCGAAACCCGTCACCCTCGACGAGCTGCGCGCGACCCCTGGGCTCGAGGCGATGGTCGTGCTGCGCCGCGGGAACCGCCTCTCGGTGACTCCGGTCCGGCCGGAGGAATGGTCGATCGTCGTTGCGCGAGGGGCCTAGCCGGCTGGCCCGCTCCCGCGCCGCGTGGTAGTTTCCGCCTGTTTCCGCGTTCTTTCGCGAGGTGTTCCTTGCCGTTCGCCGTTCCCCTGGTCGCGACGACCCCTGCCAACCCGAGCGTGATCGACCTCGTGATGCAGGCCGGTCCGGTCGGCAAGGCGACCCTGCTCATCCTGCTCGTCGCCTCGATCGTCAGCTGGGGGATCATCCTCGAGCGGGCCCGGACCTTTCGCCGGGCCCGGCGCGAGACCCAGGCCTTCCTCGCCAAGTTCCACTCCGGGTCCCGGCTCTCGGACCTGCGCGATCAGGCCCAGAAGTGGACCCGGTCCCCGGTGGTCGGCCTGTTCAAGGCGGCGTTCCACGAGGTGAGCCAGCTCGCGATGGACGGCACGGGCACGGGGCGCACGCTCGACGACGACGCGGTCCAGGACGTGACGCGGATGATCTCGCGGGCTGCCGCCACCAACCTGCGCGACATCGAGCGCTCGCTGACCTTCCTCGCCACGACCGCAGCCACCGCCCCGTTCATCGGCCTGTTCGGCACGGTCTGGGGGATCATGGACGCCTTCCACCGGATCGGGCTGTCCGGCGCGGCGAACATCCAGGCCTACGCCCCCGGGATCGCCGAAGCGCTGATCGCCACGGCCGCCGGCCTGGCCGCGGCGGTCCCGGCCGCGGTCGCCTACAACTACTTCCTGCGCCAGGTCCGGATCATGAGCATCGAGATGGAGGAGTTCGAGTACGACTTCATCCACCTGCTCCAGAAGCGGCGCCGGCGGCCGGCCTGACGATGGCGATCGGCTCCTCGCGGCAGGACCGCGTCGCGCTGGCGGAGATCAACGTCACGCCGATGGTCGACGTGATGCTGGTGCTGCTGATCATCTTCATGGTCAGCGCGCCGATGCTCACCCGTGGGATCGAGGTCGGGCTGCCGAAGGCGGTCAGCGGCGAGGAGATCGACGAGAAGCGCCTGACCGTGACGGTCGACCGGAAGGGGCAGTTCTTCATCGAGAACCAGCCGGTGATCGACGCGATGCTGGTCGACGAGGTCCGGCGCCGCGGCGGTGACCGCCCCGGGATGGCCGTCTACCTGCAGGGGGATGCGGGGGTGAACTACGGCCGCGTCCTGTCGGCGATGGACGCGCTGCGCGTCGGAGGGATCGACCGGGTGGCGCTCGTCACCCAGCCGGCCCCCCCCGAGCCGCCGGCGCGCCGCGGACGGTGAGCGGGTGCCGGCCCGATCGGTCCGCGTCCGGATCGTCGTTCCCCACCCGGAGGAGGTCGGCGGCGGGATGGCGTCGCTGGCGCTGCACCTCGCGGCGCTGGTGGCGATCGTGATCTTCACCTCCGACGGCGCGGCGCGCACCGGGAAGCTGGGCCCGACGATGACCGTCCGCCTCGCGGCCGGGGTCAAGGCCCCGCCGGGCGGCGGGGCGCGCGGCGTCGAGAAGCCGGCCGAGAAGTTCGTTCCCGAGCGGCCGCCGGCACCGATCGACGAGAAGCTGACGCCGACCAACCGGCTGCGCGCCACCGACCCGCCGAAGGTCGTGCCGCCGCCGAAGGGGCTGACCGCGCAGCCGGAGAAGATGCGCCCCCTCGAGCCGCAGGCCCCGCAGAAGGACCAGCCCGGGACCCCCGGCACGGCCGGTACTCCCGGGGCCACCGGGCCCGACGGCCCGATCGCCGGCGGCGTCGCGGGGCTCGGATCGGACGAGCCGTTCACCTACGACTACTACACCAACCTCGTCGTCACTCGGCTGCAGGAAGCGTGGCAGAACCGCCCGATCCTCCCCGCCGGGAGCGATACCGTGCGCGTGGTGGTCGCTTTCGTGATCGAAGACGACGGCCGCGTCACCGGCGTCGAGGTCGAGACGCCCAGCGGCTACACGCCGCTCGACCAGTCGGCCTACCGGGCGGTGCTGTCGCTCGGCCAGTTGCCGCCCCTCCCCCGCGCCTACGAGAAGGACCGGCTGACGGCTCGCTTCATCTTCGAGCTGCTGCCCCCGGACATGTGAGAAGAGGCTCCCCGATGCGACCTGCCCTGCCCCTGTTCCCGCTGCTCTCCCTGCTGCTCGCGGCCGGCCCCGCCGCCGCGGCGCAGGACCCCTCCCCGAAGGCGGGGGACCTCCAGGGCGTGATCCGCGACAAGGCCGCCTCCCGGATCGCGCTGGCCCTGCCGCCGACGGTCGTTGGCCCCGGCGCCCAGCCGGCCGAAGCGGCCGAGATCGGCAAGGTGCTGCACGACGACCTCGCGTTCTCCGGCTGGTTCGCACTGCTCGACCCGGCCGGCGAGGGGCGGATCCCGCCCGACCGGCTGCAGGACCCGGCGGCGTGGCGCGAGGCCGGGGCGGCCCAGCTCGTGCTCGCCAAGCTCTCGGTCGAGAAGGAGCGCGGCCTCTTCAACGTGAAGGTGCTCGAGACCGGCAAGGGGACCGTCCTGCTCGACCGGACCTGGGGCGGCAAGCTGCCGTCCGACCTGCGCCGGCTGGCCCACATCGCGGCCGACGAGATCGTGCTGCAGCTCACGGGCCGGCCGGGGATCGCGCAGACCCGCATCGCCTTCGTCTCGGGGCAGAACCGGGTGAAGGAGGTCTACCTGATGGACTACGACGGCGCCCGCGTGCGCCGCCTGACCTCGACCGGCACGATCAACCTCTCGCCCGCCTGGTCGCCCGACGCGCGCCAGCTGACCTTCCTGTCGTTCAAGGGGCGGAAGCCCTCGATCTACCTGCTCGACGAGAACGGCAAGATCATCACGCTGGCGCCGAAGGGGGGCGAGCTCAATGCCGCGCCCGACTACGCGCCCGACGGACGGACGATCGCCTTCTCCTCCGACCGCGACCGCAACAGCGAGATCTACACCTTCGACGTGACGACCGGGCGCGAGGCGCGGCTGACCAACCACCCCGCGATCGACACCGCCCCGGTCTGGTCGCCGACCGGGACCGAGATCGCCTTCACCTCCGACCGCGCCGGCTCGCCGCAGATCTACGTCATGTCGTCGACCGGCTCGAACGTGCGCCGGCTCTCGAACGAGGGGCGCTACAACGAGTCGGCAGCCTGGTCCCCCGACGGCGGGCGGATCGTCTACGTCAGCCGGATCGACGGCAGCTTCCAGCTCGTGCTGCACGAGCTGGCCACCGGCAAGGAGACGATCCTGACCAGCGGCCGCGGCAACAAGGAGAACCCGCGCTGGGCCCCCGACGGCCGCCACATCGTCTTCGCCAGCAACCGCGACGGCAACTACGCGATCTGGGTGATCCGCGACGACGGCACCGACCTCAAGAAGCTGACGACCGGCGAGCCGGCCTTCACGCCCGACTGGAGCCCGATCCGGCGCTGAGCGCCTATACTCGCGGGGCCCGGTTCCCCGCTCGAGGACACGCCATGCGACGCACCCTGTTCTGTCTCACGATCATCGGCCTGGTCGCGATCTTCGCGGCGGGCTGCCCGAAGAAGCAGACCACGCCGATCGAGGAATCCGTCACGGCGGAGGACGGGTCCGGGACGGGATCGGCTGCCGGCGGCGCCGGCGCGACGAGGCCGATCGAGGAGATGCCGCCGCAGCAGGAGCCGTTCGCGGAGGAGCCGCTGTCGGAGGGGAGCGGGGCGGACGCCGCGGGGGCGGGCCGGGCCGGAGCGCTTCCGCTCGAGACGGTCTACTTCGAATACGACAGCGACGAGCTGTCGTCCGCCGCGATGGCCGTCCTCGAGCGCAACGCGGCCTGGATGCGGGCCAACGCCGGCACGCGGGTCCTGATCGAAGGAAACACCGACGAGCGCGGGACGCTCGAATACAACCTCTCGCTGGGGGCGCGGCGCGCGAACGCCGTCCGGAACCAGCTGATCCGGCTCGGCATCCCGGCGGCGCAGCTGGAGACGATCAGCTTCGGCGAGGACCAGCCGGCCGACGCCGGACACGACGAAGCGGCCTGGGCCCAGAACCGCCGCTGCGACTTCACGGAGGCGCGGTGACGGCGCGCCGGCCGGCGTCGCTCGCGCTGGGGCTCGCCCTCGCGCTGGCGGCTGGCTGCGCCGGCTTCCCCGGCACCGAGCCGGCCTCGACCGCCCCGCTGCCGCCGGACGTCCAGGAGCAGCTCTTCAAGCTCCAGAAGGACTCGGCCCGCGTCCTCGAGCAGCTCGAGGCGCTTCAGAAGAAGTCCACCGACCCGACCACCGCCTGCGCCGAGGCCGCCGCGCGGACCGAGACGCTGGAGCGCACGATGCGCGTCGTCGAGGAGCAGTTGCTCGCGACGCAGCGCCGGCTGGACGAGCTGCTGGCGGAGGTCCGCGGGCTGCGGCCCGGGGCGGCCCCGGTGCTGAACCCCAACCGGCCCGCGGAAGGCGAGGCGAAACCGGCGCCCGGGGCCGCGGGGGCGACCGCGCCGGCCGCCGCACCCGCGGCCGGCGCCCGGCCCGGTCCGGCGACCGGCACCGGTTCGCCGACCGACCTCTTCAACGCCGCCTATTCCGACTACTCCCGCCGGCACTACGAGCTGGCGTTGGCCGGGTTCCAGGCCGCCCACCAGGCCGATCCGACCGGGCCGATGGCCGACGACGCCCTCTACTGGACCGGCGAGACGCTCTACGCGATGGGCCGCTACCCCGACGCGGTCGGAGCCTACGACACCCTGATCGAGACCTTCCCGAAGGGGGAGAAGACGCCGGCCGCGCTCCTGAAGAAGGGTCTCGCCCAGTTCGAGGCCAAGGACAACGCCGCCGCCGTCGCCACGCTGCAGACCCTGATCCGGGAGTACCCCAGCTCCGACGAGGCCCGGATCGCCCGCGAGCACCTGCGCCGCAGGGGAGCCCTGCCGGCCTGAGCCCGCCCGCCCCGCCGGGGCGCCGCCTTGACAGCCCCCTCCCTCTCCCGCAGAATCCCCCGGTTTTTGCCGGGTCGTCGGCGGGGGTGTGTCTGCCCCGGGGTCGACGGGGCCGGTCCGCTCCCGGATCACACGGAAAGGCAGCACGATGGCGAATCACAAGTCCGCCGCCAAGAAGGCGCGGGCCGACGAGAAGAGGAACGAACGGAACCGCTCGTGGCGCACCCGGATGCGCTCCGAGATCAAGACCTTCCGGTCCCTGCTCGAGGCGGGCAAGCAGGCCGAGGCGGCCGCACTGCTGCCGCAGACGCTGGGCCTGATCGACCGCACGGCGAAGGCCGGAATCATCAAGACGAACACCGCGTCGCGCTACAAGTCGCGCCTGACCAAGGCGGTGAACCGGCTCGCCACCGCCTGACCGGCGAGTCGTTGAGCCAAGGACCAGGCGGGGGCGACCCCGCCTTTTTCGTTTCCGGGGCCGCGCGGGCCGGCACGGGGCCGGCCCCTACCCCTTGATCACGGCCAGCGGCCGCAGGCGCGCGAGCCGGCGCGCCAGCCCCGCTCCGTCGACCGCGCCCACGACCTCGGCGACGTCCTTGTAGGCCTCCGGGATCTCCTCGAGCACGGTCCCCATCCCCGCGGCGCGGACCTCGATCCCCTGCTCGGCCAGCTCGCGCACCACCGGACGCCCGGCCGCGAACTTCTTCGCCGCCGAGCGCGACATCCGGCGGCCGGCACCGTGGCAGGCCGAGCCGAAGGCCTCGTCCGAGCCCTCGGCGCCGAGCATCACGAACGAGTAGCGCCCCATGTCGCCCGGGATCAGCACCGGCTGGCCCAGGTCGCGGTAGGCCGCGGGCAGCGCCGGGTGGCCGGGCCCGAAGGCGCGCGTCGCCCCCTTGCGGTGGACGCACAGCTCGCGCCTCCCCTGCGGCGTCTGGTGCTGCTCGAGCTTGGCGATGTTGTGGCAGACGTCGTACACGGTGCGCAGCCGGTGCTCGCGCGGGGCGAGCCCCAGCCCCTGCTCGAGCGACTCACGCACGGCGTGCGCCATCAGGTGGCGGTTGGCGAAGGCGAAGTTCGCCGCGGCGCCCATCGCACCGAGGTAGCGCCGGCCTTCGTCGGACTTCAGCGGCGCGCAGCAGAGCTGGCGGTCGGGCAGGTCGATCCCGTGCCGGCTGGCGGCCCGGAGCATCACCTGGAGGAAGTCGTCGCAGACCTGGTAGCCGAGGCCGCGCGAGCCGGAGTGGATCAGGAAGGCCACCGACCCGACGGCCAGGCCCAGCCGCGCGGCGGCCGGGGCGTCGTAGATCTCGTCCACCCACTGGACCTCGACGAAGTGGTTTCCGGAGCCGAGCGTCCCGAGCTGCGGCCGGCCCCGCTCCTTCGCGCGCTCCGAGACGGCGCGCGGCTCGGCCCACGGGATCGCCCCGCGCTCCTCCAGCAGCTCCAGCTCGTCGCGCTCGCCGAAGCCGCGACCGACGGCCCATCCCGCCCCGCCCGCCAGGACGCCGTCCAGCTCGCGCGCCGTCAGGCGCAGGTCGCGGCGCTGGCTTCCGACCCCCGAGGGGATGTTCGCGAACAGGGCGTCGGCCAGCGCCGCTAGCCGCGGCGCCAGCCCCTCCTTCGTCAGTGCCGAGGAGAGCATCCGCACGCCGCAGTTGATGTCGTAGCCCACGCCTCCGGGCGAAACGACCCCCTCGTCGGGATCGAAGGCCGCAACCCCGCCGATCGGGAAGCCGTAGCCCCAGTGGATGTCGGGCATCGCGATCGAGTGCCCGACGATCCCCGGAAGGCACGCCACGTTCGCCACCTGCTCGACCGCCTTGTCCTCGACGATCGACGGAATCAGCGCCTCCTCGGCGTAGATCAGTCCGGGCACGCGCATCCGCCCGCGTTTCGGGACCCGCCAGCGGAAGTCGTCGATCCGCTCGAGGCCGGGCTGCATCGTTCCCCCCTTCAGATGTCGACCACCACGTGCGCGCGGAGCCCGCCCGGGACCTCGGTCAGTGCCAGGTCGTGGTAGGTGACGGCCTTGACCTCGGTCTTGAAGCCGTGCCGCGCCGGATCGAGCGGCTCGCCCCAGGCCCGTCCCGCGACGCGCGTGGGCTCCAGCGCGTCGACCGCGAACGCGCCGAAGACCGCCTGCCGCGCCATTGCCTCGCCGAGCAGCGCCGAGAGCCAGGCCACCAGCAGCGTCTCGCGCTCCAGCGCCTCGGCCACGACCGTCGCCTCGAGCGGGCCCGGGGCGACGCGCTCGACGTCGACCACCAGGTCGAAGACCACCGCGGCCGCCGCCTCGAACAGGCGCGGCAGGTCGGGCGCCTCGACCTCGAACGCGGCGTCGGCCGTGTGCGGCAGCAGCCGGTACGACACGCGCCCCGAGGTCATCGCCGGCGCTTCCCGCCGCGGCCGCCGTCCGCGCGCCGGGTCGTGATCCCGCGCTCCCGGCGCTCGCGCCGCCCTGGCGGCCGGGCCCTCCCCGGCGTCGCGGCCGGCTCCGCCTCGACCGGCGAGAAATCGATCAGGTGGCGGTAGAGGTCGACGCGGTCGACCCGCACCCGGACCGGCATCCCGAGCCGGTAGACCTTCCCCGACTCCGAGCCGCGCAGGATCCGATGCCGCGGGTCGTACTTCCAGTACTCGGACCCGAGGCGCGCGACCGGGATCATCCCCTCGACGAACGGCTCGTTCAGCGCGACCAGCACGCCGTGCGGAGCGATCTCGATCACCGCCCCGTCGAACTCGTCCCCCAGTCGGTCGGCCATGAAGGCCGCGACCTTCCACGCCACGGCCTCGCGCTCCGCCGCCTCGGCCTCGCGCTCGAGCCGCGAGCACTCGCGTGCCAGCTCGGGCAGGCGCGCGATCCGGTCCTCCTTCTCTCCCGGCGACTCGGCCGGACCCCGCGCGAGCCGGCGCAGCGCGCGGTGCACGATCAGGTCCGGGTAGCGCCGGATCGGCGAGGTGAAGTGCAGGTAGCGCGGCAGCGCCAGGCCGAAGTGACCGAGGCATTCCTCGTGGTAGCGCGCGAGGGCCATCGTGCGCAGCACGAGCCGGGTCACGAACGGCTCCTCGGGCTTCCCCTTCGCCTGCTCGACCAGCCCGGCGAAGGCCGCCGGCTGGATCGCCGAGGCGTCGCCCGGAAGCCGGTAGCCCAGCCCGTCGAGCGCGTCGATCAGCCGCTCGACGCGGTCGAGCGCGGGCCGTTCGTGAGCCCGGTAGAGAGCCGGGGCCTTGCGCTTCTTCAGCTCGGCGGCGACCGCGGCGTTGGCCGTGATCATGAACTCCTCGATCAGGCGGTGCGCCGCGTTCCGCCGCCGCGCGACGATCTCCGCCGTCGCACCGGTCAGCTCGATCAGGATCTCGGGCTCCGGCAGGTCGAAGTCGATCGCACCGCGCTCGGCGCGGCGCTGCGCCAGCAGCGTCGCCAGCTCCGCGGCCGCGTCGAGCATCGGCACCACCGCCGGCCGTGCGGCGCGCGCGGCGGGGTCGCGCTCCTCCACCAGCTTCGCGACCTCGTTGTAGGTCAGCCGCGCCCGGCTGCGGATGAACCCGTCGTGGAATCGCGTGCGCCTCACGGCCCCGCGCCGGTCGAAGTCGATCGAAACTCCCTGCGTCAGGCGGATCTCGTCCGGACGAAGCGAGCAGAGGTCGTTCGAGAGCCGCTCGGGGAGCATCGGGATGCAGCGGTCGGGGAAGTAGACGCTGGTCCCGCGGCGCAGCGCCTCGAGGTCGGTGGCCGACCCCTCGGGGACGAAGAAGCCGACGTCCGCGATGTGGACGTGGAGCCGGTAGCCGCCGTCGTCGAGCCGCTCGACCTCGATCGCGTCGTCGAAGTCGCGGGCCGTCTCGCCGTCGATCGTGACGACCGTCCCCCGGGTGAAGTCCTCGCGGCCCGCCAGCGGCCAGTCCTCGGGCCGCGCCGGCAGGCGCTCGACCTCGGCCAGCACCTCGTCGGGGTACTCGGCCGAGAAGCCGTACTTGCGGACCAGGACCTCGGTCTCGACCCCCGGTTCGTCGGGCCGCCCCAGCCGCTCGAGGACCGTCCCGCGCGCGCCGCTGCCGTCACGCGGCGGCGTGACCAGCTCGGCGCGGACGATCTCGCCGGTGCGGGCCCCCTTCGCGTCGGCCTTCGCCACCAGGACCTCGAAACCGAAGCCGGGATCGAGCGGCTGCACGATCCCGCCCCCCGACGCCGTCCCGTGGAACAGCCCGACGATCGTCTCCGAGCGGCGCTCGACCACCCGCGCGATCGCCCCCTCGCGCCGGCCGTCGGGTTTCACCGCGACGACCCGTGCGGCCACGATGTCGCCGTGGATCGCGCCGGCGTGCGCCCCCGGCGGGATGAAGAGGTCCGACTGCTCGGGATCGTCCGGGATGACGAAGCCGAAGCCGGCGGGGTGGCGCGAGTAGCGCCCGACGACGTCGCCCAGCGCCGAGCGCGCACCGAAACGCCGCCCGCGCAGCGCGACCAGCCGCCCCTCCACGACCCAGTCGCGCAGCGCCTGCCGCAGCCGCGAGCGCAGCGCGGGGGGGACGCGCAGGGCGTCGGCGATCTCGCGCCCGGTCAGCCCGGGGGCGTTGTCGGGGCTGGTCAGCAGGGCCTCGATCTGGGCGGCGGTCGGCAGGCGCGGCGTCACGGCGTTTCCTCGCGGGCGCGGGGGTATTCTTCCACCCTTTCTCCCCGGAGCGAACCGTGATGGCCCGCCAGCCCGCCCCCCCCTCACCCACCGCGCTGCTCGGGCTGCTCGGCGCGCTGCTCTTCGTCACCGGGGCGGCGGGGCTGGTCGACGAACTGGTCTGGACGCGCTGGCTGGCGCTCGGGCTGGGCTCGTCCAACCTGGCGGCGGTGATCGTGCTCGCGACCTTCATGGCCGGGCTCGGGATCGGCTCGGCGTTGGGCGGGCGGTTCGGCGACCGCGATCCCGCGCGGGGGATCCGGCTCTTCGCGCTGGCCGAGGCCTTGGTCGGCGCCTGGGGGCTGCTCGCGATCCCGCTGCTCGCGGACTGGCTTCCGGCCGGCGCAGCGGCGCTGGCCCGCGGCACCGGCTCGGACACTCTGCCCGGGGCGCTGCGCGTCGGCCTCGCCGCGCTGGCGCTGCTGCCGCCGACGGTCCTGATGGGGGCGACGCTGCCGATTCTCGCGCGCTGGATCGTCGCGGCCGGAGCTGCGCCGGGGCGCGGGATCGGCTCGCTCTACACGCTCAACACGCTCGGCGGCGCGGCCGGGACGCTCGCCGCCGGCTTCGTGCTGATCGAGCGGCTGGGCCTGGTGCGGACCGCCCTCGTCGCCGCCGCGGCCGAATTCGCGGTGGCGGCGGCGGCCTGGTGGATCGCCGGGCGCTACGCCGCGCTGGCCGCGCGCCCGGCGGAAAGGGCCGCTCGCTCCGCGCCCGCCGCGCCGAAGGTGCCGGCCGCGGGCGCGGCCTCCTGGCGCCACCCGCTCGTCGCAGCGGCCGGACTGGCCGCCCTGGTCAGCGGGCTGGTCGGCCTCGGGACCGAGGTCGCGTTCCACCGCGTGCTCGCGGTGCTGGCCGGCTCGTCGGCCTACGCCTTCGCCACCATGCTCGCGGCCTACCTGCTCGGGATCGCCGGCGGCTCGGCGCTCGGGTCCCGCCTCGCCGACCGCGCCCGCGATCCCGGCCGCGCGCTCGCGCTGGCGCTGGCGGTGCTCGCGCTCGGTGCCGGCGTCACGCTGCGGCTGCTCGACGCCGGAGCCTGGCTGGCCGCGGGGAAGGTCGCCGCCGCGCTGCCCGGCCTCTCGGGCTGGGCGTACAGCCTCGAACTGGGCGGCTGCCTCGTCGTCCTGCTGCCGACGACGCTCGCGCTCGGGATCGTGATCCCGCTCGTCGCGCGCGTTACGGCCGCGGTGCCGGAGGGGGCCGGGGCGCGCTTCGGCGGGGCCTACGCGCTGAACACGCTGGGCGCGGTGCTGGGAGCGTCGGTCACCGGGCTGGCGCTCCTGCCGGCGCTGGGCAGCGCCCGCGCGATGACGCTGCTCGCCGCGCTGGCCGCGCTGGGCGGCGTCGCCGTCGCGGCGCTGGCCCTCGCCGGGCGCGAGCGGACGCGGGCGCTCGCGGCGGTGGCGGTGCTCGGCGCGCTGGGGATCGCGGCCGGGCTCGGGGCCGATCCGGCCCGCCACGCGCTGCTCACGCGCTTCGCCCGCCTGCCGGTGCTGGCCTACGACGAGGGGCCGGTCCAGACGATCGCGGTCGTCTCCGAGAGCAACGACCAGCAGCTCGACTTCCTGCGCCTGGTCACCAACCAGACCAGCCTGACCGGGACGCACCTCTACGCCCGGCGCTACATGCGGCTGCTGGGGCACCTGCCGGTGCTCTGGGCGCGCGAGCCGAAGCGGGCGCTGGTGATCGCCTTCGGCACCGGGATGACGACGGGCGCGATCGCGGCCCACGCCGGGATCGAGCGGATCGACGTCGCCGAGATCTCGCCCGAGGTGGTCGCCGTCGCCCCGCTGTTCCGCGCCGACAATGGCGACGTGCTGGCCGACCCGCGGGTCCGGATGATCGTCGACGACGGGCGCCACGTGCTGCTGGCCGGACGCGAGCCGTGGGACCTCGTCACGCTCGAGCCGCCGCCGCCGCGCGACTCCGGCGTCGTCTCGCTCTACACCCGCGACTTCTACGAGCTGGCGCTCGCGCGGCTCGCGCCCGGCGGGGTCGTCGCGCAGTGGATCCCGCTCCACTCGCAGTCCGAGGCCGAGGTGAAGATGCTGGTCCGCACCTTCGCCGAGGCCTTTCCGCACGCGCTGGGGTTCCTGCCGGTCGAGCGCGACCTGCTCCTGCTCGGCTCGCGCGATTCGCTGGCGCTCGATCCGGCGCGGCTCGCGCGCCGCGCCGCCGAGCCGGGCGTGCGGGCCTCGCTGGCGGCCATCGGCTTCGAGGGGCCGGGCTCGCTCCTCGCCCCGGCGATCCTCGACCGCGCCGGGCTGCTGCGCTTCGCGGGCGACGCCCCGGTGGTGACCGACGACCGCCCGCTCGTCGAGTACTTCGCGCGCTACGGCCGCCGCCCCGGCCTGCCGAACCTCGACCCGCTCGTGCAGCGCCCGCTCCCGCTGGCGGCGCTGGTGTCGGCCCCCCTGCCGCCCGGCTTCGAAGCGGAGTTCGACGCCGCGCGCAGCGCCCTGGGGTTCTACCTGCAGGGGGCCTTCGCGCACGAGGCGGGCCGCGCCGAACAGGGGGTGCGGCTCTCGCTGCAGGCCGCCGCGGCGGCGCCGGGGAACCTCTTCTACCTGTGGGGCGCGGGGATCTCCGACGGGCACCTCGCGCGGTTCGCCGCGCGGGCCGAGTCGGGCGAGGGGGGCTCCCAGTCCTGGATCGCGCTGGGCCGGCGCCTGGCCGCGCGCGGGCGCGAGGCCGAAGCCCGCGCGGCCTTCGCCCGGGGCGGAGTCGAGCCGCGATAGCCCGGATCACTCGTGAGGGTCCGCGGCGAGCAACCGCGGAAACGCCCGGGTTGACGCCCGCCCCGCCCTCTCCTAGACTCCTCCGTCGCTTCCGGCGGCGGGCTCCCGCCCGTCTTCGGTCGCGTGCCGAAGTGGCGGAATTGGCAGACGCGCATGGTTCAGGTCCATGTGCCCTCCGGGGCGTGGGAGTTCGAGTCTCCCCTTCGGCACCAGTAGCAGGACCCGTCAGTGGACTCCCGCCGGCGCGGCCGCTTCGTCGGCCAGCCGCGCCGCTTCCAGGACCAGCGCGTGCAGTTCCAGCGCCACCGTGTGCGCCGCGGCGCGTGCAGCGGGTGGTTCGTCCTCGTGGACCCGGAAGCGGAACACGCCGCGCGGCCAGCCCATGATCGTCGCGGTGTTCTGCGCGATCTGCTCCGAGAGCCCGCGCCGCAGCGCCGCCGGCTCCAGTTCCCCCATCTCGATCAGCAGCTGACCGAGCGGCTTCCAGCGCGCGGCCGCGGATTGGTGCCGTAGGGCCTCGCCGACGCGCTCGGGTCGGACCGCACTCCGCCGCACGAGGATCGCGCCCAGCGTCTCCGCTGCCGAGACCCGCGCCCCGACGACGCGGCCGTCGCGCAGCTCGATCTCGCCGGTCGCGCCCGAGGCCTCGTCCTGAACCCACAGCACGCCGCTGTTGCGTCCGGCGGCGATGACCTGCAGCAGGTCGGCCAGCGGGATCGCCTCGAGGCGGCCGGCGAAGACCAGGGCGGAACCGGATCCGGGGGACATCGCGCGCTCCGGGCCTCGAGCGGCCCGGAGCAGAAGCTAGGTCCCGGGCCCCTCCCCGACCATCCGGGCGGGCCCGGGTGGCCCTACTCGACGACCAGCCGCAGCGGCGGGCCGTCGGTGCGGCGCTGGGCCGCGTCTTTTCCCTGGACCTGCAGGAAGATCGTCCCGCCGTTGGCCCGCGCCCGCGCCGCCAGGTCGCGCCACTGCGCCCCGGTGGGCGTGAAGCCGCCTGCGCCGAGGCGGTAGCCGGCGCCGGCCAGGGTCGCGTTGCGGAGGTCGGGGCGGGTCGACCAGCGCACCTGGAACGCCGTCGACCCCGCACCATCCCAGCGCAGCCACGGCCCGGGCCCCTCACAGCCCCCCTCGAGCGCGATCCCGTCGGCGCTGAACCGGGCGCCTTGGGCGGGACACTCGATCACGGGCGGACGCGTCAGGGCGAGGCCCAGGCGGTGGCGGGCCGAGTCGACGATCCGTCCCTCCCGGTCCTGCGTCCGCACACCCCACTCGATCGGGCCGCGCGCCATCCGCAGCATGAGCTGCCGCCAGGCCGCCGCGTCGGGCGTCAGTGCCGTCGCCGCGGTGGCGCGCCGCGGCAGCACCAGGAACGGGCGCATCCCGCCGCGCGAGAAGAACGCCAGCTGGAACGACCCGTACTCGCCGGCGCGCCAGGCGAACGGGATCGGCCGGCCGTCGGGAGAGACCGCCGCACCGTTCTCCGGCGAGAGCGGCTCGAAGTCGTCGCGGGCTTCGGCAGGAAGGCTCGTGACCAGCGCCGCGGCCTGCCGGCCGAACGCGACGGAGGCCCCGCGCACGCGCACCTCCCAGCGGCCGGGGACCGGCTCCTCGATGTCGATCCGCTCGAGGTTGTCGCGCCGGTTCGGCCCGTCGCGCCGCGCGGCGGCGGCGGGAGCCGCCGCGTCGAGCGCCCACGGCCGGTGTTCGACCCCCGCCGGATCGATCGCGACCAGGTCGAGGTCGTGCACTAGCTGCGCCGCAGCGGCAAGCGACGGCGCGGGATCGCTCCAGGCCAGCGTGGCGCGCAGCGACTCGCTTCCCGCGGGGACCTCGAGCTCCCACGACAAGACCTCGTCCTGCCCCGCGGCCAGCAGCGCCAGCGCTCCCTCGTCCGCCGCGCGGGCCGAGGCCTCGGCATCGACCAGGCCCCAGCCGCTTGCGGCGTCGGGCCCCGGCGCGTAGCCCGGGCCGGCGACCAGGTCGCGCGCGCCGTGCACCAGCAGCGCCTTCAGCGCGGCGGCCGGAGGCTCGGCCAGCCCATGGCGCACGAGCAGCTCGCGCACCAGGAGAGCGGCGCCGGTGACGGCCGGAGTCGCCATCGAGGTGCCCGAGAGCGCCCGGTAGCCGGTCCCCGGATCGGCGCACGAGAGCACGCTGACGCCGTCGGCGACGACGTCCGGCTTGATCCGCCCGTCGGCTGCCGGGCCCCAGGACGAGAACGCGCTCATCGCGCCGGCCGCGTCGGTGGCGCCGACGGTGATCCCGTTCTTCGCGGTGGAGGGCGGGACCAGCGTGCGGTAGTTGAGGTACGGCGGTGCGGTCGCCTGGCCGCAGATTCCATCGTTACGCGAGTTTCCGGCAGCGAAGACCAGGAGCAGCGAGGGCGCCTCGCCGGCCACCAGCGCGTCGAAGTCGCGGCTGTCGGCGTGGTAGCTCGAGAACGCGGAGCAGGGCTCGCAGTCGGGGTAGGCCGGGTCGACGCAGTAGCCCCACGAGTTGTTCGAGGCCCGCACACCGCGCTCGCGCCAGGCTGCGCGGTATTCGGCGGCGACGTCGCCGAAGAAGTCGTACGCGATGACGGCCGCGGCGGGAGCCATCCCGCGCCACTGCCGCGCCGCGCCGCCCGCGTCGAGGCTGGCGGCGCCGCTGCCCGCGACCGTGCAGGCGACGTGGGTCGCGTGGGCGCAGTCCGGGCAGTGCGCGCTGCCGGTGGTGTCGGCGTAGACGAGGCGTCCGGCGAGGTCCGGGTGATCCGGGTTCGGCGGCCCGCCGTCCCACACCCCGGCGACCTCGCCCGTCCCCTCGAGCGACCAGGGGGGCGCCTGCAGCACGCCGGCGCCGATGGCCGCGCGGCTGGCCTCGTTGAGCGGCACCCGCCGGCCGCGCGCCGGAGCGACCCAGGCCACGCCGTCGAGCCCGGCCAGGGCGGCCGCCCCCCCGGGCCCGGCCGTCGCCGCAAAGCCCGCCCCGGCCGGCAGCGGCTCGAGCCGCACGCCCAGCGCGGCCGCGCCGCGCCGGACGGCCTCCGGATCGGCGCCCGGGAAGAGGCGCAACTCGACGCGCTGCGGCCGGTCCTCCGCGCGCGCGACGGCCCCGATCACGCGCCGCGCGGCGGGCGGCAGCTCGACCAGCGAGCCGCCCTGGGGGACGGACGCGAACTGCGCGGCGCGGGCGTCGAGCGCCACCACGAACGCCGTCCCGTCCCAGGGCTCGACGACGCGGATCCCGGACCCCCCCAGCCGCTCCAGCTCCGCGGCGTCCACCGCGCGCCCAGGGAACCAGAGCGCGAAGCGTTCCGGCGCACCCGGGGCGGAGGGAGCCAGTTCCATCGGCGTCCGGGCTGGCGCGGTCCACGGCCCGTCATGGAGCCGAAGCACGACCCCCTCGGCGGGGGAGGCCGCCAGCGCGACGGGCGCCGTCAGCGCCAAGAGGACCAGGACCAGCAGGGGGGTGCGACCGCGGTTCATCCGGATCTCCCGGGCGGGCCCGCGGACCGATCCCCTACTTGCGGCAGAGGATCTCGCGCAGGCCGTCTCGCCGCAGGGAAATCTCGTGCACGACGAGGGGGCGGACCAGCACTTCGAACTCGCGGTTCTGGCGGGGCTGGACCAGGGGGTGGCGGGGGCCGAGGGGGTGGATCGCGAGCGCCCCGTCGGGGTGGACGTCGATCCGCACCAGCGGCGGGACCTGGGAGGCCTCGCGACGGGCCACCAGGTAGAGGGTGCCGCCCGGGGCCAGCACGCGCGCCCACTCCGCGGCCTGGGCCCGGGCCCCGCCGTCGGCCAGCAGGTCGAGCACGTCGAGCCCCAGGATCAGGTCGAACCGTCCGTCGGGGTAGGCCAGCGGCAGCTCGGGAAAGAACTCGCCCTCGACCGTCAGCCGGCAGCCGGGGCCGGTGATCGCGTCCATCGTGACCTGGGCGACCGGTCCGGCCAGCAGCACGCGCGGGGGGCGCCCCTCGGCGCTCCGCCGGGCGGCGCTTTCGAGCAGCTGCTGCATCGCCCGCGACGGCGAGCGGGCCGGGTCGCCGGCAGGGGGTTCCGGCGCCGGCGGGCGGGTCGAAGCGCCCGCCGCCGGGGCGGGCGCCCCGGGCGGCCGCGCGCGCCCCGGAGCTTCCGGGGCGGGCGGCGGCGGCGCCGGGCGCTTTCCGATACCGAAGAGGCTCACGGCCTCAGGGGGTGCTGCCGGAGGCTTTCCCTGCCCCGGCCGGGACGGCGGCGGGCGTGGACGCGGGCGACGCGGGGGACGCGGAGCTGGCCGGGCGCGGGCCGCCCTTGTCCATGTCGACGCTCCCCTTGAACCGGGCGCCGTCGGCGATCGAAACCCGCGGTGCCGTCACATCGCCGACGACGGAGCTTCCGGCCGCCAGCTCGACGCGCTCGGAGGCCTGGACGTCGCCCTGGACGTTCCCCTCGACGCGGATCGACTTGGCCTCGAGCGTGGCCAGGATGGTGGCCGACTTGCCGACGGTCAGGTGGTGATCGCGCAGGCGGACGATCCCCTCGATGCGGCCCTCGATCACGAGGTCCTCGTTGCCCATCAACTCACCCTTGACGTGGATCGACGGTCCGATCGTCGCGCTGCGACCCTCCATGTGCGTGCCTCCTCTGGGCGACCCCGCCGGCGGGGCGACGGGAGCTGGTACCTGTGCGGCCGGGACGGCGGCGGGCGTCGCCGGCCGGGCTGCAGGTTCGATCGTTGCGGCCGGCGACGGCGGTCTGTCCGCCTCCGGCTCCTTCTTTCCCCAAAGTGCCATCGGGCCCTCCTCGGCGCGATGCGGCGTCAGCCGCCGGGCGGCGGCGTGACGAGGGATTCGCTCCCGGGATACTTCTCGAACAGCTTCTGGATCGCCAGGCTGGACTCGCGCAGCACGAGGCCGTCGCGATCCTCGCGGAAGGCGCGGTCGAGCGCGATCACCGACTCCTTGCGGCCGACCTCGCCCAGCGCGCGCGCAGCCTCGGCCCGGGCCATGTTCGTGCGCCCGCGGATCAGCTGGTCCTCGAGATACTCGATCGCCTGGGGCTGCCCGGCGAGCACGAGCACGTGGGCCATCACGATCGCCGGGAGGTCGTCCTGCTCCGCGGCGAGCGCCTGCTGCACGGCCGGCACGCAGCCGGCCTGCTGCAGCTGCCAGAGCGACCACGCCGCCTTGCCGCGGGTCACGCCGTGGTAGTCGGCAAGCGCCTTCGTCACGGTCGGCACCGCGCGCGGGTCGCCGATCTCGCCGAGCGCCTCGATCGCCCAGGCGCGGTTCTTCTCGTCGTCGACCTCGTAGATCTTCTCCAGCGCATCGACCGCGCGCGGCTCCTTGAGCCGGCCGAGCGTCTTGACGCTGGCGTTGCGGACCCCTTCCTCGGGGTCGTTCAGCGCGCGGTCGATCAGGAACTCGGCCGAGAGGGGCGACTGGATCACCGCCAGCGAGGTCACGGCGGCGCGCCGAACCTCCATGTTGGGGTCGTCCCCGGGACCCTTGGGCAGCGTGCTCTGCCCGATCTCGACCAGCACGCGCGCGGCGTCGGGGTAGGCCGCCGGCATCACGTCCTGAAGCGCCTGGCAGACGGCGCGCCGCGTCAGCGTGACCTCGCTGTGAGCGAACTTCGCGAGCGCGGCGACGGCGGCGGGGGTGCCGATCCGGCCGAGCGCGGTGATCGCGCCGGCCTGTACGACGTCCGGCTCCGTCTCGATCGCCTCGACCAGAATCGGCACGTTCTGATCGGCTCCGTTGACGCCCAGTTCCGCGGCCGCGACCGACCGCTCGTCGGGGGTGCGGCCCTTGAGGCCGCCCGGGCCGCAGCCGGGCGCGGCGGCAAGCACGGCCAGGATCGCTGCGGCGAGAACCGCGGCGACGAGGATTGGCGGGCGACGGCCCGGGTGCATCGAGACGAACCTCCTGCCCTGCGGTAACCGCAGACCAGAGATATCTTAGGCGGATGGCGCACAGGGGGTCAAACCGCCGCTGCCGATTCTGTTGCGCGGCGCTGCTCTTTTTCGCGACGCTGGGCGCCGCGGGGCTCGCGTGGGCGGCGAAGGGCGGCACCGAGGACGCCACCCGCGACTGGGATGAGGGGCCGGTCCGCTACCTGATGACCCGCAGCGAGGCGCGCCTCTTCCGCTCGCAGGAGACCGCGCCGGAGCGGATCGCCTTCATCCGGAACTTCTGGGAGCGGCGCGACCCCGACCCCCGGACCCCGCAGAACGAGGCGCGCCTGGGGTTCTGGCAGCGCGTGGCCGAGGCGAACGGGCAGTTCACCGGCTCGGGCAAGCCGGGCTGGAAGACCGACCGGGGCAAGATCTACATCCTGCTCGGGCCCCCCGACGACATCGAGAGGGACGAGAACTACGACACCGGGGCCCACGCCGGCGCCCGGGGGATGATGCGCTGGATCTACTACGGCCTCGCCAGCGCCTCGAACCGCGTGGTGACCGTGATCCCCTTCATCCGCACCGCCGACGAGGACTGGCTGCTCTCCGACAGCGCGCGCTTCGCCAGCCCCTCCTTCACGATGCTGCAGCCTGCCGACCAGGCGCTGCCCGGCGCGGTCGATCGGCTGATCGACCAGGTGCCGTGGGCCAACGGGAACCTCGGGACGGCGATGGACCTGGCCCGGCTGCAGGAGATCCCGAGCGAGCGCGAGCTGCTCGAGGCGATCGTGAAGTCCGAGCAGTTCCTGGGCTCCTACGAGGCCTCCGGCGCGCTGCACCTGCTGTCGGGGCCGGGGGGTGAGACGCTGCTGGCGATCACCGTCGCGCTGCCGCGCGCGCGCCTCGTCCCGGCCTGGGACGGCAGCGCGGTCGGGCTCGCGCAGCGCTTTGCCGTCGCCGCCGAGCTGCGGCCGCGCGGCGCGCCGGGGGCGGTGCCGCTGACGATCCCTGAGGACGCCTTCGTGCCCGAGCCCGCCCCGGCCGCGGGCGACCCGTGGCTCCGCTTCCAGGCGGTCCGACCGGTGCCGCCCGGCGCGTGGCAGCTCTCGGCCGTGATCTACGATCGGAGCGGCGGCGGCGCGGGTTCGACGGCGATCGACCTGACCATCCCCGACTTCGCGCCGCGCGGCGCGCCGCGCCTCTACGGCCCGCTGCTGGGGACGGACGAGCCGGCCGCGGGGGCCGAGGCCGGCGGCGACGCCACCTTCCCGTTCCGCGCCGGCCCGCTGCGCGTGCTGCCCACCCCGCGCGAACGCGTCGCCGCCGAGGCGCCGGCGCGGTTCTTCGCGCGGGTCGAGCCGCCGCCCGGCGGGGACGGCCCGGTGACGCTCGCCTGGCGCGTGCTGGGCGCCGGGGGCGAGCCGACGGGACTGGACGGTGCCAGCGACGACGCGCGCGGGCCCTGGCGGCTCGAGATCCCCGCCGGGCGGCTCGCGCCCGGGAGCTACCGGCTCGTCGTGACGGCCTCCGCCGCCGGGGGGGCCCCGCTCGAGCGCGAGACGGCCTTCGAGGTCAGCGCCGCTTCGGCGGGTCCGGGAGCTCCTTGAGACCCGACTCGCGCTCCGGCTCGGGGATCAGCGAGGCTTCGCCGAACAGCTCGAGCCCGACCCCCTCGGCCAGGTCGGCCGCCTCGGCCCCGACCAGGACGATCCGCGGAAAGCCGTTGACGCGCGCGTAGTAGCCCGGCAGGACGGGCGAGGCGCCGCCGAGCTCGAGCAGGGGGGGGACCGCGGGGACCGTTTCGCCCTCGCGCGCGGGGGGACGCAGCACGAGCTTCACGGACGCGAGCGGCGGTGGTCCCAGCCCGAACTTCGCCAGTTCCTCGTCCGTGGCCGACTCCTGTACCTCGTCGAGAAAGCGCAGCCGGCCGACCGCGGCGAGGAAATCCGCCGCCCGCTCGACCACGACGGGGCCCGAGGACGACGCGGTCTCGAAGCTCCCCCCGGGGCCGCGGCGCAGCGTCGCCGAGCGCTCCCCCACCGTGACCGTGAACTCCTGCACCCGCCCCGGGTTGTAGGGGAAGGCGATCGTGCCCGGCTGCATCACACCGGCCTGCTCGTCGCGGCGCAACTCGTACCAGACGAGTCCGAGCAGCGCGGCGAGCAGCGCGACGCCGGCGACGAGCCCGCCCCGCTTCACCTGCTCCTCCGGGTCAGCCAGACGATCCAGCCGACGAGGAAGACGACGATCGGCGCCCCGAGCGCGAGCGCGATCACCAGGTTCATCTGGGCCGGCGAGACCATCATCGCCTCGCGCGCCTGGCGGCGTTCCCCCTCGCGCCGGATCAGCAGCTCCTCGCCGGTCAGCCAGCGCACGACGTTCAGCGCCAGTTCGCGGTTCGCCACCTGGTCGAAGTGGGCGTCGTTCAGGAAGTCGGCGTCGCCGATCAGCGCGGCGCGCGCCTCCCGGCCGACGCGCGTATCGCCCGCCCGCGGCGTGAACTTCCGGAATGCGCCGATCGCCACGGCGATCGGCTCCGGCGGCTGACCCGGCCGGGACAGGCCGGCCAGCTCTTCCGCCGGCCGCAGGGCCAGCGACAGGTCGGCCGAGACGAACGGGTCCTTCCCCTGCCCCGGCGGGCCGGCCGCCAGCTCGACCAGCTTGTAGTGGAACACCTGCTGGTCGTCCATCACGGGGCCGAACTCGACCGGCCGGGCCTGCGGGAAGAGCGTCAGCTGGCCCTCGAGCGCGTTGACCGAGTTGTGCGGGAAGCGGTCGCCGACGACCTTCCGCGGGTCGCGGTCGCCGGTCCGCTCGCGCGGGTCGAGGATCAGTCCGCGGCGCGCAAACAGGCCCCAGCGCTCGAGCAGCTCGGCCAGCGGGTTGGCCTGGGTCTCGCCCTGCCCGGGGTCGACGTCGACCAGCGCCAGCAGGCGGCCGCCGCGGCGCAGGTAGGCGTCGTAGGCCGCGACCTCCGCCGGCGGGACCGGCCGGCGCGGATCGGCGATCACCACCAGCGCCGCGTCGGCGGGGACCTTCTCGCCGGCCCCGAGCGAGAGCGTGCGGATCTCGTAGTAGTCCTTGATCAGGTCGGACTGCAGCCGCTGGTAGCCCAGCGCGCCCCGCGCGTCGACCGGGCGCTCGTCGTGGCCGATGACCCAGTAGACGACGCGCGACTGCTCCCGCCCCACCTCCAGCAGCGCGGCGGCGAGGTCCCCTTCCTCGAACCCCGGAAGGACGACGCGCCGCTCGCCGCGATGGACCACCGTGACGCGCGAGCCGGGGCGCCCGAGCCGCTCGTACAGGTCGGGCTGCTGGTTCGGGTCGGCGACGGTCAGCTTGAGCCTCGGCTGCGACGCCGCGAAGGTCTCGAACAGGATCCGGACCGAGCGGAAAGTGTTGCGGTCGGCCTGCGGGAAGAAGCCGACCACTTCGACCCCCTCCGGCAGCGCCTTCAGCACGCGTTCCGTCGCGGGGTGGAGCGAGAACGAGCGGGCGCGCGTGAAGTCGTAGCGCTCGTTGTAGCGTGCGGCGAGGAAGTTGACGAGCAGCACGATTCCGATGGCCACCGCGACCGAGGCCAGCGCGCCCGCCCCCTGGCGGGCGCGGCGCGTGCCGGCCGGCGCCAGCAGGTCGGAGCGGTGGGTCCACAGGCCGATCGTGGCCAGCAGCGCCCCGGCGACCAGCAGCGACTGGTAGAGCCACGGGATCGAGGCCGGCACCAGCGCGGCCCAGCCCGATCCGATTACCAGCAGCGCGAGGCCGATCGGTCCGGCGAGGTGGGCGAGCTTCTTCATCGGCTCACCTCCAGCGCTGGCTGTCGACGACCCGCGCGGTCAGGTCGACCACGAACAGCGTCATCGTCAGGAAGTAGACCACCGCCCGGGTCTCGATCGTGCCCCGGACCAGCGCCTTGAGGTTCTCGACCGGCGTGAACTGCTCGAGCCCCGGCCCGATGATCGGGATCTGCCCGACCGCGACCCCGCCCCAGTTGACCAGCGCCAGCAGGCCCAGCGCGATGATCGCGGCGACGAAAGTGCTCTCGGTCAGGCTCGAGGCCAGCAGGCCGATCGACAGCAGAAAGCTGCCGTAGAGCAGCGCGGCCAGGAACCCGGTCCAGACCGGCGCCGGGTCGGCGTCGCCCCACATCCGCAGCAGCAGCGGCTGCCAGCCGATCAGGGCCAGCATCACGGCCAGGATGAAGACCGCGCCCAGGAACTTGCCGAGGACGAGCTGGCGCGTCGTCATCGGGGCCGTGAGCAGGAGCTCGGCGGTGTGCTGGCGGCGCTCTTCCGCGAGCAGCCGCATCGTCACCAGCGGCACGATGAAGACCAGCGCCCACATCACATTGCCGCCGAAGATGTCGCGTACCAGCGCCTCCGCGCCCGGAACCTGCTGCAGCTGCTGCGCGGCGGCGCGGCGCGTCGTCTCGTAGGCATTGAGCGAGAAGACGAACAGCACGTTCATCACGAACAGGAAGCTGGCGATCGCGGTGTAGGCGAGCGGCGAGACGAAGTAGGACTTCAGCTCGCGCTTGAAGACGGCCCAGACCTGGCTCATGCGCGGGCCTCCTGCAGGACGACCTCGCGGAAGACCTCTTCCAGCGTCGTCGTCTCGGGCGCGAACTCGACCAGCCCCCAGGGGCCTGCGGCCAGCGCGCGGACGGCGCTCTCGCGCGCGTCGTCCCCCGGCACGAGCGCGGCCCGGTAGCGGCCGCCCCCCAGCGCGAACAACCGGTCCAGCCCCGGCAGCGCGGCCAGCGCGCCGTCGTCGGCCGGCGGCCGGCGCAGCGTGAAGTGCCACGACCCGCCGCCGTGGCGGTGGAGCAGCTCCTCCATCGGCCCCTCGGCCACGATCTGGCCGCGGTTGATGATCACGACCCGCTGGCAGGTGGCCTGGACCTCGGGAAGGATGTGGCTCGAGAGGATCACGGTGCGGTCCTGCCCGATGTCGCGGATGATCGTGCGGATCTCGATCACCTGGGTCGGGTCGAGCCCGACCGTCGGCTCGTCGAGGATCAGGATCCGCGGCTCGTGGATCACCGCCTGGGCCAGGCCGACGCGCTGGCGGTAGCCCTTCGACAGGTTGCCGACGAGCCGCCGCCGGACCTCGACGAGGCCGCAGCGCTCGAGCGCCGCGTCGATCGCGGCCCGGCGCTGCGCGCGGCGCACGCGCCGGATCTCGGCCGCAAACGACAGGTAGTCCTCGACCACCATCTCCGGGTAGAGAGGAGGGGTCTCGGGCAGGAAGCCGATCGCCCGCCGGACTTCGAGCGGCTCGAGCAGCACGTCGTGGGAAGCGATCCGCACCGAGCCGGAGGTCGGCGGGGTGAGGCAGGTCATGACCTTCATGGTGGTCGACTTCCCCGCCCCGTTGGGGCCGAGAAAGCCGAGGATCTCCCCCGCCCGGACGGTGAAGGTGATCCCCTTCACCGCCTCGTGCTGCCCGTAGAGCTTGCGGAGGTTCTCGATCTCGATCATCGGGGCCCGCACGGACGCAGTCTCCGCCCCGCCCGGACCTCCCGGTGCCGTCCCCTCACCCATCGAATGCCCTTCCGTGGCCCGTGCGCCCCGTGATCTCCCCACGACCGACCTGTCTATCTACTGCCCCCCCGGGCCCCTGTCAACGGAACTCCTCTCCCCTCGCCCAGTCCCGCCGCCCGGACGGGCCAGCAGGCGCTCGGCCGCCGCCGCGAGCCGCCGCCGCCGCTCCCCCGGGTCCAGCGGCTCGCTCGGAGCGCCGTCCGGCGCCCGGGGAGCCGGGCCCGGGGGACGCCCCGGGCCGGCAGCGCCCGGCACCGACTCGACCGTGACCGGGCGAAGCGGCGCCGCGAGGGCGCGCGCGACCGGGCCCGCGAGGGCTTCGAGCTGCGTCGCCAGCCCGCGCTCCCAGCCGTCGCCGGCGAGCCGCAGGACGACCCCGTCCGGCCCCTCGCTCAGGCCGGCGAGGTGCGGCCCCAAGGCCTGGCCGAGCGCGTCGCGCACCGCCGCCAGTCGCGCGGCCTGCCGCAGCCGCGCGGGACCGCCGTGCGGCACCCCCGCCACCGTCGCGTGACGCATCCCGCCCCAGCGCTCCGTCCGCTCGCTCATCGCTCGATTATCCGCCTTCCCGCGGCCCCGGCGCGGCCGTGATATCTTCGCCGCCGCCCGCGGGAGGCGCTCGCGATGAAGACCTTCAAGGACCACTGCCGCTTCCGGACCAGCGTGGGCGGCGTCCTCTACTGCCAGGACGCGCCCTACGAGCACGGCCTGTGCCGCTTCCACTACGAGGCCTACCTGCGCGGCGAACTGCTGCCCAACGGCCAGATCAACGAACTGCTCTCGGACCAGGACCGTCGGCGTGCGATCAACCGGCACGGGATCCGCGAGCAGCCGGCCGACTACGTCCTCGAGTAGCGCCCGCCGCTACCGCGCCCGGCCCCGCAGCTGGTAGCGCCGCACCGCGCGGTTGTGCTCCGCCAGCGTCCGGCTGAACTGGTGCGTCCCGTCGCCGCGCGAGACGAAGTAGAGCGCGCCCGTGCGCTCGGGCTCGAGCACCGCGCGCAGCGCCGCCAGGCCGGGTGAGCCGATCGGGCCCGGCGGCAGGCCGCCGCGCGTGTAGGTGTTGTAGGGGTCGTCCCGCTCGAGGTCCGCCCGCGTCAGGTTCCCGTCCCAGGTGCCGGCCCGCTCGCGCGCGTAGATCACGGTCGGGTCGGACTGCAGCGGCATCCCGCGCGCCAGCCGGTCGAGGAAGACGCCGGCGACCTGCGGCCGCTCGCTCGCGCCGCCGGTCTCGCGCTCGACGATCGAGGCCAGGGTGACGACCTCGTGCAGCGGCCGTCCCGATCCCCGCACCGCCGCCGCGTAGGGTTCCGCGAAGCGCCGGCGGAAGTTCGCGACCAGCAGCGCTGCGACCTCGCGCGGCGCGGTCCCGGGCCGAAAGCGGTAGGTGTCCGGGAAGAGGTACCCCTCCAGGTCGCGCGCCGCGGGGTCGAAGTCGCGCACCGGCGCCGGGTCGGCGAAGGCCGCGTCGAGCGCGGCCCCGTCCGCCACCCCGGCCGCGGCGAGCGCGGCCACGACCTGCATCCGGGTCCAGCCCTCGAGCAGGGTCACCTCCAGGTCCGACGCCTGCGCGACGCGCAGTTCCTCGAGCACCTCGGCCGGGCGCAGCGCGCGTTCGAAGCGGTGCTCGCCCGCCTGTACGGCGGCCTCGGCCCCTTCGAAGCGCAGGAACCACTCGAAGAGCCGGGCCGAGGAGACCACCCCCTCGCGCGCCAGTTGCTGAGACACCTCGCGGGCGGTCGCGCCGGTGCGGACGGGGACCGTCACCGGGCGGCCGCCCGAGGGTGCGACCGCCGTGTCGAGGAAGCCGCGCCAGGTGGCCCAGGCCGCGGCCCCGGTCAGGCCCGCGGCCGCGAGGGCGAGCGCCGCCGCCAGCGTCAGCGCGCGGCGCCCGCTCACGCGTCGTTCCCGCGGCCGGGCGCGGCGGTGCGGTCGAGCCAGTCCTGCAGGATGTAGGTCGCGGCGATCTTGTCGACGACCTGCCGGCGCCGCCGGCGCGAGAGGTCGGCCTCGATCAGCATCCGCTCGGCGTCGACCGTCGTCAGCCGCTCGTCCTCGCGGTGCACCGTTACCCCCAGCCCTTCCAGCGCCGCCACGATCCGGTCGGCCTCCGCGGTCATCGCGCCGGGCGAGCCGTCGAGGTTGAGCGGGAGCCCCACGACCGCCTCGGTGATCCCGCGCTCCTCGACGATCGTGCGCAGCGCGGCCAGGTCGCGCGCCATCCCGGCGCGGCGGATCACCGTCAGCGGCATCGCGACCCGGCGCGCGTCGTCGCTGACCGCCAGCCCCAGCGTCCTGGTCCCGACGTCGACCCCCAGCACCTGGCTCACGCCGCCCCCCGCGTCAGAAGACGTCGCCGATCGCAAAGTAGAACTGGCCGCCCGACTCGCCCGGCTGGCGGTCGAGCTTCCAGCCGTACTCGGCGCGCAGCGCGCCGATCGGCGTGCGGTAGCGGAACCCCAGGCCGAGCGTGTTGCGCGTGTCGAAAGGGTCCCACTCGGGGATCGTCAGCCAGACGTTGCCGCGGTCGGTGAAGAGCACCACCTCGGCCTCGCCCCAGACGCGGTAGCGTGCCTCGAGGTTGAACACGAACATCGATTCGCCGCCGACCTCGAGCGGACTGCCGACCGGGATCACGATCGTGCCGGCGTCGTCGGTCCAGCACTGGACCGACGCCTCGTTCTCGACGACCGGGTTGAGACCGTCGCGGGGGAACCCTCGGACGCTGTCGAAGCCGCCGGTGAAGAAGCGCTTCTGCAGCGGGACGCAGGCCGTCTCGCCGTACGGCGGAGCGAACCCGACCCGGACCGCGGAGGCGAAGGTCAACCGGTTGCCGACCGGCCAGTAGCCCCCGATCTGGCCCTGGACGCGCCAGAACTCCTCCTGCGAGGCGAGCCAGGTCGAGAACAGCCCGACGTCGCCCCGCACCACCCAGCCGCGGGTCGGCAGGAACGGGTCGTCGCGCCGGTCGTACTGCCCGGCGAAGCCGAGCGAACCCAGCCGCACGGGCTGGATCTGCTCGTCGAGCAGCGCGTTGAAGGACTCATTGGTCGAGAGCGCGCTCTCGACGATCCGCGTGTCCTCCAGCTGGTAGCGCACCAGCCAGCGCTTGTTCCGCAGCTCCGGCACCGCGAGCTGGACCGCCGCGCTCGTGGTGTCCGAAGTGAAGCCCGGGTAGACCTCCTCCTCCCAGCCGGCCGTGACCAGCCCTTCGAGCGTGCCGCGGCGCAGGCGGCGGTCCTCGAGCGTGGCCCGCACCCCGCTCAGGATCGACGAGTAGTAGGCCTGGATCCCGCCGGTCCGGCCGATCCCCCACAGGTTGTCGTGCGAGAGCCCGACCGCGGCCGCGAACTGGGTCTCGGTGTCCCATCCCCCCGAGAGCGTGAGCGAGGTGGTCGGCGCTTCCTTGAGCTCGATCACCACCGCCTGCCGCTCCGGCTGGTCCGGGACCGGCGTGGTCCTGACCTCGATCTCGCGGAACAGTCCCAGCGCGAACAGGTTGCGCTCGGTCTCCTGGACCGCGGCACGGGTCAGCGGCTGGCCGGCCTGCAGCGTCACCGCCTGCCGGACGACCTTCTCGCGCGTCTTCTCCAGCCCCGAGAAGGCGACCGAGGCGATCGTGTAGGGCCGGCCCGCCTGGACGCGGTAGGTCACGTCGACCTTCCCGTCGCCCGACTGCAGCAGCATCGAGACCGCCGAGTCGTAGTAGCCGGCGTCGTCGAGCGCTGCGCGCAGCGTGCGCTCGGTCTGCTCGACCTTCTGCGGCTTGAAGTTGTCGCCGGTCCGGAACGGGATGCGGTCGCTGGCGCGGCCGAGCGCCGCGGGCCAGTCGCCGTCGATCCGCACCGCCCCGATCCGGGCCCGCTGCCCCTCCTCAATCCGGTAGGTGACCAGGACCTCCTCGCCATCCGTCCGGAACCGCACGCGCGGCGCGACCACGGCGTCGAGGTAGCCCTCGGTCGCGTAGAGGGTGCGGATCGCCTCCGCGTCCTCCTCGACCTCGCGCGGGCGGTAGGTCGGCTTGTCGCCCGGTCGCCAGCCCGGCCGCGAGAGGATCTGCTTCAGCACCTCGGCGTCCGGCAGGGCCTGGTTGCCGGCGACCTTGACCTCCGCGACGCGGACCCTCGCCCCCGGGTCGACCGAGACCGCCACCCAGGGCGGGTCCCCGGCGCCGTCCGTAATCGAGACCGTGGCCGCCGCGTACCCCTCCTCGGCCAGCCGCTCGCGCACCAGGCTCTCGGTCTGGCGGTGCAGTCCGGACCGGAAGTCGACGAGGGCCCAGAACTCGTCGAGCGCGCGGCGGACGGTCCGCTCCGATCCCCCGGCGCCCTTGATCCGCACCTCCCAGAGCGGGCCCGGGGTGGCTTCCAGCTGGATCGACGCGCGCGCGGCCCCCGGGGCCTTGACCGTCCGCGGCACGACGGTGGCCTGCAGGTAGCCGCGCTCGACCAAGGCGAGCTTCAGCCCCTCCGCGGCCTGGATCAGAGTCGAGCGGCTCAGCGGCGTGCCGCGCGAGACCCCGATCTTCCGGCGCGAGACATTCATCCCCTCCGGCAGCCCGGTGATCTCGACGTCGCCCAACCGGTCGGGAGCCTGGAGCGCACCGCGCCCGTCGTCGCTCGCGCCGAAGCGGTAGGTCCAGCGCACGCTGGCGCCGACTCCCCCCTTGTCGTTCTGCCCGGCGACGATCTTGGTCCGCGGCGCGATCTCGCGCTCAATCGAGTAGACGTCGCTCGTCTCGCCGGCGAGGTCGCGCGAGTAGAGCACGTTGGTCTTCTCGTCCAGGCGCTTGCCGACCGTGAGCCGCGCCGTCGGCTCGGAGCCGGGCGAGGCCTCGACCGGGCTGATCGAGAAGCGATTCAGGCCGAGGTACTTCTTCGCCGTGCCCGACAGCAGCATCTCGCTGAGCGCGGTGCCGAAGTAGGCCGCCCCCTGCGACTCCAGCGAGGCCGAGCTGGCGCCGCCCGACTCGCGGTTGGTCCGGCCGGTCAACAGCAGTGACAGGATGTCGGCCCGCGACAGTGCAGGGGTCGAGGTCAGCGTGTACTCGACTGTCTCCGTCGTCGCGTCGAGGTCGATCCGGACCTGGTAGCCGCTGACCTCCGTCTCGGCCACGGCGCGCACCCGGACCGGGGCGGCGCGCACGTCGTCCATCGTGACCTGGCCCGAGAGCAGGTCGTAGTCGACGTCGCGGAAGGTGATCTCGCCCCCCTCGAGCAGCGTCACGTTGCCGACCAGGAGCGGGCCGGCCAGGGTCCCCCTGACCACCAACCGGGCCGAGGCGTCGACGCGCGCCAGCTCGTTGCGGACCGACAGCGAGTCCTCGGCGACGACGTCGAGCGAGAGCCCGATCCGTTGCATCCAGCTGGCGGCCGAGGCCTTCGGCTGGACCTTGCGCGAGCGGCCGAGCGCTCCGCCGACCAGCTGGAAGTCCTGGGCGTAGCGCCCCGAGAGGACGGTGACGATCCCCCTGACCTGCGCCCCCTCCAGCGTCCCGGTGACCGTCGCGTCGGCGTCGTAGCGGCCGAGAAAACCCCGCGGGTAGGCGACCGCGACGTTGTCGACCGTGGCCCGCAGGTCGATCCGCTCGACCGCCAGCCCCGACAGCGCAGCCCGCCCCTCGAGCGCAATCGTCCCTCCGCCGCTGTGGCCGGTGAGGCTGCGGATCGTCGCCTCCTCCCCGTCGTAGAGGACCTCCCCCTCGATCCCGTCGATCACCTGGGCGAACGGCACGTAGAGGACGCGGCCCCCGGTGATCTGCATCGCCCCGAACAGCTCGGGGTGTTCGAGCGTCCCGCTCACCTTGAGCGTCGCGCTGACCGTGCCCGAGGAGATCACGTCGCTGGCGTACAGCTCGAGCACGGCGAGGTCGAGCGAGCCGGTCACGACCAGCCCGAGCTGCCCTTCGGCCCGGCCCCAGAGCCCGTATTCCCCCTCGATCTTCATCCGGCTGTCTCGCGCGGTCACCAGTTCGACGGGGGTCACGAGGGTCAGCCGCCCGCCGGGCTCCAGGTCGATCCGAGCCGGCCTCGCCAGATGCGCTTCGATCGTCGCCGCGGTGAGCGACAGCCCCTCGAGATCGAGGCGGCCGTGCCAGGTCGGCTGCTCGCGCAGCACGCCCGCGGCGTGGAGCGTGCCGCGCCCCTCGGCCTGGACCGCCGAGCCGGCGCCCAGCTCGCTCGCCGCCAGGTCCTGCACGGGCATGCCGTCGGAGTGGGTCGTCAGCTCGAACGAGGGGTTTCCGATCGGTCCGGAGATCGCGAGCCGGTGCTCCAGCCTGCCGGCGGTCGAGTCCAACCGGAAGCCGTCGTCCTCCGCGGTCACCGCCGCCGCCCCCGCCGGGATGCGGAGCCCGGAGACCGCGAGTTCCCGCCAGGACACCGTCCCTTCGAGCGGCAGCGGCCGGTCGAAGCTCTCGAAGGTCCCGGCGAGGTCCCCCTCCACGATGCCGGAGGCCTCGCCGAGTTCCAGCCAGCCGAAGAGCGGGGCCAGTTCGGCGCGGACGCGGGAGCGCAGCCGCGCCTGCAGCGGCCGCGGACCGTCCGGCAGCGCGACATCCCCCGAGAAGGCCGCCTCGAGCCCGGGCAGGCGGAGCGTCCCGTCGTCGAGCCGGACCGCGTCGTTCGTCAGCGTGCCGCGGGCCGCGGCGGTGACGGGCGTCGCGTCGCCGAGCGTCAGCTCGGTCGCGGCGTCGAACTCGAGCCGGGCCGCCGCCGCGGACCAGTCCCCCGCGATCGTGCCGCTCACGAGCCCCCGCCCCTCCGGCAGCTCGAGCTCGATCCCGAGCGCGCGCACGACCTCCGACACCGCGTCGTAGTCGGCCTCGGTGGCGCGGGCGTCCAGGGTGAACCCGGGCCCCGGCGGGATCTCGAGCGTGGCCTCGACGCGGCCCCCGGTCGCGTCGGTGGCGTGCATCGCCAGCTCCCAGCGATCGCGCGCCGTCTCGTCGAACTGCCCATGGTAGGACTCGAAGCGCGAGCGGCCGAGGTACAGGCCGTCGACGTCGACCGTCGCCGCGAGGCCGGTCAGCTTGCCGTCGACGAGGCGCACGGTGGCGGCGACGCGCATCGGGCCGTCGGGGACCGGCGTGGTCTCGAGCGGCAGCTCGAGGTCGATCCGCCGCCCCTGCTCGAGCAGGTGGGCGAAGGCGGCGCGCGCCGCGGCGGCGCCGGGCGCGTCGAGCCCGGCCTCGATCGTCAGGCCGTCGCGCACCACCGCGTCGTCACCGCGCAGCCGGAAGGTCAGCTTCGACCCGCCCCACGCGCCGCCAAAGTCGAGCGCGATCCGCCCGCCGCCTCCTTCCCCGGTGAAGCGCCCGTCGAGACCGTTCGGCCGGGCCGGGTCCGGCACCGGCTCGGCCTCGACGCTCCAGCGCAGCGGCTCCCCCTCGCGGGTGCGCCAGAGCCGCGCCCGGTAGGCGCCGCTCGCGGCGACCAGGTCGGGCTCCAGCCCGAGGTTGGGGAAGACGTCCGTCGCGACCAGCCGCCCGCCCGCCTCGGCCTCGATCGCGCCGCCGCGGATGGCGACGGCGAGGCGGTCGACCGTCGTACCGGCGGCGGAGGCGGCACGGCCGTCGACCACGCGGACGCCGTCCGGGCCGGCCACCAACGAGGCCTCGAGCCGGACGATCTCGGCGCGGCGGAACCGCACGGCGCCGTCGTTCGACAGCCTGCCCTGCCCCGTCCAGCTCCCGTCCTCGTCGAGGCGGAAGCCGCCCTCGAACGCGATCCGCCCGGAGAGGTCCGGTACCTCCGCGCCCAGCCAGTCCTCCAGCGCCGCCGAGCCCCGCGCATCGGCCCGGGCCGCCAGCCCGGTGGGCAGGAACGCGAGGCTGCCGGAGCCGGACAGGCTTGCGCCCGGCGCCTCGAGCGTGACGTTCTCGAGCGTCAGCCGCGGCGAGTGCCAGGCGAACTCGCCCCGCAGGCGGTCGAGGAGCAGCGGCGCCGCACCGGGCCGCTCGAAGCGCGCGGGTCCCGCCGTCAGGGTGCCGCGCGAGCCGCCGCGCTCCGGCTGCCCGTCGAGGCCGATCCCGTCCACGTCGACCGCGAAGCGCTGCTCGCGGCCGCGGAAGCGGAAGCTCCCGTCGGCGACCCGCAGGCGCCGCAGCCGCGAGAAGATCGACAGGTCGAGCGGCTCGTCGGGCGCGTCGTCGGGCGGCGTCTCGGCGAGCGTCACGGCAAGGCCGTCGGCCTCGATCCGCACCGGCCGGACCAGCCCGCCCAGCAGCGCGCGCCGCGAGAGGCGCACCGTCCCCTCGCGCAGCGCCAGCTCGCCGACCAGCCCGGAGCCACCACGCAGCGCCAGCCCCTGGACCCGGGCCTCGGCCCGCACCAGCCTCAGCGACAGGTCCTCGATCTCGACCTCGCCGCCGAGTTCCTTCCGCAACTGCTCGACCAGCAGCAGCCGGGCGCGGTTCTCGGTCCAGGACGACGAGACGACGATCCACGCCACGAGGAAGATCGCGGCGAAGACCGCGAGCACGATCGCCAGGGCGTGGAGGATCCGTCGCACGCGGCCTCAGCCGGCGTCCCGCTGCAGCAGGAGCCCTTTCAGGTAGCGGCTCTCGGGCAGCTCCAGCCGCTCCGGGTGATCCGCGGCGGGCCCGAGCCGGGCCAGCACCGTCAGCGCCGCCGCGGCCTCCTCCGCCCCCTCCCTCACCATCGCCTCGAACTCCTCCGCCCCGACGGTCGCGGTGCAGCAGAACGTCGCCATTCTGCCGCCGGGAGCGAGGCACCGCAGCGCCCTCCGGTGCAGGTCGCGGTAGCCGCGGGCCGCCCCGGCGGCGGCGCTGCGCCGGCGCGCGAAGGGGGGCGGGTCGAGCACGATTCCGGGCCAGCGCCGGCCCTCGGCCTCCGCCTCGGCCAGGAGATCGAAGACGTTGCCGTGCACGAACTCGATCCGCCCCTCAAGGCCGGCCGCCTCGGCCGCGGCCACTGCCCTTTCGAGCCCGGGACGGGACTGGTCGATCGCCATCACCTCGAGGCCGGCGGCCGCGAGCGGGAGGGCGAACCCCCCCTCGCCGCAGAAGGCGTCGAGCACCGGCCCTGCCGCAAACCAGCCCGGGGCGCGGCGCTGGTTGTCCTGCTGGTCGAGGTAGAGCCCCGTCTTGTGACCGTGCCACGGGTCGACCCGGCGGAGAGCGCCCCCGGACTCGACCTCGAGCTGCGCCGGGGTCGTGCCGACCAACTGGACCACCGCGCGCGGCAGCCCCTCGGCCTCGCGGCCCGGCGCGTCGTCGCGGGCCAGGACCGACTCGGCTCCGACCCGCGCCGCGAGCCGCTCGAGCAGCGCCGCGCCGTGGCGTTCGGCCCAGGCGGTCGTGCGCTGGGCCACGAGGTGCGCACCGTAGCGGTCGACGGTCAGCCCCGGGAAACCGTCGGCGTCGGCGTGGAACAGCCGCGCGCAGCCCGGCCCGGCCGCCGCCGCCGCGCCGCGCGTCGCGAGGGCCCGCTCCAGCCGCGCCGCCCAGAACTCCGCGGCCGGGGCCGGCTCGTCCGCCGCGCCGCCGCGCTGCACCATCCTCAGCACGATCCGCGAGCCGGGCGAGTAGGCGGCCCAGCCGCACGGCGCGCCCGCGGCGTCGACCACGCGGACGATCGCTCCGGCCTCGGCCTCGACCGAGCGCAGCTCCTCGCGGTGGATCCAGGGGTGGCCTCGTCGGGCCCGGCGGGCGCCCCGGCCGCTGACGACCGCCGTGCCGGGGCCGGACATGGCCGCGGCTACTCTTCTTCCTCGGAGATGTCGCGGACGTGGTAGCGCTCGGCCAGCTCTTCCTTCTCGGCGATCTCCTGGCACGACACGCAGTAGCGGGCCCAGGGGACGGCTTCGAGCCGCCTGGGCTCGATCTCGTCGCCGCACGACATGCACTCGCCGAAGGTCCCTTCCTTGACCCGGACGATCGCTTCCTCGACCTGAAGCACCTGGCGGCGCTCGAGGTCGGAGAGCGACAGCAGGAATTCCCGCGTGTAGTGGGTCACCGCGTCGTCGACGTAGTCCTCGCCCCCCTCGGGCACGACCTCGCGGCCTTCCTCGGCGGTGCGCGCCGAGCGGGCGAGAAGCGTCTGCCGGCGCGTTTCGAGCAGCTTCAGGAACCGTTCGCGCTCGCGCTTCCTCATGCGTCTCCCCCAACCCCTGGCCCGCCGCGTGCAGCGGGTCGTGGCCGGAAAAAGGCTCGGTAAGGTAACAGCGCCCCCGGGGGGCGTCAACTCCGCCGCGGCCGTCGGCTCACAGGCGGTCGGCGGCCATTTCGGCCAGCTTCGAGCGCTCGCCGCGGGTCAGCACGACCGTCCCCGCGAGCGGCTCGCCGCGGAGCCGCTGGGAAGCGTACGAGAGGCCGTTGCTGGAGGCGTCGACGTAGGGGTTGTCGATCTGGTCGGGGTCGCCGGTGAGGACGATCTTGGCCTCCTCGCCGACCCGCGTGATGACCGTCTTGACCTCGTGCGGCGTCAGGTTCTGGGCCTCGTCGACGATCATCAGCTGGCGCGGCAGGGAGCGGCCGCGGATGTAGGTGAGGGCCTCGATCTCGAGCGTGCCGCGGTCGATGAGCTGCTCGATCGGGTGGCCGTCCGGGCCGCTCGCGGCGTCGAACTCGCCCAGCAGGAACTGGAGGTTGTCCCAGATCGGCTGCATCCAGGGCCGGAGCTTCTCGTCGAGGTCACCCGGCAGGTAGCCCAGATCGCGCCCCATCGGGAAGATCGGGCGGGCCACGACCAGCCGGCGGTAGAGCGGCTTTTCGACCGTCTGCATCAGCCCCGCGGCCAGGGCCAGCAGGGTCTTGCCGGTCCCGGCCTTGCCGACCAGCGTGACCAGCGAGACCTCGCGGTCGAGCAGCAGGTCGAGCGCGAACTTCTGCTCGACGTTGCGCGGCTTGATCCCCGAGACCGACTTGGGGAGGACGATCGGCGCCACGATCGGCTGGACCGGCCGGCGCCGGGCGAGCGCGGTGTGCTGCGGATCGCCCAGGTCGCGCAGCAGCAGCCCGACGTTGGGGCCCGGGTCGTCGATCCCGAGCTCGGCGACGGCGAGCGCCTTGTCGGAGAACAGTCGGTCGAGGACCTCGCGCGGGACGGCCGCCTCGCGCCAGCCCAGCCACTCCGGGTCGGGCACGATGCTGCGCTCGACGTAGTCCTCGGCGTGGACCCCGACCGCGTCGGCCTTGAGCCGCAGGTTGGTGTCCTTGGTGATGAACTGGACCGGCGGGTGGCTGCGGGACAGCTCCCAGGCCAGCGCCAGGATCCGCATGTCGGCCCCCTCGCGACCGTCCATGAACGGAAAGTCGCGCGGGATCGGGACGCCGAGGTGGATCCGCAGCGTCCCGCCGCCGGAGGTCGGGACCCCGTCCGTCAGGTGACCCTGCTCGCGCAGCCGGTCGAGCGCGCGGCTGACCGCGCGCGCGTTCCGGCCGACCTCGGTCATCTCCTTCTTGAAGCGGTCGATCTCCTCGATCACTGCGATCGGGATCACGACGTCGTTGTCCGCGAAGGAGAACGGGCTGTTCGGATCGTGCAGCAGGACATTCGTGTCGAGGACGAAGGTCTTCTTCATCGGGGCGCTCGTCTGCTCGCCGTCAGCGCGCGCCGAGCGCCGCCTGGGCGGCGGCGAGGCGTGCAATCGGGACGCGGTAGGGCGAGCACGAGACGTAGTTCATGCCCGCGTGGTGGCAGAAGTGGACGGACGAGGGCTCGCCGCCGTGCTCGCCGCAGATTCCGATCTTGAGCGCCGGCCGCGCCGCGCGTCCCCTCTCGATCGCGATCGTGACCAGCTGCCCGACCCCGTCGCGATCGAGGATCTGGAACGGGTCGGCCGGCAGGATCCGGCGCTCGATGTAGTCCGGGACGAAGCCGCCGATGTCGTCGCGCGAAAAGGCGAATGTCATCTGCGTCAGGTCGTTGGTGCCGAACGAGAAGAACTCGGCCGTCGCTGCGATCCGGTCGGCCGTCAACGCCGCGCGGGGGACCTCGATCATCGTCCCGTAGAGGAAGTCGATCGACTCGAGGCCGTAGCGGGCGGCCACCTCGCGGTGGATGCGGTCGACGAGCGCCTTCTGGTGGTCCAGCTCGGCCTGCATCCCGACCACCGGCACCATGATCTCGGGGTGGGCCGCCTTCCCCTCCTGCCGCAGTTCGACCGCAGCTTCGAGGATCGCGCGGACCTGCATCTCCGAGATCTCGGGGAAGGTCACCCCCAGCCGGACGCCGCGGTGCCCCATCATCGGGTTGGTCTCGTGCAGCGCGTCGGCCCGGCGGTCCAGCTCGTCCTTCGTGATCCCCAGCGCCTCGGCCAGCCGCGCGCGTTCCTCGGACCGCTGCGGCACGAACTCGTGCAGCGGCGGGTCGAGCAGGCGGATCGTGACCGGCAGGCCGTCCATCACCGCCAGCGTGTCCTTGATGTCCTGCTTGACGAACGGAAACAGCTCGTCCAGCGCGGCCCGGCGCTCGGCCTCGGTGCGCGAGACGATCATCTTGCGCAGCGCGAACAGCGGCTTCTCCGAGTGCTTGCCGTAGAACATGTGCTCGGTGCGGAACAGCCCGATCCCCTCGGCGCCGAAGCTGCGGGCCTTCAGCGCGTCCTCCGGAGTGTCGGCGTTGGTCCGCACGCCGAGCGTCCGGTACCGGTCCACGATCTTCATGAACTCGACGAAGCGCGGGTTCTCGGCCGCGCTGATCATCCCCAGCTTCCCGTCGTAGACCAGGCCCCGGGTCCCGTTCAGCGTCACCCAGTCCCCTTCCTTCAGCGTCCGGCCGCCGACCGCCACCTTCTTCGCGTGGCTGTCGACGTGCAGCGCGCTGCAGCCCACGACGCAGCACTTGCCCCAGCCGCGCGCGACCAGCGCGGCGTGGCTCGTCATTCCGCCGCGGGCGGTCAGGATCCCCTCGGCAGCGCGCATCCCTTCGACGTCCTCGGGGTTGGTCTCCTCGCGGACCAGGATCACGGCCTTCCCCTGCTTGGCCCAGGCCACGGCATCGTCGGCGGTGAAGACGACCTGCCCCGCCGCCCCGCCCGGACCGGCGGGCAGCCCGCCGGCCAGCGGCTTCGCGGCCTTCTCGGCCGCCGGGTCGACCACCGGGTGCAGCAGCTCGTCGAGCTGGGCCGGCGAGACGCGGCGGACCGCCTCCTTCTCGTCGATCAGCCCCTCCTCCAGCATGTCCATTGCGATGTTCAGGGCGGCGGTCCCGGTCCGCTTGCCCGACCGGCACTGCAGCATGTAGAGCTTGCCGTCCTGGATCGTGAACTCGATGTCCTGCATGTCCGCGAAGTGGCGCTCGAGCCCGTTGCGGATCTCGTTCAGCTGCCGATAGGTTTCGGCCATCGCGGTCTCGAGCGAAGCCAGGTGGCGGTTGTGGTCGCTCTTGGTCGACTCGTTGAGCGGGTTCGGCGTGCGGATCCCTGCCACGACGTCCTCCCCCTGGGCGTTCACCAGCCACTCGCCGTAGAACCGGTTTTCACCCGTCGCCGGGTTGCGGGTGAAGGCCACGCCGGTGGCCGACGACTCGCCCATGTTGCCGAAAACCATCGCCTGGACGTTGACTGCGGTGCCCCAGGCGTCTGGAATCCCCTCGATCCGGCGATACGACACCGCCCGCTTGCCGTTCCACGACGAGAAGACCGCGCCGATCCCGCCCCAGAGCTGCTCCATCGCGTCGTCGGGGAACTCCCGGCCCAGGACCTCCTTCACGCGCACCTTGAAGCGCGCGACCAGGTCGCGCAGGTCCTCGACCGTCAGGTCGGCGTCCGAGGCGTAGCCCTTCTCCTTCTTCCGCGCCGACAGCATCTGGTCCAGCTGGACCCGGATCCCTCGGCCTTCCGCCGGCTCGACCCCGGCCGCCTTCTCCATCACGACGTCGGAGTACATCATGATCAGCCGGCGGTAGGCGTCGAGCACGAAGCGCTCGTTGCCGGTCTTCGCGGCCAGGCCCGGGATCGTCTTCGAGGTCAGCCCGATGTTCAGGACCGTCTCCATCATCCCCGGCATCGAGCTGCGGGCCCCGGAGCGGACCGACAGCAGCAGCGGGCGCGCCGGGTCGCCGAAGCCCATCCCGGTCTCGCGCTCGACCTCGGCCAGGGCGGCCCGGACCTGGGCGTCGAGGTCCGCCGGGTAGCTCTTGGCGTGGTCGTAGTACCAGGTGCAGAGCTCGGTCGTGATCGTGAAGCCGGGAGGGACCGGGAGACCCAGGCTGGCCATCTCGGCCAGGTTCGCCCCCTTGCCGCCCAGCAGCTCCTTCATCGTCGCCTTGCCCTCGGCCGTCCCTCCCCCGAAGCGGTAGACCCACTTGCTGCTCATGCCGTCTCCTTCAGCGTCGTCGTTCGGGCCCGCGGGTCGCCGCGGGCGATCCGTTATCGTCGTCTGCGGCGCCGTTGCCGCGGGCTCACCCCGCGACCACCAGCTCCGCCATGTCCACCACCCCGTGCGTCGCGCGGGCCACCCGGTGAAGCAGCGAGAGCCGCGCGCGGCGCAGCGCGGGGTCCTTGTCCATCACCAGGATCCTGTCGAAGAACAGGTCGACGTCGGGCCGCAGCCGCGCGACGTGGGCCAGTGCCCGCTCGTAGTCTCCGGCCGCTGCGGCCGCCGTCAGCTCGCGCTCGGCGACGCCGATCGCGGCCGCCAGACGGACCTCCTCCGGCTCGCGCAGCGCCGCCTCGCCCTCGCCGGCGGCGTAGCCGTCGCCGCGCTCGTCGGCCTGGGCCAGGATGTTGCGCACCCGCTTGGCCGCGGCGGCGAGGGCGAGGAAGTCGTCGCTCTCGCGGAAGGCCCGCAACGCCGCGAGGCGCTGCCAGAGGTCGGCCGGGCGGAAGGGCGCTCCCGCCACGCCGCCGACCAGCGCGGCCGCGGCGGCGATCTCGTCGTAGCGCGCCCCGTCGCGCTCGGCCAGCACGCCGAAGCGTTCGACCAGAAAGCCCAGGAGCGCCGGCGTCGTCTGCCCGGCGCGTTCCGTCAGGTCGGGCCCGGTCTCGCCGCCGCGGTAGCCCGCCGCCGCCTCGCGCACCGCCGCCGCGAGGTCGATCGAGGGCTCGGACAGCGCCAGCCGGATCGCGCCCATCCCGGTCCGGCGCAGCGCGAACGGGTCGGAGCTGCCGGTCGGCGCCAGGCCCGCCGCGAATCCGCCGGCCAACGTGTCGAGCCGGTCGGCCAGGCCCAGCAGCCGGCCAGCCCGTGTCGCGGGCAGCGGGTCGTCCGGCCCGGACGGGAGGTACAAGTCGTAGATCGCGCGGGCGACCTCTTCCGGCTCGCCGTCGGCGCGGGCGAGCAGGCCGCCGCAGATCCCCTGCAGTTCCGGGAACTCGCCGACCAGGCCGGTCGGCAGGTCGCACCGCGAGAGCACGGCCGCACGCTCGACCGCGGCGGCGGCGTCCGCTTCGAGACCCGCGGCCCCGGCGAGCGCGGCGGCGAGCCGCGCGACGCGGCGCGTCTTGGCGGCGTAGGTCCCGAGCTCGCGCTGGAAGACGATCCCCTCCAGCCGGGCGCCGCGGGCGGCGAGCGGCTGCCGCCGATCTTCCTTCCAGAAGAAGAGGGCGTCCTCGAGCCGGCCCGACACGACCCACTCGTGGCCGCGACGGACGTGCCCCTCGGGGTCGTCGGGGCGGTTGACCGCGACCGCGAACAGCGGCAACAGCCCGTCGGTTCCGCGGACGCAGAACCCCTTCTGGTGCGTCTTCAGGCACGAGCCGAGCACTTCGGCCGGCAGGTCCTTCACGAAGTGCGGCTCGAATCGCCCGACCTGCGCCCCCGGGAACTCGACGATGTCGGCCGACTCGTCGAGCAGCCCCTCGTCCTCGACCAGCGCCCCGCCCTGCGCCGCCGACAGCGCCACGAGCTGGGCCGCCAGCCGCGCGCGCCGCGCGGCGGCGTCGACAACCACGCCGTGGCGCTCGAGCGTCGGCTCCCAGGACGCGGCGTCGGGCACCTCGAACGGGCCGGGGCCCAGCACGCGGTGGCCGCGCGAGGCGCGCCCGGAGACCACGCCGAACAGTTCGAGCGGCACGATCTCGTCGCCGAACAGGGCCACGATCCAGTGCACCGGGCGGACGAATCGCGCCACGCCGTCGCCCCAGCGCATCATCTTGGCGAAGGTCATGCGGCCGACCGCCGGCGCGAACCCGGCGGACAGCACCGCGGCCAGCGGCTCGCCCCCGGCCGCCACGGTCGCGCCGGCGTAGACCCCCTTCGGCGTCTCGACGCGCGCGAACGCGGCGGCGTCGCGCCCGGTCTTGCGCGCGAACCCTTCGAGCGCCTTCGTCGGCTGCCCGGCGGCATCCCAGGCCGCTGCCGCCGGCGGACCGAGCAGGAGCTCCTGCCGCGCCGGGGTCGCCCCGGCGACGGCGTCGACGCGCAGCGCGAGGCGCCGCGGCGTCCAGAAGCGGCGGGCCGGGCCGTGGGGCAGCCCGGCCCGGTCCAGCAGCTCCAGCACGAGCGCCTCGAGGTCGGCCGCGGCGCCCGGCAGCATCCGCGCCGGGATCTCCTCGGTTCCCAGCTCGATCAGCAGGTCGGCGGTCTTCATCGAGCGGCCTCCCCCGCGGCGAGCCAGGTCTTCGCGCACTGCACGGCCAGCCGGCGGATCCGCTGGATCATCGCCTGCCGCTCGGTGACCGAAAGCGCGCCGCGGGCCCCCAGGACGTTGAAGAGGTGCGAGGCCTCGAGCACGCGCTCGTAAGCCGGGACGAGCAGCGGCGCGGCGGCGTCCCCGTCGGGGCCGGCCTGGGTCCGCGCCAGCAGGCGCTGGGCCTCGCGCTCGGCCTCGTCGAAGGCCCGGCGGTGGCCGTCGACGTCGGCCTCCTCGAACGAGTACGCCGACAGTTCGCGCTCGGCCCGCTCGCGCAGCGCGCGGTAGCGGACCACCCCCTCCGGGGCCCACGGCGCGAGCGCCCACGGGATGTCGAAGATGTCGCGGATGTCGTTGACGAACATGCAGATCCGCTCGAGGCCGTAGGTCAGCTCGACCGGCACCGGGGCCAGTTCCGCCCCGCCCATCACCTGGAAGTAGGTGAACTGCGAGATCTCCATCCCGTCCATCGTGACCTGCCAGCCGACCCCGGCCGCGCCGAGCGTCGGCGACTCCCAGTTGTCCTCCTCGAAGCGGATGTCGTGGACCGCCGGGTCGACGCCCAGCGCCCGGAGCGACGCCAGGTAGAGGTCCTGCACGTCGGCTGGCGAGGGCTTGAGGATCACCTGGTACTGGAAGTGTTCGTAGACCCGCATCGGGTTGAGCCCGTAGCGCCCGTCGGCGGGGCGCCGCGAGGGCTGGCAGTAGGCGACCCGCCAGGGCGCGGGGCCGAGGCTGCGGAAGAAGGTCTCGATGTGCATCGTCCCCGCGCCGACCTCCTTGTCGAACGGCTGGTGAATGACGCAGCCGCGGTCGGCCCAGAAGCGGGAGAGCGCCAGGACCATGTCCTGCATCGTCATCCTGAAGGTCGGGTTCACGCGCTGTCCTTCCCGGCGAGCGCGGCGGAAACCGGCCGGGCCGCGCGCGGACGCACCGCGCGGAGCGCGGCGAGGGCCGGCCAGGCCACGAGCGGCCGGCCGGTGAAAGCGACGACGAGCGCCGGCAGCGCGGCGGCGAGCTCGCGCGCAACCGGGGGCGGGAGCTCCGGCACCGCGCCCGGGCCGCAGCGCACCGTGGCGGCCAGCCAGCGGGTCGCCCCGGGACCGAGCGTTCGCGCCCCGGGAACGCCGTGCGCCGCGCAGAACGCGCCGCTCTCCGGCGCGAGCTGCGCGCGCCGGCCGGCGAGCGGGGCGCCGCACTCGTCGCACGCGGCGAGATCGCCCAGCAGCCCGGCCAGGCGCAGCGTCCAGGCCTCGGCGTAGCGTGCCAGCGGGTCGGCGGCGGCGCCGCCCGTAAGGGCGTCGAGGCAGGCGCCGAGCAGCCGGTACAGGCGCGGATCTTCCGCCCCCTCGCGGGCGAAGGCGCCGGCCAGCTCGAGCAGGTGGGCCGCCAGGTAGAGCCGCTCGAGCGGATCGCCCGGCGGCGGCGAGGCGACGAGCTGGGCCTCCTCCAGCACCGCCTCGGCCCCCTCGCGGCGCACGCTCCAGCGGGCCCGCACGCGGGCCCCCGGCTGCAACGCGCCGCCGAAGCGCTTGCGCGAGCGCGCGGCCGAGTGGGCGACCCCGCGCACCAGCTCGCCCGAGGCGCAGAGCAGCACGACCCGCCGGTCGGCCTCGCCCGCCAGCCGCGCGTCGAGCACGATCGCCTCGGACTCCGCGTGTCGGCTCATGGGACGAACCGGGCGAGGGCCAGGCTGGCGAGGCCGAGGAAGATCAGCGACGCCATCACGTCGACGGCCGAGGTGACGAGCGGGCTGGTCGAGGTCGCCGGGTCGAGCTTCAGGCGCTGCAGGACGAGCGGCACGACCGAGCCGAGCACGGTGGCGAAGGCGATCGACAGCGCGAGCGAGAGCCCGATCACGACCGCGACGCGGACCACCCCCCCCGCTCCCTGGGTCGAGATCCCTTCGAATCCGACGATCAGCGACGAGCCCAGGACCAGCAGCACGCCATAGGCCAGGCCGAGCAGCGCCCCCACCCCGGCCTCACGCGCCAGGGTCGAAAGGTACATCCCTTCGCGGATCCGCCCCGTGGCCAGGCCGCGCATGATCACGGTCGCCGACTGGTTCCCGGCCGAGCCGGAGGTGCCGAGGATGATCGGGAAGAAAGCGGCCAGCCCGACGAACCCGGCCAGGATTCCCGACAGCCGGTAGATGATCACCGCCGCCGCCAACCCGCCGAGGAAGGTCGCGGCCAGCCACGGGGCCCGGGTCCTGACCGACTTGCCGATCGAGGGCTGGATCCGCTCTTCCTCGGAGGTGCCGGCCATGCGAAGGATGTCCTCCGTCGCCTCCTCGCGCAGCACGTCGATCACGTCGTCGATCGAGACCGCGCCGGCCAGCCGCCCCTGCTCGTCCACGACCGGGATCGCGAGCAGGTCGTACTTCGAGGCGATCCGCGCGACCTCCTCCTGGTCCGCGTCGGTGCGGACCGTGATCAGGTCGGCGTTCATGATCTCCTTGAGCTTGGTGTCGGCCGGGTTGAGCAGCAGCTCGCGCAGCGAGATCACGCCGACCAGGTGCTTGCGGTCGTCGACGACGTAGAGGTAGAACGCGATCTCGACGCTCTCCCGCGCGCGCAGCGCGGCCGTCGCCTTCTCGATCGTCGTCTCCTCGTGCAGGCTGAAGACGTCGGGGGTCATGATCCGGCCGGCGGTCTCGTCGGCGTAGATCAGCAGTTTCTCGACCCCGGCCTTCTCCTCGGGCCGCATCCCGTCCAGGACCTGGCGGGACTCGTCCTCGTCCAGCCGGGCCAGCAGGTCGGCCGCGTCGTCCTCGGCGCACTTCTCGAGCAGGTGCGCCGCGGCCTCGGGGCCGAGCAGGCGCAGCAGGTCCGGGCCCGACTCGTGCGGCAGCTCGACCAGGAAGCCGGCCCCCAGCTCGGGATCGCGCGTCGCGAGCAGCCGGAACAGGGCGACCCGCTCGCGCTCGGAGAGCTTCTCGTAGATCGGGCCGAAGTCGGGGGGGCGGACCTTGGCGAGCAGGTTGACCAGGTGCGTGTGGGCCGAGCGGCGCAGAAAGCGCCGCACCGACTCGAGCACGATCACCTGGCGCCGTTCGATCATTCCGCGTGGCTCCGCCCAAACTGGGAGATTCTACCCTCCCGGCGGGGAACCGCGAACGCGGGGGGCGTGACGGGACGGGGCCGGCCGGAGGGGACGGAGCCGGCGGGTCCCGGCGCGCGCGGGCCGGGGACCGGCCTACTCCAGGCTGTAGTTCGGCGCTTCCTTGGTGATGATCACGTCGTGGGCATGCGACTCCCGCAGCCCCGCCCCGGTGATCCGGACGAAGCGCGCGTTCTCCTGCAGCTCGGCGATCGAGCGCGTGCCGCAGTACCCCATCCCGGCCCGCAGCCCGCCGACCAGCTGGTAGACCATCTCGCGGATCCGCCCCTTGTAGGGGACGCGCCCCTCGATCCCCTCGGGGACCAGCTTGCGCTCGTCGTACTGGTCGTCCTGGGCGTAGCGGTCGCGCGAGATCCCCTTGCGCATCGCGCCCAGGGAGCCCATCCCGCGGTACTCCTTGAAGGTCCGGCCCTGGTACAGGACCGTCTCCCCGGGCGACTCCTCGGTTCCGGCGAAGAGCGACCCGATCATCACGGTGTCGGCGCCCGAGGCCAGCGCCTTGGTGATGTCGCCCGAGAACTTGACCCCGCCGTCGGCGATCACCGGGATCCCCTTGGGGCGGCAGGCACGGACCGCCGAGGCGATCGCGGTCAGCTGCGGCACCCCGGCTCCGCTGACGATCCGGGTGGTGCAGATGCTGCCCGGGCCGACCCCGACCTTGACCGCGTCCACGCCGCGCTCGACCAGCGCCCGGGCTCCGCCCTCGGTCCCGACGTTGCCGGCGACGATCTGCAGCCCCGGGAAGCGGTTGCGCACCCGGTCGACCATGTCGAGCACGCGGCGCGAGTGGCCGTGCGCGGTGTCGATCACGACCGCGTCGACGCCGGCCTCGACCAGCGCCGCGCAGCGCTCGAGCGTGTCGGCGCCGGTCCCCAGCGCCGCCCCGACCCGCAGCCGGCCGTGCCCGTCCTTGGCCGCGAAGGGGTAGTCGATCCGCTTCTGGATGTCCTTGTAGGTGATCAGCCCCTTCAGCCGGTAGTCCTTGTCCACGACCAGCAGCTTCTCGATCCGGTGCTTGTGGAGCAGCTCCTGGGCCCGGTCGAGGTCGGTCCCCTCGGGGACGGTGATCAGCCCGTCCTTGGTCATGAAGTCGCGGATCGGGAGCTCGGGGTGGGTGCAGAAGCGCAGGTCGCGGTTGGTCAGGATCCCGACCAGGTGTCCCGGTTCGTCGGTGATCGGGACCCCCGAGATCTTGTAGCGGGCCATCAGCTCGAGCGCGTCGCGCACCGGCCGGTCGGCGGTCATCGTGATCGGGTCGACGATCATCCCCGATTCCGAGCGCTTGACCTTGTCCACCTCCGAGGCCTGGTCGGCGATCGGCAGGTTGCGGTGCAGGATCCCGATCCCGCCCTGCTGGGCGAGCGCGATCGCCAGCCGGGCCTCGGTCACGGTGTCCATCGCCGCCGAGACCAGCGGGATCCGCAGCGAGATCCCCCGGGTCAGGCGGGTCTGGGTGTCGACCTCGCTCGGAATGACCTCCGAGTAGCCGGGTAGAAGGAGGACGTCGTCGAACGTCAGTCCGATCGGAGGGGTCTCATCGAGCATGGATGCGCCGCCTTGGGAGGGACCGGGATTCTACGGGGGCGGGTACGCCCCCGTCCACCCGGCGGGCGGCGCCGCGATCAGCCGCCCTGCGGCGCTCCGCACTGCGGACAGAACCGCGCGCCGGCCGGCAGCACCCCGCGGCAGCGCGCGCACGCCGGCGCGGCCACGGCGCTTGCCGTCGCTCCCGGAGCGGGCCCGGCCAGTTCGCGCAGCATCCCCGGCAGCGCCATCCCGAGCCCGGCGCCGACGCCGAGCCCCATTCCGGCCGCCGCCCCGCCCGCCGCCGCCTCGCCGGCCGCACCCCCGCTGCCCGCGGCGGCGTCGCCGAGCGCCCGCGCGGCCTTGAAGCGCAGGTAGTCGCCTTCCAGCCCGACCGCGGCCATCGAGCTCCGCTCGTCGATCACCCGGGCGACCTCCTCGGGCGGGACGATCGCGCCGATGTAGAAGCCCGCCAGCGCCAACCCGAGCCGCGCCACGTCCGGCGCCACCCGGCGCTGAATCTCCTCGGCCAGCTCGTCGTACTGGCGCGGCAGGTCGAGCAGCGGGATCGCCAGTTCGCCCAGCGCGTCGTTCAGCCGCGCGACGATCACCTCGCGCAGGTAGTCCTCGAGCTCGGCCGTCGTGTAGCGGCCGAGGGTGCCGACCAGGACGTTGACGAACAGCCGCGGGTCGACGACGTGGATCGCGTAGCGGCCGTGGGCGCGCAGCCGAAGCATCCCGAACTGCGGGTCGCGGAAGACGACCGGCTCGCGCGTCCCCCACTTCTGGTCCGCGAACAGCTTGCGGGCCACGAAGTAGACATCGGCCCGGAATGGGGTCCGCCCGCCGTAGGGGAGCTTGAGCAGCTCGACCAGCAGCGGGATGTTGGCCGTGCTGAGCACGTGCCGGCCGGCCTCGAAGGCGTCGTACGCCCGGCCGTCGCGGAAGAAGACGGCCCACTGGTTCTCGGTGACGGTGAGCTGCGCGCCGAGCTTGATCTCGCCGCCCGGCTCGAAGCGGTGCACGATCTCGGTCCCGTCGTCCTGGCGCCATTCGATGACTTCGAGGGTCAGGGGCATGCGGCCTCCCGGCTTCGCCCCCGGCAGCGCCGGGCCGGGCCCGGCCCCGGGCGGAGCACGGGGCGAACTTGGTGCCGCCGCGCCCCGCCGGCAAGCGGCGGGCGCCGCCGGCAGGCCGCGACTAGAATGGCGCCTCTCCACCGGGGGGTGGCCCCGATGATCGCGGTCGAGTCGCTGACCAGGACCTACCGGATGGGATCCAGCGAGGTCCGCGCCCTGGACGGCGTCGACCTCGCCGTCGGCGAGGGAGAATTCGTCTCGATCATGGGTCCCTCCGGGTCCGGCAAGTCGACCCTGATGAACCTCCTCGGCTGCCTCGACCGGCCGACCTCGGGGAGCTACCGGCTCCGCGGCCAGGAGGTCGGCGCGCTCGACGACGACGCGCTCTCGGCGATCCGCAACCGGGAGATCGGGTTCGTCTTCCAGAGCTTCAACCTGCTGCCGCGCCTGACCGCGCTCGAGAACGTCGCGCTGCCGTTGAGCTACGCCCGCTCGGGCGGGCCCGTGCCGCCGGCGCGCGCGACCCGCGCCGAGCAGGTGCTGGCCGAGGTCGGCCTGGCGGACCGGACCGGGCACCGCCCGCACGAGTTGTCGGGCGGGCAGCGCCAGCGGGTGGCGATCGCGCGCGCGCTGGTGAACGAGCCCGCGCTGGTGCTGGCCGACGAGCCGACCGGCAACCTCGACAGCCGCACCGCGGCGGAGATCCTCGAGCTGCTCACCCAGCTCAACGCGCGCGGCCGGACGCTGATGCTGGTCACGCACGATCCCGAGGTCGCGGCGCGCGCCCGGCGGGTGATCCACGTCCGCGACGGCCGGATCCTGGACGACGAGGTCGTCCGCCCGTGAAGCGCGCGCTGCGCTCCGTCGGCCTCGCGGCCGCGCTGGCGCTGGCGACCGGCTGCGGCGGGCCGGCGCGCCCGGCCGACGGCGCCCCCGCGGCCGAGGCCGGGCCGGACGCCCCGCTGATCGTCCGTCGCGGGACGCTCGAACCGCGGCTGCTCCTCACGGGCGCGCTGGTCGCCCAGCGCGGCGCGCGCTATCGGGCGCCGTTCACCAACAGCTGGCGGATGACCCTCAAGTGGCTGATCGACGAGGGGACCCCGGTTCGGCCCGGCGACGCGATCGCCCGGCTCGATCCGGCGACGCTCGGCGCCGAGCTCGAGAGCCTGCAGCTCAGCCTCGAAGGGAAGCGCCAGGAGCGCGAGGTCCTGGTTGCCAGCGGCCGCCGCGACCGGATCGAGGCCGAGCTGGCACTGCGCCGGGCGACGATCGCGCTCGAGAAGGCCGAGCTGCAGGCCCAGGTCCCGGAGACGATGGTCGGCTCCAAGGACTACCGCCAGCGCCAGCTCGAGCGCGACGACGCGGTGCGCGGGCGGGATCAGGCGCTGCTCGGGCTCGCGACCCAGGAACGGGCGCAGCAGGCCCGGCTGGCCCGGCTCGAGCTGGAGATCCGGGCGCTCGAGGAGTCGCTCGCGCGCAGCGAGTCGAGCCTGGAAGCGATGACGCTGCGCGCCGATACGGCGGGAAGCGTCCTCTACGGCAACCACCCCTGGTACGACCGCAAGGTGCGGGCCGGAGACACGGTGACCCCGTCGCAGACGATCGCCGAGATCCCCGACCCGTCGTCGCTGGTGGTCGAGGCCTGGACCAACGAGGCCGACGCGCACCGGATCGAGCCCGGCCTGTCGGCCGAGTTGCGGCTCGACGCCTACCCGGAGCGGGCCTTCCCGGGTCGCGTGACCAGCGTCAGCCCGGCCGGCGAGGAGCGCGAGACCTGGGGCCGCTCGCGCTGGTTCCGGGTGGTGCTCGCGATCGACGCGCCCGATCCCGCCGTCGCGCGGCCCGGGATGAGCGTCCGGGCCGAGGTTCTTGGCGCGTCACAACCCGGCGTGCTGCTGGTGCCGATCGACGCGGTGCGGGTCCGGGACGGGCGTTATCTCGTAGCCCCGGCTCGGCCCGCCGGCGGCCCCGCCGAGCGCGAGGTCCGGCCCTCCGGGGCCGATGCGCGGTTCCTCGCCGTCCCCGACGACGGCACGCTGGCCGAGGGGATGGTCCTGCTCGGCGGGCTCGACGATGTCCCGCCGGCGTAGCCTCGCCGCGCTGGCGGCGCTGGGCGTACTGAGCCTGGCAGCGGCCTTCGGGGCGCGCGCCGTCCGCGGCGGGGGCGCCGGCCGGAGCGTTCCGGTCGAAGTGCGCGCGCTCGAGTTCCGGGTCAAGGCCTCGGGCCAACTCGCCTCTTCCGACAGCCTCTCGGTCGGACCGCCGATCGTCAGCCGGCAGTGGGACTTCACCGTCACCAGCCTGGCGCCGGAGGGGAAGCCGATCGCCGCCGGCCAGCCGCTCGTCGGTTTCGACCCGCGCCAACTGATCGAGCAGCTCGACGTCGCGCGCGCCCGGCTCGCCGAGTCGGAGAAGGAGCTGGAGAAGGTCTCGCTCGAGGAGCAGGAGCGGCTGGACGGGCTGCAGCTGCAACGGGCCGACCTGGAGATGCAGGAGGCGCGCGCGCGGCAGAAGCTCGAGGTCCCGGAGGAGATCGTGGCGCGCCTCGAGCTGGCGACCCAGCGGCTCGACCACCAGCTGGCGGCCGAGGAGCTGCGGCTGGTCGGCGAACAGATCGCAGTCCAGCAGGACAACCTCGCGGCCAGCGTGCGCCAGACCCGCAGCCGTACGGAAGAACAGCGGCGCGTGGTCGCGGAACTGGAGCAGGCCGTCGCCCGCCTCACCGTGACCGCCCCGCGCGCGGGCTTCGTGGTCTACACCCCGAACTGGGAAGGCAAGAAGGTCGCGATCGGCGACAACGTCTGGTTCGGGATGCCGCTGGTCGAGATCGCCGACCTCTCGCGGATGCGGGTCGACGCCGTGATCCCGGAGCCCGACGCCGCGCTGGTGAAGGTCGGGCAGACGGTCGAGGTGCGGCTCGACGCCAACCCGGACCGGCTCTTCCGCGGCCGGATCGAGTCGCTCGGGCGGGTCTTCCGGACCAAGAGCGCCGAGAAGCCGAGCACCGTGTTCGACGCGCGGATTGCGATCGACAACCCCGACCCCGAGATCATGCGCCCGGGAATGGCGGCCGAGGTGATCGTCCTGGCGGCGGCGACCGAGCCGCGGCCGGTCGTCCCCGAGCGCGCGGTCCGGCGCGGCCGCGCCGGGGGGGCCGCGCTGCGGCTGCAGCGCGACGGCGGTGCCGAGGAGGTGGCGGTGACGCTCGGGCGCCGGGCCCCGCCGCTGATCGAGGTCCTGGCCGGCGTGCAGGCCGGGGACGCGGTCCTGCTGCCGGACGGCGAGGAGGCGCCGTGACCGGCCGCCATCGCAGCGCGTTCCTCGGCGCGTTGGCACTGGCCTCCGTGGCGTGCGGGCCGCGCGGCGCGACCGTGCCGACCGCTGCGGTCGAACGCTCGACCTTCCAGGTCGAGGTCCCCGCACGCGGACAGCTCGCGGCTGCCCGCGCCACGCCGGTCACCGTGCCCGAGGTCCCGGCCTCGCTTTCGATCGCGTGGCTCGCCCCCGACGGCGAGAAGGTCGCCGCCGCAGCGGTCGTCGCGCGGTTCGACGACGAGGGGCTGCGGCGCCAACTCGCGGATGCGGAGCGCGAGGCGGCCAAGCTCGACCTCGACATCCGGGCGCTCGGCGAGCAGCACACGCGGGAGCGGGGCCAGGCCGCGCGGGAACTGGCGCGGCTCGACCAGGAGATGGAACAGGCCCGCGCCTTCCAGCCGCGCGATGCCGAGGTCTTCTCGCGCTTCGAGATCATCGACGCCCAGTTGAGCGTCGAGGGGCTGGCCGAGAAACGGCGGATCCTGGCCGAGCGGCAGGCGCGCCAGGCGGACAAGCAGCGCGCCGACATGCAGCTGCTGGAGTTGAAGCGGCGGACGGTGGAGACGCGGATCGCCCAGCTGGCGCGCGCGAAGAGCAGCCTCGAGGTCTCCGCCCCGCACGACGGATTCTTCCTGCACGGCCGCAACTGGCGCGGCGAGCGCTTCCGGATCGGGATGCCGGCCTGGGGCGGGATGAAGATCGGGGAGCTTCCCGACCTGGCGGCGATGGAGGCGAAGGTCCACGTGCTCGAGTCGGAGGCGACGGGACTGGCCCCCGAGCAGGCGGCGCGGGTCGAGATCGACGCCGCGCCCGGCCGCCGCTTCGGGGCCAGGGTCAAGACCGTGGAGGCGGTGGCCCAGGCGCTCGACGCCGGGAGCCCGGTGAAGTACTTCCAGGTCGTGCTCGCGCTCGACGCGACCGACGCCGCCGTGATGCGGCCGGGGCGCGAAGTGACGGCGCGGATCGTGGTCGAGCGCAGCGACGGGACGGTCTCGGTCCCCAATCAGGCGCTGTTCCGCCGCGGCGGCGAGAACTGGGTCTTCGTCGCCGGCGGGAGCGGGTTCGACCGGCGCGCCGTCCGGCTCGGGGCGCGCGGCCTGACCCGCACGGTCGTGGTCGAGGGGCTCGCCGCGGGCGAGCGCGTCGCGCTCGCCGAGCCCGGGGCCTGAGGCGCCGATGGACCTTGCCGCCGCCATCCGCCAGGCGCTCGCCGAGCTGCGGGTCCGCAAGCTCCGGACCCTGCTCACGCTGCTGGGGATGGTGTTCGGGGTGGGCGCGGTGGTTTCGATGCTCTCGGTCGGCGCGGGAGCCGAGCGGGAGGCGCTGCGCCTGATCGAGACGATGGGCCTTTCCACGATCATCGCCGAGTCGAAAGAGCAGCCCGACGAGAAGCGGCGGGAGTCGCGCGAACGGTCGCTGGGGCTGACGCTGCGCGACCTCGAGGCGGCGCGCGACACGCTCCCCTTCCTGGCCCGCCACGCCGCGGTCAAGGAAGTCGCCATCTACTCTTTGTTCAGCGAGCGGGGACAGTCCGACGCCCGCGTGGTCGGCGTCTCCCCCGCCTACTTCGCGCTGACGCACCTTGCGGTCCGCTCGGGACGCCTGCTGGCGCCCTACGACGACGAGACCTACGCCCAGGTCGCGGTGCTGGGCCCGCGCGCCGCCTACGACCTGTTCGGCCACGAGGACCCGGTGGGGCGCGCGGTCAAGGTCAACCACCTCTGGTTCACGGTCGTCGGGGTGCTGGCCGACCGCCGGCTGAGCCGGGAGGAATTCCAGGGGGTCCGCCTGAGCGGCGCGCAGAACGACATCTACACCCCGGTCAGGACCGCCCTCAAGCGCTTCCGCTTCAAGCCGCTGGAGGACGAGCTCGACCAGTTCCAGGTCGAGATCGCCCCGGGCGTCGCGCCGCGCGACGCCGCGCTCTCGCTCTCCCGGCTGCTCGAGACGCGGCACCGCGGGGTCGACGACTTCGCGCTGGTAGTCCCCGAGGCGCTGCTCGAGCAGCACCGCCGTACCCAGCGGATCTTCAACCTCGTGATGGCCTCGATCGCCGGGATCTCGCTGCTCGTCGGCGGGATCGGGATCATGAACATCATGCTCGCCAACGTCCTGGAGCGGACGCGCGAGATCGGGATCCGGCGCGCGGTCGGGGCACGGCGGCGCGACATCCGGGACCAGTTCCTGGTCGAGGCGCTGACGATCACCGCGCTGGGGGGGCTGGCCGGCGTGGCGGCGGGCGTGAGCCTGGCGGCGCTGATCAGCTGGGCGTCGGGCTGGGAGGTCGCCTGGTCCCCGGTCTCGGCGCTGCTCGCCCTGGCAGTCTGCGGACTGGTTGGACTCGCCTCCGGGATCTACCCGGCGATCAAGGCCGCCCGGCTCGACCCGATCGAGGCGCTGGCGCGCGAGGCAGCGTAGCGGGGCCCGCGGGTCCCCGCCGGGCTAGGCCACCGCCCCGTGGCACTGTCTGGGCCTGCTTCGCCTCCTCGCCGGCCCGCGAGCGCGACGCGGCCTGGAAGATCGCCTCCTGCTCGCGGCGGCGGCGCTCCTCCTCCCGCTCCTGCTCCTCCTGGCTCATGATCTGGACGATCATCAGGTAGCGGACCAGCTCGTCCTCGATCCGCTGCTTCATCTCGCCGAAGAGCTCGAAGGACTCGCGCTTGTACTCGATCTTGGGGTCCTTCTGCGCGTAGGCCCGCAGGTGGATCCCCTCCTTGAGGTGATCGAGCGCCAGCAGGTGATCCTTCCACTGGTGGTCGATCAGCTGCAGGATCACGTAGCGCTCGAAATCGCGCATCCGCTCGAGGCCGACGTGCCGCTCCTTGGTCTCGTAGCGCCGCTCGATCGTCGACCACAGCGTACGGGTCAGCTCGTCGCGCCCGAGCTGCTCGATCTCGATCCCCTCCTTCGACGGCTCGAAGCCGTAGAAGTGCAGGATCTGGGCCGCCAGTTCCTCCGGCCGGGTCTCGACGTCCGGGTCGGCCGGGATGTGCTCGTCGACCAGCTCCGCGAGCAGCTCGCGCGCCTTGGTCATCACGAACTCCCGCTGGTCGCCGCCGTCGAGGATCTCGCGCCGCAGGGCGTAGACCTCTCGCCGCTGCTTGTTCTGGACGTCGTCGTATTCGAGCAGCTGCTTCCGGATCGAGAAGTTCTGGGCCTCGACCTGTTTCTGGGCCCGCTCGATCGCCTTGCTCACCATCCCCGACTCGATCGGGACGTCGTCGGCCTCGGTCAGGGCCTTCTCCATCAGCCACGAGGCGAAGCGCTTCATCAGCTCGTCTTCGAGCGAGAGGTAGAAGCGCGAGGCGCCGGGGTCGCCCTGGCGCCCGGCGCGGCCCCGGAGCTGGTTGTCGATCCGGCGGGCCTCGTGCCGCTCGGTCCCGATGATGTGCAGGCCGCCCAGCCGCACGACCTCCTCGTGGTCGCGCGCTGTTCGCTCCCTCGCGCTCGCCAGCGCCTGCTGCTGCTCCTCCGGCGTGTTTTCGGCCCACGGCCGGCCGGTCGCCTCCAGCGCCAGCGAGCGGGCCAGGTACTCCGCATTGCCGCCCAGCAGGATGTCGGTTCCGCGGCCGGCCATGTTGGTCGCGATCGTGACCGCGCCGAGCCGGCCGGCCTGGGCCACGATCTCGGCCTCGCGCGCGTGGTGCCGGGCGTTCAGCACCTCGTGCGGGACCCCCTTCCTGCGCAGCAGCTCCGAGATCTTCTCCGACTTCTCGATCGAGGTCGTCCCGACCAGCACCGGCTGGCGCTTCTCGTGCAGTTCCTTGATCTCCTCGACGACCGCGCGCTGCTTGGCGTCCTCGGTGCGGAAGATCGCGTCGGCGTAGTCGTCGCGGACCATCGGCTGGTTGGTCGGGATCACCATCACGTCGAGCTTGTAGATCTCGGCGAACTCGCTGGCCTCGGTCTCGGCGGTGCCGGTCA
>JALOKP010000167.1 GCA_025456425.1 Acidobacteriota bacterium | reverse complement strand
GCTGCTCGTGAAGACGATCGGCTGCCCCGCCGTCCCGTCCGCCTTCAACGCCCCTTTGTTGGAGAGCCCGATCCGCAGCTGGCCCGCCGTCGTGAAGCGAACCTGGACGCCGGGCAGGATCGTCAGCGTCGTGACGCCGTCCGGGCCGTCCGTCCCCTGGATGTCGACGGTGCCGGTCACGATGTACGGCGAGCCGGAGAGGTCCCACGTCGTGTCGGTCGAGATCGTCCCGCCCGGGACCGTGGTGTCCGCGCGGCCGGAAATCGAAAAGCCGACCAGAGCGGTCAGAAGTACGAGAACGGGCACCCGAACAGTCGAACGCATGGGCGACTCCTCCAGCACGCGGCGCGGTGTTGCAGGGATGACGCATCGCCGGCCCGGCCGCTCTCACGGCACCCGGTAGAATCTCGACATGTCTCTGGGGAGACCGACACTCGATGCCTTCCTCGTCCAGCACGGCGCCAGCCTGCGCCGGCTGGCGGAGCGGCTCTGTCCGCGGGGGATGGGGGTCGAGCCGGCGGAAATCGAACAGGAGGCGAGAGTCCGGCTTTGGCGGACCTTCGAGCGTGAGACGAACCTGAGGGAGCCTGCGTCCTACCTGTACAGGGTGGCGGCCGCGGCAGCGATCGACGCCGTGCGGCGCCGCCGGGCCCGGCGCGAGGAGACCCTCGACCCGCCAGGCGGGGGACAGGGCCGTGACCTTCCAGCAAACGGTACGTCGCCCGAGGCGGCCGCCCTGAATCGAGAGCTGAGAGAGGCGATCGGAAGAGCCGTCGCCTCCCTGCCGGAGCCCCGGCAGCAGGCGGTGAGACTCCACCTGCTCGGCTTCAGCACCGGGGAGATCGGCGCCCTCGCCGGCTGGACCGAGGCGAAGGCGCGCAACCTGGTGTACCGCGGCCTCGACGACCTTCGCGGCCGCCTGACGGAGGATGGAATTGCACCATCCGCTGAATGACGACGACCTCAGGGCGGCGTACCGCGGCGCGGCGGTTTCCGCTGGCGTCGAGTGTCCGTCCTCGGAGGACCTGGCCGCTCTCGCAGCGGGAGCGATCGACGCAGCAGCGCGCGAGCCGCTGCTGGTGCACGTCGCCCGCTGTTGCCGCTGCGCCGACGACCTGCGGCTGATTCTGCCGGCGCGGCCCGCCCCGGGCCGGCGGCCGGCCTGGCTCCCGCTCGCCGCGGCGGCGGCCCTGGCAGTCGCTCTGCCGCTCGGGACCTGGTGGGTCTCCCGGCCGGCATCACCGGGTGTGGTCTACCGCCAGCCGGCGCCAGCCTCGCCGCTCGCCCCGGTGGCCGAGTTGCCCGATGGCGCCGAACTGCCCCGCAGGGCCTTCGTGCTGCGCTGGAAGCCGGTGGCGGGGGCCACGCGCTACGACGTGATCGTCGCCGACGCGGCGCTCGCCCCACTGCACGAGGTGCGGGACGCGAGCGCCAACGAGGTCACCGTCCCGGCCGAGTCACTCCCGGAGCGCGGCGTCGTGCTGTGGCGCATCGAGGCCATCATGCCGGACGGCAGCCGGCGCGCCTCGCCGCTCTACCGGGCCGCGGTCCGGTGATCCGCCACGCGGCGCTCCTCGCCGTGCTGGCGGCCGGCGCACCGGTGCTCGCGGGCGGTCCGGCCGCGTCCTGCGAAGCGGCGCTGCGCCGCGACCCGGGGCGCTACGAGGCGTACGACTGCCTGCTGCGCTCGACCCGGTCGACGGGGGAGTGGGATCGCACCCGCGCCCTCCTCGACGCGCTGGCGACGACTCACCCCGGGCTCTCGCACCCGGTCGTCGCGCGCGCCTTTCTCGCATACGAGCTGTCGGAGCCCGACGCGCCGACGCGTCTGCGCGAAGCGGCCGCCGCCTGCGCCCGATCGGGCGACCGGGTCAACGAGGCCTGGGTGCGGCGTGGCCTTGCGGCGTGGGCCGTCCGGAGTGGCCAGGTCGAAGTGGCCCGCGCTGAACTTGCCGCGGCCCGTGCCCTGGGTGCGGAGGCCGACGATCCGCGGCTCTTCGTCGCGCTGGCGGTCACCGGGGCGGCGAGCAGCAACGCGTCGGCGCAGTATGCGCGGGCCCTCGCGCAGCTCGACGCGCTGCCTCCGGAAAGCGTCTCCCGCCAGCCGGATTGGCTGCGAGCGCAGGTCGCTAACATTCGGGCCACGGCGCTGTGGGGGCTCGGACGGATCGAGGAGGCGCTGGCGGCGCAGCGCGAACGGCTCGCGTTCGCACGCGCTGCCTCCGACCGCTTCGAGGAGTCGGCAGCGCTCTACAGCGTGATCAGCCTGGAGAGCCGGATGCGGGAGCAGATCGCTCCCGACATCATCGCGCGCGCGCGCGCCGGCCGCGCGTTGGCGCACGCTGCAGGAAACCGGGCCGCGGAGAGTGCGTTCCTGCTGGCGCTGGCCCAGGATCCGGCGGCCGATCCCGACGAGCTGATCGCCCTGCTGCGCTCCGCGGTCGCCCGGATCGATCCGGCGGTCGATCTGGAAGGGGCGTGCTTTGCCCGTCGCGAGCTCTCGCGACGGATCAACGCCACCGATCCGGAGGCCGCCCGGGCCGTGATCGACGAGGCGATCGAGCTCGCCGCCTCGCGCGGCAATCTGTACGGCGTCGCGCGGGGACTGATCCGGCGCGCGATCAACTTCCAGTACGGGGGTACGACGGACTTCGGCGAGCGGCAGCGGGCGTTTGCCGACGCGATCGACGCGATCGAGAAGATCCGCGACCTCCAGCCCGACACCGAATCGCAGGCCCGCGTCTTCGGCGAGTGGGTCTACTTCTACCTCCGGGCGGTTCACTGGCTGCTCGGCGATAGCCCCGGGCCCCCCGAGCTCGACGCGGCGTTCCGCGTCTCCGAGCGGCTGCGCGCGCGGGTTCTGCTGGGGGAACTCGATGCTGCCGGGGCGATGCCCTTCCTGGAAGGCGGTGCGCCGGCGCGTGCCGAGCATCAAGCGACGCTGCGCGAGCTGGTCGCAGCGCGACGCGCCCTCGCCGTCGCTCCGCCGGCCGAGGCGGTGGCCCGGCGCGAGGAGGTCCTGCAGCTCGAGCGCCGCGCCGAGGAGCTGTGGCGCAGGCTGTTCGCAGGATCGGATGCACTGGAGGAAGCGTGGGGCCGCCAGGCCGCCGGCGTAGAGGAAGTGCAGGCCGCTCTCGCACCCGACCAGGCGCTCCTCTCCTTCGTGTTCGCTCCGCGGGAGGCCGCGACGGAGATCCCGTCGTACCTGTTCGTGCTGACCTCCGCGTCGGCGCGCATCATCGAGCTGGAGCACTCCCCCCGACGCGACGCCGCGATCGCGCTCTTCGAAGGCGCGGTCGCCCGTCGCGACGGCAGCGAGCGCGAGGCCACGCGCCAGCTCCACGAGGCGCTGCTCGCGCCTGGCCTGCGCGAGCTGCCGGAGGGGATCGGACGGCTGGTCCTGGTCCCCGACGGGGCGCTGCACCGCCTGCCGCTCGAGGCGCTCGGCCCCGGCGGCGGGGAACCGCCGCTGGGGGCGCGCTATATCGTGTCGCGCGCTCCTTCGGCGACGCTCTGGATGCGCTGGAAAAGTCAGGCGCACCAGCGGCCGCCGCGCGTGCTCTCGATCGGCGATCCGCACGCCGGGTCGTCCGGCGGCGGGACTGCCGAAGGGGCCGAGGAGCGCGACGCTCTCGGTCCGCTCGCGCGGGCGGAAAGAGAGGCCCGCACCGTGGCAGGGAGCGCCCGCGGCAGCGTCGCGCTGACCGGCGCCTCGGCGCGGGAAGGGAGCCTCAAGCGCGCACAAGTCAACGACTTCGCAGTGCTGCACTTCGCCGCCCACGCGGTCGTCGACGAGCGCGTCCCAGCCCGTAGCGCCGTGCTCCTGACGGCCGATGCGGAAGAGGACGGGCGACTCGTTCCAGGCGAGATTGCGCGGCTGCCGCTCTCCGGGCAACTGATCGTGCTCTCGGCCTGCCGCACCGCGGAAGGTACGGTGCTGGCCGGGGAGGGGCCGATGAGCCTCGCGCGGGCGTTCCTCGCGGCCGGTGCGCACGTCGTCGTGGGGAGTCTCTGGCCGCTCTCCGATCGCGAGGCGGAAGTGATGGCGTCGCGGCTCTACGAACGGCTCGCAAAAGGCGCGTCGATCGGCGAGGCACTGACGGATGTCCGGCGGGAGCGGATCGCGGCCGGGGCCGCCGTCGCGGACTGGTCGAGTCTGGTTGCGATCGGCGACGCCGACCGGCGCCCTCTGGCGGGGGCGGTCCCGCCGCGCAGTCCACTCGTCGTCGCCGCAGGGCTCGCGCTCCTCGCCGCGGTCGGCGCGGCGGTGGCGATGGTGTGGCGAGGAAGGCGCACGCCCCGGGCGCCGGCGGATGGTCCTTGACGGGGCGGCCGCACCGCCCTCAGCGCCGCACCGCCGTGCAGGCGATCTCGATCCGCGCGTCCTTCGGCAGCCGCGCCACCTGCACGGTCGCGCGCGCCGGCGGCTCGCTCTTGAAGACCTCGGCGTAGATCGCGTTCATCGCGGCAAAGTCGTTCATGTCGGCCAGGAAGACCTGCGCCTGGACGACGTCGCGCGCCGAGTAGCCGGCCGCCTTCAGGACAGCCTCGAGGTTCTTCAGGGCCTGGCGGGTCTCGGCCTCGATCCCGCCGGGGACCATCTGCCCGGTGGCGGGGTCGATCCCGACCTGGCCCGAGACCCAGAGCGTGTCGTCGGCCTCGACGGCGTGGGAGTAGGGGCCGATCGCGGCGGGGGCGCCGGGGGCGGTGATCACGCGGCGGGCCTCGGAGCCGGAGGCGCAGCCTCCCGCGACGAGCAGGGTGAGGGCGAGGGGGGCGACGGCAGCGACAAGGGTCTTCATACGCACCTCACAAACCGGGGACAGCTACCGTAAGTCGGTAAGACAGTCTATCCGGGGACAGCTACCGTAAGTCGGTAAGACAGTCTATCCGGGGACAGCTACTGTAAGTCGGTTAGCCGGGCTGGGAGGAGACAAGTGCCGAATGCGGGTGGCCCCGTATCAAGGCGACACTCGCTGTGGCCCAGGCGCTGCGTGACCGTGCGGCCCTCCTAGGAGCCAACGGCTTACCGACTTACGGTAGCTGTCCCCGGATAGGCCGTAGGAGCCAACGGCTTACCGACTTACGGTAGCTGTCCCCGGTTTTCCCCGGTTTTCCGGTTTTCCTACTGGATCTGCTTCGTCGTCACGTTGAACAGGACCGTGTCCTCCAGCCCGTCGTCCAGGTTGGTGATCGTCACGGGCACCCAGGTGTTCTTCGGGAACAGGGCCTTCAGGGACTTGCCGCCCTTCACGAGCACGCTGGTCGAGCTCTTGCGCTGGACGTTGCTCCAGCGCTGCCCGGCAATCGTCACCGCGAGCTCGGCGTGGAAGTCGGTCCCGGTCACGGTCAGCTTGAACGAGTCGCCCCCGGCCTTGATGCGCGTGATGGCCGGCGGGTTCCCGGCGACCGTGACGCCGAACGTCGCGGTTCCCAGGTTGGAGTCGGTCAGGCCGTCCGAGACCGCGAAGGTGAAGCGGTCGGTTCCCGCGAAGGAGGCGTCGGTGAAGATGGTCGCGGTGTTCCCGCTGACGCCCACCGTCGCGTGCTGCGGCTGGGTGACGACGCGGAAGGTCAGCGCCTGGTTGCCGTCCCGGTCGGTGCCTGGGAGCGTGACGAGGCGCGGCGTGCCAGGCACGACCTGCAGCGCGAGGTCGGTCACTTCCGGCGCACGGTTCTTCGTCCCGCTCTCGGAGTCGGGACCGTGGTGGCAGGAGTAGCAGCCGATGCGGAACCCCTTCCAGTAGGTGCGCTTGCCGAACTCGGTGTTCAGCTCGCGGTCGGCCAGCGCCGCCGACAGGACCGTACCCTTGTAGTCCGCGCCGTGGCAGGACTTGCAGCGGCCGGAGCCGTCCTCGGCGGCGTCTTCGTGCTCCTCGACCCACGCCGAGCCGACCGGGTGCATCCCGTGGGGGCCGCCCGTGACCGTGTCCGGGTTGCGGTTGTGACAGGTCCGGCAGTCGGAGAGGACGCCGGCGCTGCCCTGCAGCTTGACGTTCTGCACGTTGTCGTTGCCGTGGGCCGCGGGGACCTCGGCGTGGGTCGAGCCGTGGCAGGCCTCGCAGGCCAGCCCGCCGTGCCCGAACGAGAAGCGGTAGAGGTCGAAGCCGGCGGCCGGGACGTCGCTCTGCGTCGCGAAGCGGCGGTTGGCCGGCTCGCGCCGCACGCCGCCCGGCTCGAACGCCGTCGCGTAGCGGATCTGCCCGCTGTTCGTCACCGCGTCGCCGGTGTGGCAGTTCTGGCACGAGGGCTGGTCGAGCCAGCCGGTGCGGCCGATCGATCCGACCTCGCTCATCGTGCCGTGGCAGCTCTGGCACTGCATCGCCATCGTGCCGTCGGCGGCCACCGCCGCGCCCATCGCGCCGCGCAGGCAGCGGGTCTCGGAGCCGGGGTGGCAGCGGTAGCAGGCCGAGCGGTTGGCGCTCTGGCCCAGCGTCAGCCCCGTCACCGGG
>JALOKP010000052.1 GCA_025456425.1 Acidobacteriota bacterium | reverse complement strand
CCAGAACGAGGCCAGGACCGCACCGACCACGATCAGCGCCAGGACCCCCCCGGCGCGCATGATGTTGATCGCGGCAAACGAGTAGCTGCGCGAGGACGGGTCGTACTGGAAGCAGTAGAGCATCAACTGGTCGAGCGCGGAGACCGAGCGCCCCTCGGAGGCCTCGGCCAGGCTCAGCCGGATCGTCCGCGGGTCGAACACCACGCCGTAGAGGTAGCGCGCCACCCGGCCGGTGGGCGTCAGGGTCACCAGGACGGCGGCGTGGGCGAACTCGCTGCGCTCCTCGACCCATTTGTAGCGGAAGCCGACCGCCTCGGTCAGCGCGGCGATGCTCTCCGCGCTGCCGGTCAGGAAGTGCCAGCCGCCGGCCGACTCGGGCCGCCCATACTCCCGCACGTAGTTCTGCTTCTTCAGCTTGGCCAGCTTGGCGGTCTCGAGCGGATCGACCGAGACGACCACGACCTCGAAGTTGTCGCCGGGGGTCCAGTTCGGCACCTCGCGCAGCCCTTCGATGAAGCCGTTGAGCACGAGGTTGCAGAGCATCGGGCAGCGGTAGTAGCCCAGGTCGAGCAGCACCGGCCGGCCGGCCTGGAAGTAGTTCCCCAGCTTGACCGGCCGCCCGTCCTCGTCGGTGAACTCGAGGTCGAGCGGCACCTGCTGCCCGAGCCGCTCGGTGACGCCGACCCCCTCCAGCTCGCCGGGCAGCGGCTCGACGCGCTCAGCGCGCGCGACGGGGACCAGCGCCGCCGCCAGGGCGGCCGCTGCGAGGCTCGCGCGCAGGGCTGGGACCCGGCAGTTCATGGGGTCTTCGCGGCCCCTTCCCCCGCGGCGCCGGCGGCGACGGCCCCGGCGTTCGGGTCGGCCACGAACAGTTCCATCGCCCGGTCGATCGGAATCCGCACCAGCCCCTTCTCGCGGTCGACCCAGCCGTAGCTGTTGAGCAGCTCGAGCTGCTGGGCCCGCACCATCTTCAGGTCCAGGTTGGGCTCGGCGTACAGCTCGGCGTAGATGTCGTCCTCGACGTGGTAGTAGAGCGCCTGCAGCGCCACGATCGTCAGGACCAGGAGCACCGTCCCGACGACCGCGACCACGGCGGTCAGGCCGGTCTTCGGATCGCCTTCCGTTCCGCTGCGCTTCATCGCGGTGCTCCTCAGACGCCTTCTTCGAAGACCAGCGACTCGTGCAGCCGCGGGTCGTCCACCGGGACCAGCGGGGCCGACGCCAGGTTACGGCTGACCATCCAGAAGAACAGGCCGCCGACCCCCAGGAACGCCGCGAGATCCAGCAGCGAGAGCGGCACCCGGCCGCTCCCCGGCTCGTACTCCGGCATGGCGATGTAATAGAAGTCCAGCCACTGCATCAGCATCGCCCAGAGCGCGACCGGGATCAGGATCCGCAGGTTGCGCTTGGCCGCCCGCGACATGATCAACAGGAAGGGGGCGAAGAAGTGCCCCAGGATCAGCAGCAGGCCGACCAGCGGCCAGCCGCCGTTCCAGCGCTTGAGGTACCAGCCGGTCTCTTCGGGCAGATTCGCGTACCAGATCAGCATGAACTGCGAGAACGCAATGTAGGCCCAGAACACGCCGAACGCGAACAGCAGCTTGCCCATCTCCTGGTAAAGGTCGGGAGTGATCGCCCCGGTCAGCCGGCCGTTGGCCTGCAGCCGCCAGACCAGCACCGGCATGACCGCGAAGAACAGCCAGATCGCGCCGGCGAAGTAGTAGACGCCGAAGATCGAGCTGAACCAGTGCGGGTCGAGCGACATCAGGAGGTCGAAGGCGGCGAAGGTGAGCGTGACCGCGAAGGGCACGATCATCGCGTACGAGACGCGCTGCATCCGCAGCGTCAGCGCCGGGTCGCCCGAGGCGTCCTGCGCGCGGCTGGCGCGGGAAAGCGCCCAGGCCGTGCCGCACCACACCGCGAAGTAGATCGCCCAGCGCGCCACGAAGAACGGCACGTTGAGGTAGGCCGCCTTCTTCGCCAGGAGCGGATCGTGGGCCACCGCGTCGGCGTGGGCCCAGTGGTACAGCTCGCCCAGCCCGAACAGCAGCGGGACGAACAGCAGGGCCAGCATCGGCAGGGCCCCCGCGATCCCCTCGGCGATCCGGCGCAGCAACACGCTCCAGCCGGAGCGCGTCATGTGCTGGATCATCACCCAGACCAGCGCGCCCAGCCCCATCGCCAGGAAGTAGGCGAAGGCGACCAGCCAGGCCCAGAAGAAGCGCTTGCCCCCGTCCCCGGCGGCGAACCCCAGCCCGGCCGCGGCCGCCGTCCCCAGGACGCCGACGGCCAGCGCGATCGTCCCCCAGCGCCGGCCGAGGTCGCCGAACTGGACGTTGTCCCTCGACAGGTCGTACGCGTGCTTCATCGTTCCCCCGCTCAGCGCAGGCCCGCGCGCAGGTCGGGCGGGACGTCGGTGACGGTTGCGCTCTGGCTGCGCTGCAGCGCGCGCACGTAGGCCACGATCGCCCAGCGTTCGTCCGGGTCGATCTGCGAGCCGTAGGCCGGCATGTTCCGGATGCCGTGCGTGATCGTGTTGAAGATGTGTCCGACCGGCCGGCCGCGAACCTGGTCGCCGTGGAAGGTCAGCGGCGGGACCCAGGTCCCCTCCTGCAGCGCGTCGGCGCGCCGCGACACCAGCCCGTCGCCGGCCCCGGTCAGGCCGTGGCAGGGCGAGCAGTAGATGTTGTAGCGCTCCTGCCCGCGCAGCAGCAGCGCGCGGTTCACCGCGACCGGGAACTCGGCGACGAACTGCCCGTCGGCCGCGCGCCCGCGCGCGAAGGCGCCGTCGTCGATCACCGTACCGCGGCGGACGGCCCCCTCGACCGCGGGGCGCATCGCGCGGCTGTCGGCGAACAGCGGGTTCTCGCTCTGCGGCAGGTACTTCTGCTGCGTCCCCATGTTCTGGATCGGACGGAGCCGGGTCCGGTCCGCCTTCGCGCCCCGGGCGCGGGCGATGAAGGCGAACGGCAGCAGCGAGGCCACCGCCAGGATCACGAGCGCGTAGACGATCCACCTCGGCACGGGGTCAGTCCTCCAGCTCTTCGACGTGCGACGCGCCCAGCGACTGCAGGAACTCGCGGGTCTTCGCCCGGTCGAAGCGCGGGTCGGCCGCCTCGACCACGACGTAGAAGCGGTCCGTCGTGGCGTGCTTGAGCCGGCGGCTGGTGAGGGTCGGGTGGTAGTGCCGGGGCAGCCCGTTCAGGACCCACATGCCGAAGAAGGCCGAGAGCGCCGAGAACAGGATCGTCAGCTCGAAGGCCACCGGAATGTTGGCGGGCAGGCTCCAGAAGGGCTTGCCGCTCACGATCAGCCGGTAGTCGACGGCGTTCATCCACCACTGCATCAGGTTCCCGGTCAGGAACCCGATCGCCCCCATGCCGAACACGAACCACGGCAGGCGCGTATTGCGCAGCCCCATCGCGTCGTTCAGCCCGTGGACCGGGAACGGCGTCAGGACGTCCCAGCGCGTGAAACCGGCGTCGCGGCACTCCTTGGCGGCGTGCAGCACGCCCGTCACCGAGTCGAACTCGGCGGCGTAGCCCCAGAACACCGGCACCTCGGGCACGGCGGCCGCAGCCGGAGCGGAGTGGTCGGCCATCAGTGCGCCCCCTTGTCCGGCGCGCGGTGATCGCGCGGCGCGTCGCCCCAGTAGTCGCCCAGCGCGGTCGGCCCCGCCTCGTGCAGCACGTGCGGCATGACGCTCTTGACCTCGGCCATCGCCACGAACGGCAGGAACCGGATGAAGAGCAGGAAGAGCGTGAAGAACAGCCCGAAGCTGCCCAGCATCGTCAGCAGGTCGACCGCGGTCGGCTTGAACATCCCCCAACTGGACGGCAGGTAGTCGCGGTGCAGCGAGGTGACGATGATCACGAAGCGCTCGAACCACATCCCGACGTTCACCAGCAGCGAGGTGATGAAGATCGCGGTCGTGTTGCTGCGGAAGAACTTGAACCAGAAGACCTGCGGCACGATCACGTTGCAGGTGACCATGATCCAGTAGGCCCACCAGTAGGGGCCCAGCGAGCGGTTGAGGAACGCGAACAGCTCGAAGCTGTTGCCGCTGTACCAGGCGATGAAGAACTCGATGGCATACGAGTAACCGACCATCAGCGAGGTCGCCAGGATGATCCGCGTCATGTTGTCGAGGTGCTTGGGGGTGATCAGATCCTTGAGCCCGAAGATCTGCCGCACCGGGATCAGCAGGGTCAGCACCATTGCGAAGCCGCTGAAGATCGCGCCGGCCACGAAGTAGGGCGGGAAGATCGTCGTGTGCCAGCCGGGCAGGACCGAGACCGCGAAGTCGAAGCTGACGACCGAGTGCACCGACAGCACCAGCGGCGTGGCCAGCGCGGCCAGCAGCAGGTAGGCCTTCTCGAAGCGCAGCCAGTGGCGGTTGGAGCCGCGCCAGCCCAGGCTCAGCAGGCCGTAGGCGATCTGCCGCGGCCGCGTCGTGGCGCGGTCGCGCATCGTGGCCAGGTCGGGGACCATCCCCATGTACCAGAACAGCAGCGAGACCGTGGCGTAGGTGCTGACCGCGAAGACGTCCCACAGCAGCGGGCTGCGGAAGCCGGGCCACATCGCCATCTGGTTGGGATACGGGAAGAGCCAGTAGGCCAGCCAGGGCCGGCCGATGTGGATCAGCGGGAAGATCCCGGCGCAGGCCACCGCGAAGATCGTCATCGCCTCGGCCGAGCGGTTGATGCTGGTGCGCCACTTCTGCCGGAACAGGAAGAGGATCGCCGAGATCAGCGTCCCGGCGTGCCCGATCCCGACCCAGAACACGAAGTTGGTGATGTCGAAGGCCCAGCCGACCGGGTGGTTGAGGCCCCAGACCCCGATGCCGCGCGCGAACAGGTAGCCGATCATCGCGAACAGCAGCAGCGTCAGCGAAGCCGAGATCCCGAAGGCGATGTACCAGCCCCGCGTCGCCGGCCGCTCGTAGACGCTGCAGACCAGGTCGGTGACGCGGGTCAGCGACGTGTCGCCCAGGACCAGCGGAGAGCGGGCGCGCGGGTTGTCGTTGGTGTTGTCGATCACAGCGGTGGTCATGACTCGTGGTGCTCCTCGGACGCGCCGTGGGCGCCGCCCGCCGGGGCCTCCGCGCCGTGAACGGGGTTCTTCAGCCGCGCCAGGTACTGCGTGCGCGGCCGCACGTTGATCTCGGCCAGCAGCGAGTAGGCGCGCCCGCTCTTCTGCAGCTTCGCGACGCGGCTCTCCACGTCGGCGACGTTGCCGAAGACGATCGCCTGGCTGGGGCAGGCCTGCTCGCAGGCGGTGACGATCTCGCCGTCCCGGATCGGCCGTGCATCGTTCTTGGCGGGGATCTTGACGGCGTTGATCCGCTGCACGCAGTAGGTGCACTTCTCCATCACGCCGCGGCTGCGGACGGTGACCTCGGGGTTCATCGCCATTCGCGCCAGCGGCCCGAGCTCTCCGATCCCCTTGTGCCAGTTGAAGAAGTTGAACCGTCGCACCTTGTAGGGACAGTTGTTCGCGCAGTAGCGCGTCCCCACGCAGCGGTTGTAGACCATCTCGTTGATCCCCTCGTGGTCGTGAACCGTCGCCTGGACGGGACAGACCTGCTCGCAGGGGGCGTTCTCGCAGTGCACGCAGGCGACCGGCTGGAAGGCGAACTCGGGGTCGTTCGGGTCGCCCTTGAAGTAGCGGTCGACGCGGATCCAGTGCATGTCGCGGCTGACCAGGACCTGCTCGCGCCCGACGACCGGGATGTTGTTCTCGGCCTGGCAGGCGACCATGCAGGCGCCGCAGCCGGTGCAGGCCGACAGGTCGATCGCCATCCCCCACTGGTTCCCTTCGTACTTGTGGGGGTCCCAGAGCTGGATCAGCTTCGGCTCGCCCTTGCGCGCGAACTCCGGATCGGCCTGGTAGCGGGCCAGAGTCGCTTCCTTGATGAACTCGGGGACGCGGTGCTGGAGCGTGCGCTCGCCCAGCTTGTCCATGCCCCAGTGGTCCTGGGTCGTGGCCAGCTTGCGGCGCAGGCTGGTGCGCTGGACGGTCGCCGACCCGGCGACCCACGGCGCGGCCGCGGTGCGCAGCGCGTAGGCGTTGGCGCCGACCTTGTCGCCGACCCGGCCGGCGCGGCGCCGGCCGTAGCCCAGCGCCAGCGCGACCGAGTTCTCGGCCTGTCCGGGAAGGATGTAGATCGGGGCCTGGATCGTCCGGCCGTCGCAGGAGAGGGTCACGACGTCGCCGTAGGCGACTCCCAACGCGTCGGCCGTGCGCGGCGCGACCAGCAGCGCGTTGTCCCAGGTCAGCTTGGTGATCGGGTCGGGGAACTCCTGCAGCCAGGCGTTGTTGGCGAAGCGGCCGTCGAAGACCTTGCGGTCGGGCAGGAAGACCAGCTCGAGCGCCTGCGCGGAGGGCTTCGGCGCGCGGGGCGACCCGGCCCAGCCCGCCGCCGCCGCCGCCGCCGCCGCCGCGGACGCTGCCGCCGCCGGGTCTGCCGCGGCCGGCGCGCTGCCCGCGACCACCCCGTCGTGCAGCGCCTGCCGCCACCCCTTCTCGCCGCCGACGAGTGGCAGGATCGCCTGCCGCACCAGGTCGTAGCCCTTCAGCTGGGGCAGGCCGGCCGCGAGCGCGAGCAGCTCGATCGGGGAGCGGCCGTCGAACAGCGGCTGGATCAGCGGCTGCGCGACGCTGACGGTGCCGCTCCAGCAGCGCGCGTCGCCCCAGGTCTCGAGCCAGTGCGCGCGCGGCAGGTGCCAGGCCGCCAGCGCGGAGGTCTCGTTGCGGTCGTGCGACAGGTGGATCAGCGTCCCGGCCCGGCCCAGCCGCGCCGCGAGGTCCAGCTCGGCGGGCGCGTCGTAGGCCGGGTTGCCGCCCAGCACGATCAGCGTCTGCACCTGGCCGGCCTCGAGCGCGCGCGCCAGCGCGGCGACTGAGCCGCCGGCCGCGGGGGGCGGCCCGTCCGGGTCCGGCAGGTAGCGGACCGTCGCCCCGGCGTTGCCGAGCGCGACGTTGGCCAGCGCCACCAGCGCGTGCACGACGGGCGGCTGCGACGGGCCGGCCGCCAGGTAGCAGCGGCCGCGGTGCGCCTGCAGGTCCTCGCGCAGCGTCTCGATCCGGGCGTCGAGCGCCCCCTCGCCGCCGAGTCCCGCCAGGGCGGAGCGGAGCGCGGGCGTCATCCAGGCCGGCTCGACGCCGGGGCGCAGCAGCAGCCCGGCCAGCAGGCGCTGCGCCGTCGCGGCGATCTCGCCGGAGGGGAGCGCGATCCGCTCGTCGGCGCTGGCGCCGGTGACGCTGGGGCTGCTCTCGAGCACCCACAGCCGCGTCATCGTCCCGTCGTCGGCGCGCCGCCGCGAGGCGAACTCACGGGCGTGGGCCAGCGCTGCGGGGTGCATCTGCAGCAGGTCGCTCTCGAAGCTGACGACGACGTCGGCCGCGGCAAGCGCCGCGACCGGCCGCATCGGCGTGCCGAAGGCCAGCGCGGTGCCGGCGCGCTCGGCGTCCCGCCCGACCGGCGCGTACTCGAACCATGCGGCCTGCGGGAAGACCTCGGCGAAGCGCGCCTTCGTCCAGCCGAAGCTGACCGACGACGACGGCTCGGCCAGCACCGCCAGGCCCCGTCCGCCCGAAGCGCGCAGCGCCCCGAAGTGCCGCTCCGCGAACGCCGCGAACTCGTCCCAGGTGCGCTGGAACTCCTGTCCGCCCGTGCGCTCGACCGGCGAGTGGCTGCGGTCGGGGTCGTAGAGCTCGAGCACCGAGGCCTGGGCGAACACGCCGGCCACGCCGCGGCTCTCCGGGTGCTCGGGGTTCCCCTCGACCTTGATCGGGCGGCCGTCGACGCTCTTGACCAGCAGCGCGGAGGCGACACCACCCAATTCCATCGCGCTGGCGTAGAACTCCGGCACGCCCGGGATCCGGCCTTCCGGCCGGTGGGCGAACGGGAGGATCCGTTCCTTCGGCCAGCGGCACGCCGTCAGCCCGGCGAGCGCGACCGAGGCGCCCATCAGCTTCATGAAGCTGCGCCGCCCGGTGGGCCCGAGGATCTCCGGCACCAGCGTCGGGAACTCGCGCTCGACGACGGCCCGGAACTCGGCCGTCTCGGCCAGCTCGTCCAGGCTGCGCCAATAGGTCTTCGGCCGGGCCGGCTGACCGTCCTTCACCGTGGGCTCTATCGATGACATGTGTAGCAGTCCGTGCTGGGGTTGATGTTGCGCTCCTGGCGAAGTCGCTGGCCGAGCGCGGCGGGATCCTCGCCCGGCGTCCAGTCCATCTGCGTCACGAACTCCGGCGGCCGCAGGCGCGGCGTCGGATTGCGGTGGCAGTCGAGGCACCAGGCCATCGAGAGCGTCTCGACCTGGCTGACGACCTCCATCCGGTCGACCCGCCCGTGGCACTCCACGCACCCGACGCCGCGCCGCACGTGCGCGCTGTGGTTGAAGTAGACGTAGTCGGGGAGGTCGTGAACCTTGACCCACGGGATCGGCATCCCGGTCGCGTAGCTCTCGCGCACCAGCGCCAGCTTCTCGCTGTTCGCTCGGACCTTCGCGTGGCAGTTCATGCAGGTCTGGGTCGGCGGCACGGCGGCGAAGGCCGCGGACTCCACCGAGCTGTGGCAGTACCGGCAGTCGAGTCCCAGCTTCCCCGCGTGGAGCGCGTGGCTGTAGGGGACCGGCTGCACCGGCGCGTAGCCGATGTCGAGGGTCTTGGGGGAGCCTCCGTACCAGGCCAGCGCCGTCAGATAGAGCGGTCCCCCGATCATCAGGACCGCCAGGGCAGGCCTCAGCAGGTTGCTCCACTTCGGGAAGACGAAGCGGCGCGAGGTCTCGGAATTGTTCGTGGGCATGGAGCGGGAAGGGTAACCCGAGAAGGGTCGGTGTCAAGGCCCAATAGTCCCAGTTAGCCGGGCTGGGAAACCCTATCTGGTCAACATTTTAACTTGAACGATCAGTCAAGTAAGCCGCTCCCTGCGGACGGCGTCCGCCGAACCGCTTTCGGCGTGGCGTTTGCCCCCGCAGCGCCGCAGAGGGTATGACTTCGCGTTCGCGCGGTCCGGGGGCCTCCCCGCAGCGCGAAAACGGCAGGCGGCCCGCACCCGGGCGCCCGCCCGGAGGGCGCGTGAGGACGACCGAGGGAGAGGACGGGCGGCGTGACGAGGGGACCGCTCCCCGGCCGGCCCCCGCCGGCGCCGCGCCCCCGGCCGCCCGGGACCACTCCCGGGAGCCGATTCTCCCGGCGCTGGAAGCGGCCTCCGGCCCCGGCTCGATCGCCCAGAGGCTCGGCCTCGACCGCTGGCGGCTGCCGGCCGGTCCCGCCGGCCGCTTCGCCCTGGTCGCCGTCCTCTCGTTCGTCCCCTACCTGTTCGCCGAGCAGACCTGGGCGCTCGCCGCCTGGGCCCTCCGGTCGCTCGCCGCCGGGGCGCGGCTCCCCCTCCCGTCGATGGAGGGGCTGTCGGCGATCCCGGGGCGCCTGGTCGCCTTCCACGCGCTCTTCCTGGCGACCTGGGGCCTCCCGCGCGCGATCCGCTACTGGGCTGTCGCGGCCGGAGCGCTGGCGATCGGTCTCGTGCTCCGGCTGATCGACTGGCCCTCGATCGCCGTCCTCGCGGCGGTCGCGCTCGCGTTCTACCGCCTGTTCCGGATGTCGGTCCCGCGCTGGTCGATGCTCGCCGTGGTGCTGGTCGCGGCCCCCGTGATCCGCGGGCTGGGCCAGGCCTACGACTGGATCGGCCTCGACCGCTCCGGGATCACGATCGGCCTGATCGTCTGCCTCTGGTACGCCTGCTACCAGTTGACGACGAGAAAGCCGCTGCCCGTCCCGCAGTACCTGGGATACGTCGGCACGCGGCTCTTCATGGAGGGGCCGGTCTTCACGATTCCGGAGTTCGAGCCGGCGGCGCGCGACCGGCTGGACGCGGTGCGGCTGGCGGGGATCCGGGTGCTGGCGATCGCGCTGCTGTGCCGCACGGCCGCGGTCGAGATCGACGCCTTCCTCGAGGGCCGGGTCTGGCGCCACTCGGCCGGTCTGGAGCTGCTCGGCTACTCCTACCTGAACTACGTCGCGCTCTCCTGCGAGGTCGTCTTCGGCTACAACCTGGCGCTGGGCCTGCTGCGTCTGTTCGGCCTGCCGATCCGCAACAACTTCGACTGGTGGATCCTGGCCCGCACGCCCAACGAGCACTGGCGCCGTTGGAACCTCCTGTTCCGCGAGTGGCTCGTGACCTTCACCTTCTACCCGATGATGCGGGCCAAGTACGCGCTGTTCACGAGCGTCATGGCCACGCTGCTGGCGTCGGGCGCCCTGCACCTGCTGGCCCACGCGGCCGAGGGGGCGCTGACCGTCGACCAGGCGGTGCTGACGATGAGCTACTGGGCGATGAACGGCCTCCTGATCTGGCTCGTCGTCGACTTCCCGCGGCGCTTCCCGGGGCTGACCGCGCGCCTCGGGCTCGACAGCCGCTGGTACTGGGGCGTGATCGGCTGGGTCCTGACCAGCGCCTTCTACGCGATCGCGTACTACATCAACCGCGAGGCCGAGACGCTGGCCGACGTCCCGGCGTACCTCGGCCGGCTGCTCGGAGCGGGCGCGTGAGCCACGGCGACGCAGGTGGGGGCCTGCTCGAGCGCCTGCGCGCCGGCGGCGGCGCGCCCGAGGCCGTCGCGCTCGAGGACGGCGAGACGCGGCTCACCTACCGCGCGCTGTGGGACGGCGTGCTGCGCGCGGCCGCGCGGTTGGACGCGCGGCTCGGGACCCGGCGGGACCCGGTCGCGATCGTCGCGGCCAACGGCGCCGAGTACGTCCTGGCGATGCTGGGAGCGCTGGCCTCCGGCCGCCCGGCCGCCGAGATCTCGCCGCACGAGCCGCTGGAGCGGCTGCTCCCGGTGCTCGAGCGCCTGGCGCCGGCGCTGGTCGTGACGACGCTCGACCCGGCGCCGCTCGCGGCCGCGGGCCACCCGGTCGTCCTCGCCTCGGATTTCGCGCCGGGCGCGCTGGCAGCCCAGGCGCCGCGCGCGGCCCCCGTCGCAGCGACGGCGGACGACCTGGCCTTCATCGTCTTCACCTCCGGCACGACCGGCCAGCCGAAAGGGGTGATGCTCTCGCACGGCAACGTCGTGGCGGTCGTCGACGCGATCCTCGAGTATCTGCCGCTGGCGCCGGACGACCGCTACGCCCTGGTGCTGCCGCTGTTCCACACCTACGCCAAGAGCGTGCTGCTGACGACGCTGGCGGCCGGCGGGACGGTCGTGCTCGACTCGTTCAACGACCTCCCCGGGTTCGTCGCGCGGCTCGAATCGCAACGGATCACCGCCTTCAGCGGCGTCCCCTACCACGTCGCGATGCTGCTGCGCCGCGCCCCGCTCGACCGCCACGATCTCTCCCGGCTACGGGCCTTCACGATCTCGGGCAGCCACCTCCCGACCGAGTCGCTGCAGGAACTCGTCCGCCGCTTTCCGGCCGCGCGGGTCGTCTTCATGTACGGGATGACCGAGACCAGCACGCGCGCCTGCGCGCTGCCGCCCGCGCGGATCGCGGACAAGGCGGGCTCGTGCGGGCGCCCGATCCGCGGCGTCGCGCTGCGGATCGTCGACGACGCCGGATCCGACCAGCCGCCCGGGATCTCCGGCGAAGTCCTCGTCCGCGGGCCGAACGTGATGCAGGGCTACTTCGGCGACCCCGCGCTGACCCGGGCCACGCTGCGCGACGGCTGGCTCCACACCGGCGATCTCGGCTACCTCGACGAGGAGGGGTTCCTGTTCCTGGTGGGCCGCCGGACCGACCTGATCAAGTGCGCCGGGGAACGGATCAGCGCGCGCGAGATCGAGGAGGTGCTTGCCGCGCACCCCGGCGTGCTCGAGGCGGCGGTTGCGGGCGAGCCGCACCCCGTGCTGGGCGAGTCGGTCCGGGCCTGGGTCGTCCGGCGGGCCCCGGGGCTGACCGAGGACGAGCTGCGGCTCCACTGCGCGCAGCACCTGACACACCACGCCATCCCGCGCGGCTGGACCTTCGTCGCCGAGCTTCCGCGGACGGCGTCCGGTAAGGTACAGAAGCACCGCCTGCCTGGCCGCACGGCCTGAGCGCGGCGGAGGCGGGGAGCGGATCGATGAGCGCCGGAGGCGGAGACGGGATGGAAGCGGCAGTCCGGGAGTTTCTCGCGTCCCGGTTCCCCGGCTACCACGCGGGGCTGGACCTGGAGGACCCGCTCGACCGGGTCGTCGACTCGCTCGGGCTCTTCGACCTGGTGGAGTGGGTCGAGGGGAGCTTCGGGATCCGGATTCCGAACGAGGAGTTCTCGCCGCGACGGTTTTCCAGCATCTCCGCTATCTGCAGCACTATCAACGAGTTCCGGGGATAGCCGCCGGGGCCCCGGGGGCCCCGGGGCGACCGGCTCGGTCGATGTGCGGGTTTTCGGCTTACGCGGTATAGTTTTTGATTATCGAAACCCACCCGCCGGACGGTGACGCGCCCAACCCCGGTCGGATTCCCCCCCGCGGCGCGCCGGAGAGTTCGATGAAGCGCATCCTCACGATCACGGTCCTGACCTTCTTCCTCGCTGCGTCCGTCGTCCTGGCCTGCGGCGCCGCCAAGACCCAGCAGGCCGCCCAGGGCGGCTGCGCGTTCGGCATGGGCGACGTGACCCGCACCGTCTCCAACCTCGACAACGGCGCGAAGATCATGCTCGCGTCGAGCAACGCCGAGACCGTCAAGGCGATCCAGACCCAGATGGGCGGTTGCCCCAAGTCGGCGGCCGAGAAGGCCAAGCAGGGCGGCTGCGGCGACTGCCCGATGATGCACACCGAGTGGACCCGCAACGTCGAGAACACCGACAACGGCGTCGTCGTCATGCTCACCTCGAGCAATGCGTCCGACGTCAAGAAGATCCAGGAGACCGCGGCCAACATGGCGAAGTCCGGCTGCAACAAGGGCGGCTGCGACAAGAAGAAGGCGACCCAGACCGCTTCGCTGTGAGCCGTGTCCGGCCCGGCCGCTTGCCGGCCGGGCCGTGCGCAAGAGACGACGGCGGGGCCCTTCCGGCCCCGCCGTTTTCGTTCCGGCCCCCGAAGGAGCTTCCGCCGATGCGTCACCCGTCCCGCCGCTGGCTCGCCCTGATCTCTGCCGCGCTCGCGCTCGGCGCCGTGGCGCTCGCCGCGGACCCGCGCCCGCTGCCGCGTTCCGTGCCGCTCGACCCGCGCGAGAAGCACTTCGCCTCGCTCACGATGCTGACCGACGGCGGTGAGAACGCCGAGGCCTACTTCTCGTTCGCGGGCGACAGCCTGGTCTTCCAGTCGACCCACCCTCCGTACGGTTGCGACCAGATCTTCACGATGAAGACCGACGGCAGCGGGAAGAAGCTCGTCTCGACCGGCAAGGGCCGGACCACCTGCGCCTACTACATGCCGAAGGACCGGAAGATCCTCTACGCCTCGACCCACCTGGGCAGCCCGGACTGCCCGCCGCCGGCCGACATGAGCCAGGGCTACGTCTGGCCGATCTACCCGGACTACGACCTCTTCGTGGCCGACCCCGACGGCTCGAACCTGGTCGCGCTGACGAAGACGCCCGGCTACGACGCCGAGGCGACCGTCTCGCCGAAGGGCGACCGGATCGTCTTCACCTCGACGCGCGACGGGGACCTCGACATCTACACGATGAAGACCGACGGCAGCGACGTGAAGCGGCTGACCGACGCGGTCGGCTACGACGGTGGCGCCTTCTTCTCGCCGGACGGGACCAAGATCGTCTACCGGGCGCACCACCCCGAGCCGGGCCCGGCGATGGACGACTACAAGCGGCTGCTGGCGCAGAACATGATCCGCCCGGGAAAGCTCGAGCTCTGGGTCATGGACGCCGACGGCCGGAACAAGCGGAAGGTCACCAGCCTGGGCTCCGCCGCCTTCGCCCCCTTCTTCCACCCCTCGGGAAAGAAGATCGTCTTCTCCACCAACTACCCGGACCCGAAGGGCCGCGAGTTCGACCTGTACATGGTCGACCTGGACGGGAAGAACCTCGAACGGATCACCTTCGGCGCCGGGTTCGACGGCTTCCCGATGTGGTCCCCCGACGGCCGGAAGTTCGTCTTCTGCTCCAACCGGTTCAATGCCAAGCCGGGCGAAACCAACGTCTTCATCGCCGAGTGGAAGGACTGATCGCGCTAGAATCCGGGCGGGAGGGCCGGCGATGGAAAGCCGCTTCTCGCGCCTGAGCGCGGACGACCTGCACCTCTTCAACGAGGGGCGGCACTACCACCTGCAGGACAAGCTCGGCTCGCATCCTGCGACCTCCGGCGGGCAGCGCGGCCGGACCTTCGCGACCTGGGCCCCCAATGCGGCCCGCGTCGCGGTCGTCGGCGATTTCAACGGCTGGCGCGCCGAGGTCGACCCGCTGGCCCGCCGCGGCGACTCCGGGATCTGGGAGGGGTTCGTCGCCGGCGTCGAGCCGGGCGCGGCCTACAAGTTCCACATCGAGACGGCCGGCGGCGGCTACCGCGTCGACAAGGCCGACCCCTTCGCGGTTCGCGCCGAGCTGCCGCCGGGGACCGCGTCGGTGGCGTGGGATCTCGACTACGCCTGGAGCGACGCGGACTGGATGGCGGGACGAGCCGCGCGCGGCGCGCCCGCGGCGCCGCTCTCGATCTACGAGGTCCACCTGGGCTCGTGGCGGCGCTCGCCGCACGACCCCGAGCGCTGGCTGTCGTACCGCGAGCTGGCCCCGCTCCTGGCCGAGTACGCCGTCGAGATGGGGTTCACCCACGTCGAGCTGATGCCGGTGATGGAGCACCCGTTCTACGCCTCGTGGGGCTACCAGGTGACGGGCTACTTCGCCCCGACCGCACGCTATGGCACGCCGCAGGACTTCATGGCGCTGGTCGACACGCTGCACCGGGCCGGGATCGGCGTGATCCTGGACTGGGTCCCGTCCCACTTCCCGACCGACGAGCTGGGCCTGATCTACTTCGACGGTACGCACCTCTACGAGCACGCCGACCAGAAGCAGGGCTTCCATCCCGACTGGAAGACCGCGATCTTCAACTACGGCCGGCACGAGGTCCGGAGCTTCCTGGTCAGCAACGCGCTGTTCTGGCTCGAGCGTTACCACGCCGACGGTCTGCGGGTGGACGCCGTCGCCTCGATGCTCTACCTCGACTACTCGCGCCAGGACGGCGAGTGGATCCCCAACCGCTACGGGGGCCGTGAGAACCTGGAGGCGATCGACTTCCTGCGCCAGCTCAACGACGCGGTGGCCCAGCACGTCCCGGGCGCGATCACGATCGCCGAGGAGTCGACCGACTGGCCCGGCGTGACGCGTCCGACCTACGCCGGGGGCCTCGGCTTCACCTACAAGTGGGACATGGGCTGGATGCACGACACGCTGGCCTACGCCGCCCAGGACCCGGTCTTCCGCCGGTACCACCACGACAAGGTCACCTTTCGGATGCTGTACGCCTTCAACGAGCGCTACGTCCTGCCGCTCTCGCACGACGAGGTCGTGCACGGCAAGGCCTCGCTGGTCGGGAAGATGCCGGGAGAGGAGTGGCGTCGTTACGCCACGCTGCGGGCCGTGCTGGGGGAGATGTTCGCGCAGCCCGGCAAGAAGCTGCTGTTCATGGGGGGCGAGTTCGGGCAGTGGAGCGAGTGGGCCCACGAGCGGAGCCTGGACTGGCACCTGCTGCAGCACCCGCCGCACCGCGGCCTGGCGGCCTGGGTCCGCGACCTCAACCGGCTCTACGCCGCGAGCCCCGCGATGCACGCGGCCGAGGACCGGCCCGAGGGCTTCTATTGGATCGACTGCCACGACGCCGACCACAGCGTCTTCAGCCTGGTCCGGCAGACCGACCCGGAGGGTGAACTGGTGCTGGCCGTGCTCAACTTCACGCCGCTGCCGCGCGGGGGCTACCGCGTCGGGGCGCCGCGCGGCGGGTACTGGCGCGAGGCGCTCAACAGCGACGCGCTGGAGTACGGCGGGAGCGGGCTTGGGAACCTCGGCGGGGTCGAGGCCGAGCCGGTGCCGGTGCAGGGGCAGCCCTTCTCGCTCCGCCTGACGCTGCCGCCCCTGTCCGCGCTGTTCTTCGTGTCGGAGAGGAAGCCCGCGGGCGGTCAGCAGCCCCGGTAGCGCGGCGGCCGCTTCTCGACGAACGCCTCCAGCGCTTCGCGCCGGTCTTCGGTCGGCACGATCGTCGCGTAGCAGCGGCTCTCGACGTCGAGCCCGGCAGCCAGGCTGGCGGCGTCCAGCCCCTCGTCGATCGCGCGCTTGGCCGCGCGCAGCGCCAGGGGCGCGCAGCGGGCGATCGCGGCGGCCAGCTCGAGGGCGCGCGCCTCCAGCCGTTCGGCGGGCAGGACCTCGTCGACCAGCCCGGCCTGCAGCGCGACCTCGGCCGGCTCGACGCGCGCGGCGAGGATCCAGTGCTTGGCCCGCGCCGGCCCGACCAGCCGCGCCAGGCGCTGCGTCCCGCCCGCCCCCGGGATGATCGCCAGCGAGCACTCGGGGAGGCCCAGCTTCGCCCCCTCCGCCGCCAGCCGCAGGTCGCACCCCAGCGCCAGCTCGAAGCCGCCGCCCAGGGCCGCCCCCTGCAGGACCGCGATCGTCGGGACCGGGATGTCGGCCAGCGCCTGGGCCGCCGCGCCGATCCCGCGCACCGCCTCCAGCGCCTCGGCGTCGCTCAACCCGCGCCGCTCCTTCAGATCGGCCCCGGCGCAGAACGCCTTGCCGCGCGCGGCGACCAGCACGGCCCGCAACCCCGGGCGCCCCGCCACCGCCACCGCGGCCTCGCAGATCGCCCGCACCAGCGCGCGCGAGAGGGCGTTCACGGGCGGGGCGTCGAGCGTGATCCGGGCCACGCCCGGCAGCGGCTCGTCGATCGCCACGAGCGGAGGGGCGGGCGGGTTCGATCCCATCGGCGGAACCTCGCGGCCGGGCGGGCGGCGCCGGCTCGAAGGGCGCGCCGTTGGCAGCGGCGCGGCATTGCGGCAGGATCTTCGCATGCCCCGGCCTTTCTCGTCCCCGCCGCGCGTCCTCTTCGCGCTCGGCTCCGCCCTGGCGCTCCTCGCCGAGGGCGCGCCCGCCGTACGGGCCGAGAAGGAGCCGATCAGCGTGATCTACGACGGCGAGTACGGCGGCTACGTGCCGGTCGTGCGCGGGATCGAGCGGCCCGACCTGGCCGCGGCGTCGCCGGGCGGCCAGATGCCCAGCTCGCCGCGCATCGCCAAGCGCCGCGCGCGCTGGGGCCTGGCACGCGAGCGGCGCGCGGGCCGCACCGGGACGGCGGATCCGGCGCCGTCCGGGGCGGACGAGCCCTCGCGGCGCTGGGAGCGGCGGGTCGGGATCACGACGCAGTTCTGGGTGCTCGACGGCGACGGGCTGCCGGTCGCCGGGGCGCGGGTCTACCGCTACACCGACCCGTCGTTCTACGCGGTGAACGACGACGACACCGGCGCGCGCCTGTTCTCGCACTACCGCTACCTCCCCTTCCCCTACTCGAAGGAGAGCGCGCTGGCCGACGTGCTGCGACACGACGAGACCTGGCAGGACTTCGAGTTCGCGCCGGTCGCCGCGGCCGGGCCCGACATCGACCAAGGCGACAACCCGTTCGTGCGCGACCGGACCGGACCGGCCGCGCCGCCGCTGGAGTACGTCGGCGAGACCGACGCCGCCGGCTCGCTGCGCACGGTCTCGGGGATCTTCAACCTCTTCGACCCGGAGAAGTTCCCGCGCGCCGTCGCGCCCGCCGCGATCCGCGTCGGCTACATCGTCGTCGCCGACGGCTACCTGCCGCAGGCGGTCGAGCGGCGCCACGAAAAGGGGGGCGTCACGGAGGGGCGCACGCTGATCCTCGCGGAGGCGCCGGACCGGGCGGTGGTGCGCGCGCCGGAATACGCCGCGGCGCTGGCCGAACTCGACCGGGTGGAGTGGGCGGCGGCCGACGGGGTTCCGGGCGCCGCCGCCCGCGCCGCGGACGGCGCCGTCGATCGCGCGCTGGCCCGGCTCGTGCCGGCGCTGGAGCGGGTCGCCCCCGAGTCGCGGGCGGAGGCCGCCGTGGCCGCCGAGGCGCGACTGGTCGCGCGGCTCTACCGGCGCGCTCCGGGCGAGGCGCGCGCGGCACTCGCCGAGCGCGCCGCGGCGCTCGAGCCCGCGGCGCCGGCGCGGCTCTACCGCCTGGCAGCGGTCCAGACCGGCCGGTTGCGGGCCGCCGCCGCGACCGCCGGGGCCAGCCCGGCCGGCCCGCTCGCGCCCGATCCGGCGCGGGACGAGGCGCTGGCCACCGCCCGCGCCGCGCTGGCGCTCGACGCGCAGTTCCTCCCCGCCTACGCCCTGCTCGATGAACTGATGGCGCTCGGACGCGCGCCGGCCGCGGAGCGGCTGCGCCTGGCCCAGCAGGCGCTCGCCGCGCAGCCGTTCGACCGCCGCGCGCGCGGCCGCTCGGCGGCGCTGCTGCTCGAGCTGAAGAAGGACGTCGAGGCCTTCGACCACCTGCGCTACACCTACGCCTGCACCCCGGGGATGGGCGGCGACCGCGAGCTGGCCAAGCGGCTGGCCGACTACTACTGGCGGATGGGGCTGCCGGAGAAGGCGGGCGCGTACCTCTGGATGCTGACCGGACGCGTGCCCGAGGATCCGGCCGTGCGGGTGATCCAGTGAACCCCAGGGCGCGCAACGCGACCAAGGCCGAGGTCACTTTCGAGGAGCGCGCCGGGCGCGCGGTGGTGGTCAAAGACTACGGCTCGCGCCCGTGGTGGGTCCGCGTCTTCTACGGCCGGCCGACGCTGCGTCGCGAGGCGCGGGTCTACGCGCGGCTCGCCGGCGTGCCCGGCGTGCCGGCGTCCCTGGGACTCGAGACGCCCGACCGCCTGGTGCTCGCGCGCGCCCCGGGCCTCCCCTCGCACGAGGTCCTCAAGGGAAGCTACGACGCCCGGGCCGTCTGCGACGCGCTCGACACGATCGTCGCCGCGATCCACGCACGCGGCGTGGCGATCGGCGACCTGCACCGACGCAACGTGCTGATCGCGCCGCCGGCGACGGTCCACGTGATCGACTTCGCGATCGCGCGGATCGCGCACGACCCCGCGCGGCCGGGCTGGCTGGTGCGGCGACTGCAGGACCTCGACCGGCACGCCGCCGCGCGGCTGCGCGCCCGGATGCTGGGACTGCCGGAGCCGGAGCCGCCGGGGTCGATCGGCGCGTTCTACCGGGCGGGAAGGCGACTCAAGCGGGTGGTGTCGGGGCGGTAGGCAGCGACCGGTCCGGCGGCCCTGCGGCCCCGTCAGAGTCCATCCGGCAGCGGCACCACGCTCAGCCGGAACTCGAACCCGGGGAACACGGCCGGCCGGAACGGCTCGTCGTAGCCGGTGATGCTGCGCACGCGGTAGACGTCGCCGGAGAGGGCGTACTCCTCGATCGTCCGCGCCGCCAGGTCGACGATCCAGTAGTGCGTGACATCGAAGCGCGCGTACAGTTCCAGCTTGCGCACGCGGTCGATCCGCTCCGTTCCGGGCGAGAGGATCTCGACGCACAGGTCGGGGGCGCCGAGAACCCGCCCGCCCTGCAGGATCCCGGCCCGCTCCCTCGAGATGAAGAGGATGTCCGGCTGGAGGACGTTTCGGTCGCTCAGCGTCACGTCGAGCGGGGCGGCGAAAACCCCGCCAAGACCCTGCCCTTCGACGTGGTCCAGCAGGCGAGAGGCGAGTTTGAGCAGCACCTCCTGGTGCCACGCATTGAGGAGCTGGTAGCGATGCCCGTCGTCAGGGAGCGCGGCGTAATCCGCGTAGGTCAGCAGACGATCGCGGCCCGGTTCCGACATCGGGGTCACTCCTCGAGGGGAGCGTAGCGCGCGGGCTGCGGCGCGGGCGGCTCGTGCACGCCGAACCGTCCCGCAACCGCAACTCGAGAGATCCTACACCGCGCCCGTCGACCGCTCAGATCCCTTCGTCGCGTGGGTCGTCCGAGGTCTCACGGTCCTCTGCGCCCGGCTCCGCCGTGCCGTCCATCCCGAGCAGCTTCCGCCACCAGTCGGCGCGCGGCGCCGGGCCCGAGACCAGGTCGGCCTCGTTGACGACCGGTGCAGCAGGTGCGGGTGGAGGCGGAGCGGGCAGCGAAGAGGAAGGCGCGCCTGCCGCGGCTGCCGGCTTGCGCTCGCGGCGGGCCGGCCGCTCCTTCTTCACGACCGGCCGCTCCTCCGGCTCTTCCTTCTCGGCGATCTCGGCGTACTCGTCGTCCGCGTCGGCGCCTTCGTCCCCGCCCTGGGCGTCGCCCGGCTCCGCCCCCTCGGCACCGCCCTTCCCCTTGCGGCGGCGGCGGCCACCGCGGCGGCGGCGGCGCTTCTTCTTGCCGGTGCCGTCGCCTTCGCCTTCTGCGCCCTCGGCGCCCTCGGCGCGACCGCCGTTCTCCTCGGCCGCGTCGGCGCTGGCCTCGCCGGCGTCCTCCGCCGCGAAGTCTTCGTCCCCTTCGGCATCCTCGTCCCAGGCCCCGCCAGGCTCGCCGTTCTCGGCGGCCTCGCTGCGCGTCGCGGCATCCTCGCCCTCGCCGCCCTTCCCCTTGCGGCGCCGGCGCCCGCCGCGGCGGCGGCGGCGCTTCTTCCGGCCGCCGTCCTCGCCTTCCCCTTCGGCCTCCTCGGATCCCGGCCCGGCGGCCACGGGCGCAGCGGGGGCCGCCTTCGCCGCCCCCTTGCGCCTGCCGGCCTTCGGCGCCGGCGGCGCCGGCGGCTCGGGCAGGTCGGGCTCGGCCTCGATCGCGGCCAGGATCTGGCCGTGGGTCGGGGCCCCGACGACCGGCCCGGTCTCGCGCGACCGCTCGCGCGCCACGGTTCGGACCTCGCAGCCGTCGCGCGTCATCGCCGGGTCGCCCTTGACGAGGATCCGCGTCTTGTAGCGCTCCTCCAGCCCGGTCAGGTCCTCGCGCTTCTGGTTCAGCAGGTACTCGGCGACGTCGGGCGGCAGTTGAAGCTCGACGTTCTCGAGGTCCCCGCGCACGACCCGCGTCTGCAGCCGCCGCAGCGCCTGCAGCGCGGCGGCCTCGATCGTCTTGATCGAGCCGGTCCCGTCGCAGGTCGGGCAGTCGGTGTAGCGCAGCGACGACTTCTCGGGGTTGATCCGCTCGCGGCTCAGCTCGAGCAGGCCGAGCATGCTGATGCGCGTGACGTCGTAGCGCGCCTTGTCCTTCTTGAGCGAGTCCTTGAACGCCTTCTCGACCTGCCGGACGTGCTTGGACGCGCGCATGTCGATGAAGTCGATCACCACCAGCCCGCCGAGGTCCCGCAAGCGGAGCTGGCGCGCGATCTCCTGCGCCGCCTCGACGTTGGCCTTGGTCGCCATGTCCTCGATGTGCGACTCGCCCTTCATCTTGCCGGAGTTGACGTCGACGGCGGTCAGGGCCTCGGTCGTATCGAAGATGATCGCGCCGCCCGACGGCAGCGGGACCCGGCGGCGGAAGATGTTCTCGATCTGCTCTTCCAGGTTGTACTTGTTGAAGATCGGCCGGTCGCCCTGGTAGAGCTTGACGCACTTCTTCTTGGTCGGCAGGATCGCGTCGAAGAAGTCCTGGATCTCGCGGTAGGTCTCCTCGTCGTCGACCGCGATCTCGTCGATGTCGGGGGTGTAGAGGTCGCGGATCGCGCGGATGACGAGGCTGCGCTCCTGGTAGACCAGCTTCGGCGCCCGGACCTTCGCCCCCGCCGTTTCAATCGTCTCCCAGAGCCGCAGCAGGTACTTCAGGTCGCGCTGGATCTCGACCTTCGTCGCGCTGGCCCCGGCGGTCCGGGCGATGATGCCGCAGCCTTCCGGCAACGGCAGCCCCTCGAGCGTCTTGCGCAGCTTGTCGCGGTCCTTCTCGTCCAGCTTGCGCGAGATTCCGGCGCTCTCGGTGTTCGGCGTCAGGACCAGGTAGCGGCCGGGCAGCGAGAAGTAGGTCGAGAGCGTCGGGGGCTTGGTGGCGTAGGCGTCGCGCACGACCTGGACCAGGATCTCCTGGCCGCGCGAGAGGTGGTTCTCGATCCGCCCCTTGGCGCCGTTCTTCGGCGCGTGCAGCGCGAAGTTG
>JALOKP010000051.1 GCA_025456425.1 Acidobacteriota bacterium | reverse complement strand
TCCCAGACCACCGGGCTGAACTCGAGCGCCAGCACCGTCAGGTAGAGCATGACGCACCAGCCGACCTCGAACATCACCGAGTGCGGGTTCCAGAAGATGATCGGGTGCCAGATGTTCCAGGGCTTGCCCAGGTCGTACATCAGCGCGACGGCCACCAGGATGTAGCCGAGGAACGCCGTCAGCACGGCGGGGCGGGCGATCTCGTGGAACTTCTTCAGGTTGAACAGGTAGACGATCGCGGTCACCGTGAACCCGCCGGCGGCCAGGCCGACGCCGCACAGGACGTCGAAGCCGATCCAGAGGCCCCACGGGTAGGTATCGTTCAGGTTGGTGACGGCGCCGATCCCCTTCGTAAAGCGCACGAAGGTCACGACCAGGCCGGCCAGGGCGATGAGGATTGCAGCCGCGCGCCAGAAGGTCAGCTTCGGCAGTTTCATGCGTGGTCCTCCCCGCTCTTGCTCGCGGTCTTCGTCCCGTGCTCGGCCTCGGCCACCTCGTCGCGGCGATTGGTGATCCACCAGACACCCCAGAGCAGCGGCACGGCGGCGGTGACGATGGCCGGGATGTGCGACAGCGCTTCCCAGGTGTAGTGCGGCATCGGGGTCTGGGGCAGGTTGGTCGGCAGGCCCAGCTTGTCGAACGGGACCGAGGAGATGTACAGCACCGAGGTGCCGCCGGCCTCGCGCTCGCCGAACACGGCGGGGACGTACTTCGTCGGCTCGGCGGCGATCCGCTTGTGGGCCTCGGCCAGCAGCTCGTCGCGCTGCCCGAAGATCGTCGCCCCGGTCGGGCAGGACTCCGAGCAGGCGGTCGGCTTCCCGGCCGTGACGCGGTCGATGCACATGATGCACTTGCGGACCCGCGGGGTCGGCGAGTACCACTCATAGGTCGGGATGCGGAACGGGCAGGCCGCCATGCAGTAGCGGCAGCCCATGCACTTGCTGGCGTCGTAGCCGACCGGGCCTTCCTTGGTCTTGTACAGCGCCACGACCGGGCAGACAGGTAGGCCGACTCGGAAAGGCGCTCGTCGCGCTTGACGGGCAGCTTGTTGGCCGTGTCGCAGGCCTCCTCGCACGACCCGCAGCCGACGCAGAGCGTCGAATCGATCAGCATGCCGTATGCCATGGCGTTCTCCCTCGCTCGATCAGGTGGTCGGCGTCACTCGGGGTCGGAGAGCAGGAAGCGCGCGCGGGCGCGGTCCCATTCGGGCTCGTCGAGCAGGTCGGAGATGCCGTTGACCGGCTCGCCGCCGTCGGCCACTGCGGGGACCGCCTGGCCGGGGCTGAACATCCGGTGGAGCACCGACACCGACTCGTCCATCCAGCGGCGCGCGAGGTCGCCCGAGAGCAGGGCGCGCAGATCCAGACGGAGCTGTTCGCCGCGGACCTCGAGCAGCCAGCCTTCGTCGTACGGCGCCGTCGACAGGGCCTGCGGGGCCTCGGCCAGCGCGCGGTTGGCCGCGACCACGATTCCCGAGATCGGGGCGACGACGGCCGTACGGCGGCCTTCGTGCGTGATGTGCGCCATCGGCCGGCCGGCGCGGATCGCGGTCCCGACCGCCGGCAGCTCGAGCCGGGAGGGGGTCCCGATCAGCTTCGACGCGAACTCGTCGACGCCGACGCGGGCCAGGGAGCCGCCTTGGTACCGGGCCCAGGTGTGGCCTGGGTGGTAGGACCGATCCGGGGCGAGGACGAAGCCGCCGACCCGCGGCGCGGCCTTCGTCTCCTGGTGCTGCCGGAGGGTCTGGGAGAGCGAAGCGTGGCCGCGAGCGGCGAGTACGAGGTCGACGACGAGGAGCACCGCGACCATGGCGACGATGAAGAGGGCAACCATTGAAGCCTCCATGCCGGGTGGAGAACGCGTCCGGCTGTCAAATCAGTAAGCATTCTCCGTGCCATTCCCGATGAATGCCGATAAGCGGTTCGATCGAAAAGACTTGCCACGGGCGACTCGCGGACTGAGCGAGTCGAAGCGTGGAGATTCGCCACAGGGCGCTGTCGAAACAGACCGCGGTCAAATCAAGCGTGGGATCGGACCGGGAGCGATTCCCGGTCGGCCCGAGGACCGGGCCGGCCGCGCCGGTGCCGCCGGGTCGCGTCGCGCCTGCTACGCTCGGACCGTGGACGCCTCACCCGCCAGGGCGCGAACGCCCGCCGGCCCGGTCGCCGGGCCCTGCAGCCCTCCTCGGGAATGGAGGCTGGGCCCGCTGCGCCTGAGGCTCTTCCCCGCGGACCACCCGACGGCCGACATCGAGATCGCGGCGGCGGTGGTCGGTCTGCTGGCGCTCGCGGCCCTCCCGTTCCTCCCCCTGGCGACCCTCGCCGCGCTGTTGCCGGGCTGCCGGTTCCACGATCTGACCGGCTGGCCCTGCGCGACCTGCGGCATCACCCGCGGGGTCGTCGCGCTGGGGGCGGGGGAGTGGCGCGCCGCGCTGCGCGCCAACCCGCTCCTGGTCTCCGGCACGCTGGCGCTCTTCGGCTACGCCGCCGTCGCTGCAGTGCTCTGGGCCTTCCGGCTGCCGCGGCCCAGGATCGGACTGGCCACGCGCGGGGCCCGGCTGGCGGCCCTGCTGGCGGGGATCGCCGCGGTGCTGGTCAACTGGGCCTTCCTGGTCGCCGACGGCCGCTGAGCGCCGGTCCGTGCCAACATCAGGGAGTCCCCGCGCGGGGAGCGAGGTCGGCGTGACGGCGAACGGCATCCGGACGATCTGCTTCGACGTCGACGGGACCCTGGTCGAGCATCCCGAAGGGAAGACGATCTGGCAGCTCGTCAACGAGCGCTACGCCGGGGGGTACGGCCTCAACCGGGCCCGCATGGCGGCCTTTCGCCGCGGCGACATCACCTACGCCGAGTGGGTCGCGCTCGACGTCGGCGACTGGGCCACCCACGGCGTCGGGCGGCGCGAGATCGAGGGGATCGTGCGCAGCGAACTGCAGCCCGTGCCGGGCGCGTTCGAAACGGTCGAGGCGCTGGCCGCGCGCGGCTACACGCTGGCGCTGGTCTCGGGCACGCTCAACGTCACGGTCGAGCTGCTGCTGTCGCGGCTCCCGTTCAGCTACTGCTTCACGAACCGGATCTGGTTCGACGACGATGGGCGGATCCGCGGCTGGCGCGCGACGCGATACGACGGCGAGGGAAAGGCCCGCGCGCTCGAGCGGATCGCCGCCGCGGAGGGGATCTCGTGCCGGGAGTGCGCGTTCGTCGGCGACCACTGGAACGACGTTCCGGCCCTCGCCCGCGCCGGCTTCGGCGTGGCCTACCGGCCCAAGGACGAGGCCGTGCGGCGGGCCGCGTCGGCGGCGATCGACGAGGGGCCGCTGAGCGCGCTGCTCGCGTGGTTCCCGGGGCCGGGCCGGTGAGCTGCGGCGGGAGGCCGAGATGACGGGCGGGCGGGTCGTGAAGCGCGAGCGGGTCTTCGAGGGGAAGCTGCTCCGGATCGATCGCGAGGAGGTCGCGCTGCCCCAGGGCAAGCACGCGGTGCTGGAGACGATCCGCCACCCGGGGGCCGCGGCGGTGCTGCCCTTCCTGCCGGACGGGCGGGTCGTGCTGATCCGCCAGTACCGGCACGCCGCTGGCGGGTTCATCGTCGAGGTTCCAGCCGGCAAGCTCGACGCGGGGGAGGCGCCCGAGCGCTGCGCCTCGCGCGAGATCGAGGAGGAGACCGGCTGGCGCGCGGGACGGCTGGTCCCGCTGGGCTCGATCCTGACAACGCCGGGCTTCACCGACGAGGTGATCTGGCTGTACGAGGCCCACGAGCTGGTGCGCGGCGAGCAGGCCCTGGAGTCGGACGAGGTGCTCGAAACGCTGGAGGTTCCGTTCGGGCAGGCGGTGGCGATGGTGCGCGGGGGCGAGGTCCGCGACGCCAAGTCGGTCGCCGCGATCCTGCTCGCCTTCGCGCGCCGTCACTCCTGACGCGGTGCCGCGCGGTCGTCGGGGGTGCCTTCCGGCACCTCGTCCTCCGGCGTCCCGTCGTCCAGTTCGAGCGACCGGTTCCAGGAGTCGCTCGGCTGCCATGGGGTCCACGCCGGGGGTGCGCTCCAGAGCACGGGGCTCCAGTCCCCGGCGCTCGATCCGGCGGGCCACGCAGAGGTCGGCAGCCAGGGATCTGCGAGCCAGTCACCGCCCCACTGCACCGGGTTCCACGGGTACGGCGCTTCCGGGTCCGCCGGCGCGTAGGCCGATCGCGGGGCCCAGTCTCCGCCGCCGGGGAAGGCGGACCAGGCGGCCATGGGCGGTGCGGCCAGCGGCGCGAGCTGCGTGCCGGGCCGCCCGCGCGGGGGCGGCGGGAGGGTCGTGTGCCTGGGCGGACGCAGCTCGGGCCGGCTCGCGGCCGGGAGCGCGAACGGCGGCACGAGGGAGGCGTCCAGGGCAGGCTGGGCGGGGGTCGTGCGGTAGATCAGCCGGGGCCAGGTGACGCGGGGCGGCGGACCGAGCAGCGTGACGCCTGGCTTCAACTGCTCGCGCGCGATCGCCGCCGGCGGGCGCGGCCCGTGCAGCGTCACGCCCACCGGGAGGTCCGCGCTTCCCGCCGTGGCGCGCACGGGCGACGCGCTGCTGCCGTCGGGGTCGGGCGCGGGGTCGCTCGCGGCGGCTGCCGCGGGGTCCGGCGCCGCGTCGGGCGCAGCCTTCTGGCCTGGGGCGGCCTTCGTCGCGGCCGCCGCGCTCTTCCCAGGGGCCGGACGGGGCGCCTCCTCGGCGAGCGTAGTCCCGGTGCCGGACAGAACCGCGGCCAGCACCAGGGCCAGGATCGCGGCGGGCGGCGGGCGGCAGGTCATCGAGGGGCTCCTGGCGGGGCGAGTCTACGCCGCGGGCGCGCGTGCGCCATCTTCCGTAAAGTGAGCGCCGCCGCCGGCCCGGCCGGCCGGCCGGAGGTCCGGTGAGCCGACTTGCCCGTTCGCGCATCGATCCTTGGGGGAGATCCGTTCCGGCGCTGGCCCTGCTGGCCGCGGCGCTGCTCGGCGGTGCCGCGTGCGGAGGCGGCGGCGACGACGCCCCCCCGGCGACCGGACCCCAGACGATCCTGCTGGTCACGGTCGATACGCTGCGCGCCGACCGCGTCGGCTGCTACGGGAAGCGCGACGCGGGGACTCCGGCGCTGGACGGGCTCGCGGCCGGTGGCGTGCGGTTCGAGGCCGCGCAGAGCAGCGCGCCGCTCACCCTGCCCGCGCACGCCTCGCTGCTCGCCGGCCGCACGCTGCCGGCGCACGGCGTCTACGACAATGGGACCTTCGCGCTGCCGGAGACGATCCCGGTCATGGCGGAGGCGTTCGAAAAGGCCGGCTGGGCGACCGCGGCTTTCGTCTCGTCGCCGGTGCTCGCGCGCCGCTACGGCCTGGCGCGCGGCTTCGCGCACTACGACGACGAGATCCGCAAGCCCCAGGGGCAGTCGGGGATCGTGATGTTCTACGACGAGCGGGCGGGGACGGACACCGTTGCGCGCGCGCTGGACTGGCTGGCCGGCCAGGGGGAGCGCCCGGCGCTGCTGTGGGTGCACCTCTGGGAGCCTCACGCCCCCTACACGCCGCCGCCGCCGTTCGCGGCCCGCTACCGCGACGATCCGTACCAGGGCGAAGTGGCCGCCGCCGACGCGGCGCTGGCCGAGCTGCTGGCCGGGATCGAGCGGGCCGGGCGCCGCGGCCGCCTGCTCGCGATCGCGACGGCCGACCACGGGGAGGGGCTCGGCGAGCACGGCGAGCCGACGCACGGCGTCTACCTGTACAACGCCACGCTGCAGATCCCGCTCGTGGTCAGCGGGCCGGCCTGGGGTGTGCGCCGCGGCGCCGCAATCGACGAGCCGGTGAGCGCGGCCGACGTCGCCCCGACGCTGCTCGAACTGGCCGGGCTCCCGCCGCTGCCGGGCGCCGACGGCTACTCGCTCGCCCCCGCGCTTACCGGGAAGGGGCCGCTGCCGGAGCGCCCCGGCGTGCTGGCGGAGAGCCACCTGCCGCAGCTCGAGTTCGGCTGGTCGGGCCTGCGCGCGGTGGTGCGCGGCGACCTCAAGCTGATCGACGCCCCGCGGCCCGAGCTGTTCGACCGCGCGCGCGACCCGCAGGAGGCCGACGACCTCGCGGGCTCGCGGGCCGGAGAGGTCGCCGCGCTGCGCGAGGCGGGGACCGACCTGCTGCGCCGCGCGCTCGCCGGCGCGCCCGAGGGGGGGAGCAGCCGCTCCGCGACCAGCGAGGAACTGGCCCAGCTCCAGGCCCTCGGGTACGCCGGCAGCGGGCGCCGCATCGCGGGCGGCAGCCTGGTCGATCCAGCCGCGCTCGATCCCAAGGACCGCGCGCGTTTCCTCGAGCTGCACGACCGCGCCGCCGAGCTGGCGCGGACCGGCCGGCATGCCGAAGCGCTCGCGATCTTCGTCGAGCTCGAGCGGGTCGAGCCGCGCAACCCCTCGCTGCTGTTCCAGCACGGACAGGCGCTGATCGTCGCCGGCCGTCACGAGGAGGCGGTCGCCGTCTTCAGCCGGGCGGTCGCCGTCGACCCGGGGTTCGGCATGGCGTGGTACCGGCTGGGCCAACTGCTCGACGCCCGGCGGGACGCCGCGGGGGCCGAAACCGCCTACCGGCGCGCGATCGAGGCCGACCCGATGGCGCTCGAGCCGCGCAAGGCTCTGGCCGGCCTCTACGCCTCCCGGCGCCGGTTTGCGGAGGCGGCCGATCTGCTCGACGAGGTGCTCGCGCTCGAACCGGGCAACGCCGCGCTGCGCGAGCAGGCCGGGCGGCTGCGCGCCCGGGCCGGCGACGGCGCCGCGCCCGCGCGCTGACCGCGCCGGGACCGCGCCCTGCGGTCCCGCGCGCCCGGCCCTTTTTCAGGGGGCCGGCCCCCCGCGCCCGCGTCCCTTTCGCTATCCTGACTGCAGCAGGGGGAAGCCGTTGATCATCGACCGGGTCCAGCACGCGGGATGGCGCTCCAACACCTGGCTGATCGCCGGGCGGGTGGACGGCCCCGGGCTGCTCGTCGATCCGGGCGGCGACCCGCCCCGCGCGCTCGAGATGGTCCGCCGGCGCGGGGTCCGGATCGAGGCGATCGTCTGCACCCACCGCCACTACGTCCACGCGCAGGGCAGCGACTTCCTCTCGCGCAACCTGCAGGCCCCGGTCGTGACCCACCCGCTGGAGAAGCCGTTCCTGCCCGAGGCGTCCGGCGAGGTCGGCGAGGGCCACCGCTTCGAGTTCGGGGACTGGGCAGCCGAGGTGATCCACCTGCCGGGCCACACCACCGGGATGATCGGGCTGTCGGTCACCGGCGTTGGGGTCTTCGTCAGCGACCTGATCTTCCGCGGCTCGGTCGGCAGCACGATCCACCCGGGGAGCGCGGGGTTCGAGGCGCTGAAGAAGAGCGCGCTCGAGCGCGTCCTGTCGCTGCCGCCGGAGACGGTGATCTACCCCGGCCACGGCGACACGACGACCGTCAAGCAGGAGCTGGAGCGCAACCCGTTCGTGCGGGTCTGGACCGGGGCCGAGACCCCGGGCACGCGCCCCGCCCGTTTCGACGGCAAGCGCGTGACGATCGAGGTCTGGGCCCGGGACTTCGACGGCACGAACAAGGCGCAGGTCCGCTACGCCGACGGCCGGGCCGACATCGTCGCGGCCGGCAAGCTTCAGAAGGTCACGCTCTAGCCTCGATGTGACATTCCGGTGAGCGCGCCGGAGGGGGCCGCTCACTCCGCGTTCGCGGGCGGCGGCTCGACCTGCAGCGGATCGGCCGGGGAGCAGCCGGCGATCCGCGGCGCGGCGCCGAGCGTCGCGCCGCCGGCGGAGACCGGTGCCCCGAAGCGCGAGCCGATCAGCGCCAGTTCGCCCTCGACCGCCGCGTCTCCCAGGTCGGCCCCCTCCACCAGCTCCGAGTCGAGCACCGAGAGCGCCCCCCCGATCCGCGCCGCCGCGAGGAAGAGTTCCCCGCCGACGCGGCTGCGGGACAGCGTGACCGCCTCGGCGGTCGAGAGATCGATCAGCTCGAGGTCGCCGTCGGTGACCAGCCGTTCGAGGAAGAGAGTGCCCAGCAGCTCGCCCGTGAAGCTGACGCCGCCGCCCAGGCTGGCGCGCGCGACCCGCACGGCCCCGCCGGTGACCAGCTCCAGCGCCTCGAGCTTGCCGCCCGCGGCGATCCGCTCGATGCCGAGCCGTCCGTCGACGAGCACGCCGTGCAACAGCAGGTCGCCCGTCACCCAGGCCCCGGCGACCGCGATCGACGCGACCGAGTCGACCGACAGATCGAGGTCGCCGCCGACCGCGACGTTGGTCAGTTCCAGCCCCTTGGCGAGGTCGGAGCCCTGGAGCGTCAGGGGCCCGGCGATCCGCACGTCGCGCAGTGCGACCGGCTCGGCGAAGCGCGCGAAGTCCAGCCGGGCCTCGTCCGCGACGAGCACGCGCTCGAGACGGACCTCGCCGGCGGCGGAGGCCAGGTTGAGCGAGAGCGGTCCCATGATCGCGGCATCCTCGAGCACCAGCCCCGCGAGCAGCGATGCCCCGCCGAGGTCCAGCCCGCCCGTCACGACCACGTCGCGCAGCTCGACCGGCAGCCCGAGCCGCACGCAGGCCAGCACGATCGGTCCGGGCACGAGGCAGGGGACGCCCTCCAGGGCGTCGGGGCACAGCAGGGCCCGGTCGACCACCCCGGCCAGCGCGGCGTTGCGCGGCGCGCCGAGCGGCTGGCGCGCGGCCAGGCGCGGCGCGAGGTCGGCGACGTCGATCGTCGCGCCCATCCCGGGGCGGCACTCGGCGGGGGCGGGCGGCGGCGGGGCGGGGGCGGTCGCGGGCGCCGAGCCGGCCGGGCGCGGTGCGATCTCGGACGGGAGGGCGAGCCCGCTCGCGAGCAGCGCGGCGAGCAGCGCCGCGGAAGCCGCGCCCCGCGCTCCCTCGCGCTGCCGCTCGGTGCTCACGCCGCCTCCGGCGCGCAGCCCGCCGCGCGCAGCAGCCGGTCGGTCACCGGCGTCGGCACGCCGTGCCGGCGGCCGAAGCGGGCGATCGCGCCGTTGCGGAACGGGAGCGCGCGTGTTCCGCCGCGGACCCAGCCCAGTTCGCCGGTGGTTGCCGCGAACCGCGCGAGCGCCTCGTCCGCGTCCACCGCGACGCCGTATTCGGCCGACGCCGCACGGCACGACTCGTCGGCCAGCTCGGCGAGTTCGGCGGCGAACGCGCTGCGGTAGGTCGCGAGGTCGACCCCGTGCACCGCCAGCGGCAGGCCGACGAGCGCGTTCCAGACCCCCTTCAGCACCAGCTCCCGGCGGAATTCCACGGCGTCCGGGACGAGCCGCGCCGCGAGGCCGCCGCGGGCCAGCGCCGCGGCCAGCGCGCCCGCCGCCCGGCCGAAGAAGAGCGACGGCATCAGCTCGCGGAAGAACCCCCCCTTCGCGGTGAACCAGATCAGGCCGCGCGAGGCCTCCGCGAGTTCTCCCGGCGCGCCGATCCGCCCCTCGAGGAAGCCGTTCTGGACCAGCACGAGACGCCCGTGGAGCGGCGCGTCGAAGCGCGCCCAGGCCTCCCCGAGGTCCTCCTCGCGCACCGCGACGATGCGGGGCGCGGGGTCGAGGGGATCGAGCGCGGCTTCCCACCCGGCGTCGCGGCGAACCAGCCGCGGCCCCGTGCCGGCAGCTTCGAGGGCCGCGGCGAGCCGCCGCCCGACCTCGCCGGGGCCGATCACGAACGGTCCGCGTCGCCCGGCCGGACGCTGGGCGGCGCCGTTCCGCCCGGGATCCGCGTCGCGACCGCCCACCGCTCCGTTCACGTGGCGCTCCCCGCCCGGCCGCCGCCCGGCCGGGGCGCGTTGGACGCTGCCGCGTTCCGCCGCGACAATGAAAAAAGCACACACCCCGCCGTTCCCGGCCCGCGGGGACGGTCTCTCGCGGAGAGTACCAGTTGCCTCGATCGCCGTCCGGCGCCGCGCGCCCGCGCCGCGGCCGGGCCTCGCCCCCGCGGTTCGTCGTCTGGGCGGCGCACGCCGTTGCGTTCGCCGCGCTGGGGGCGGCCTTCGCGTTCTGGGGCTGGCTCGCCGTGTCCGGCGCGGGCACCGAGGCGGTGCGCGCGCTACAGCAGAACCCGTCAGACGCGCCGCTCGAGGTCCTCTCGGCGCCGACGCTGCTCTGGCAGGGTGCGCCCGCCGAGCCGGCAGCGCTGGCGCGCCAACTCGCGGCGCTCGGCTATCGCCCGGTCGCGGCGCGTCCGCGCGCGCCGGGCGAGTACCGGCGGCAGGGGAGCGCGCTCGAGATCTGGCGCCGCGCACACCAGGGCCCGGAGGGACCGGTGGCGCAGGGGTTCGTGCGGGTCGAGATCGCGCGCGGCGCGGTCGCGGCGCTCGTCTCCGAGCGCGGCGCGGTGCTGCGTTCGTTGGACTTCCCGCTGCGGCTGGTGCAGGCCGTGCTGGCGGCCGAGGACGCGCGCTTTCTCGACCACGGCGGGGTCGACCCGGTCGGCGTGGCGCGCGCCGCGTGGCACAACGTCGTGAGCGACGGCCCGCTGCAAGGCGGCAGCACGATCACGCAGCAGGTGATCAAGAACCGCGTCGTCGGCGCCGACCGGACGGTCGAGCGCAAGCTGCGCGAGGCGCTGCTCGCCGCCTTCGTCGAGCAGCGGGTCAGCAAGGAGCGGATCCTCGAGATCTACCTCAACGAGGTCTACCTCGGGCAGCGCGGTCCGGTCTCGGTCGTCGGGATGCCGGCCGGCGCGCTGTTCTACTTCGGCAAGAACGAGCGCGAGCTGGCACTGCCCGAGATGGCGACTCTGGCCGCGCTGATCGCCTCGCCGGGGCGGTTCGACCCGCGGGCCGATCCCGACGCGGCGCGCGGCCGCCGCGACTGGGTGCTGGGACGGATGGCCGAGGTCGGCTTCGTCGACCGGGAGACGGCCCGCGCGGCGGCGGCGGCGCCGCTCGCCGTCGCGCCCTTCGCCGACCCGCTCGACCCGGCCGGCGACGTGCTCGACGCGGTGCAGCGCGAGCTGCGCCGGCGCGGGCTCGAGCCCCAGCCGGGGCCGGAGCAGGTCCGGGTCCACACTACGATCGATCCGGCGCTGCAGGAGGCGGCCCGCGGCGCGCTGGCCGGCGCGCTGGCCGAGCTGGAGGAGGAGGACCCGTCGCGCCGGCCGCTCGAGGGGGCGGTCGTCGTGCTCGACCCCGCGAACGGCGCGGTGCGGGCCCTGGTCGGCGGCCGCGCGGGCACGCGCGGCGGCTTCAACCGCGCACTCGACGCCCGGCGCCAGCCCGGGTCGGCGTTCAAGCCGTTCGTCGCGCTCGCCGCGTTCGAGGAGCGGGGCGCGCTCCCCTCCACGCCGCTGGCCGACGAGCCGCTCACCGTCGAGACCGCGCAGGGCCCCTGGAGCCCGCAGAACTTCGATCGCGAGTTCCGCGGCCCCGTGACCGTCCGCCAGGCGCTCGAGCAGAGCCTCAACGTCCCGATGGTGCGGCTCGGGCTCGAGGTCGGGCCGCGGGACATCGCGGCCTGGGCCCGGCGCGCCGGGTTCGCGGGGCGGCTGCCGGGGGGGCCGTCGATCGCGCTCGGCACGGGGGAGACCACCCCCGGCGAGCTGGCCGGGGCCTACGCGACGCTGGCCGCGGGGGGGCGGCCGCGGGCCGCCTGGATCGTGGCCGGCGCGAGCGCGGGGTCGCCGGGGGTGCCGCTCCCGTTGCGGCCGGTGCCCCCCCCGGCCGCAGCCGGGGTCGACGCGATCCCGGCCTGGCTGGTGCTCGACGCGATGACCGGCACGGTGGAGCGGGGCACGGCGCGGAAGCTGGGCCCGCTCCTCGGGGGGACCCGGGTCGCGGCCAAGACCGGCACCTCCCAGGACGGGCGCGACGCCTGGTTCGTCCTGGTCACCGGGAGGGCGGTCGTGGTCGCCTGGGTCGGCCGGGACGACGGCGGTCCGGCCGGCCTGACCGGGGCGGGGGGGGCTCTCCCGGTCGTGGCGCGCCTGATCGGCGAGGCGCCGGGCGCGCTCCTCGCACCGCTGCCCGGCCCGCCGGAGGGGGCGGTCGAGGTCGAGATCGACCCCGAAACCGGCGGCCTGGCCGGGGAGCGCTGTCCGACCCGGGTCCGCGAGGTGGTCCGGGAGGGCCAGCAGCCGGCCCCCTGCCGGGCGCACCGAAGCTTCTGGCAGCGGCTGTTCGGCCGCGACGGGACTGGACGCAACGCGGGCGGGGAGCGTAGGTAGTAGACCGGCCAGGGGGCCGGAACGAGGCCGAACGCGCGATGTTCCCGGGATCGAGGGGCCGGCAGGCCGGCCTGAGCTACATCGAACTCCTCACCACGCTGGCGCTGATCTCGCTGCTGACGCTGGTGGCGCTCCCCTACGTCCACCACCGTTACAAGCGGATGCAGGAGAAGGAACTGCGCCGCGTGCTGGCCGACATGCGCGCGGCGATCGACCGCTACCACGAGTACGCCGTGCTGGGGCAGATCGAACCGTGGGATCTCGAGTGGATGAACTACCCCGAGGATCTCGAGATGCTGGTCGAAGGGGTCGAGGTCCGGCCCGCCGCGGACCAGGACCCGGTGATCGTCCGGTTCCTGCGCCGGATCCCGGTCGATCCGATCACCGGCGAGGCCGAGTGGTCCTGCCGCGCCTACGACGACGAGCCCGACGATCGCGATTCGAGTTGCGACACGCTCTACGACGTCTTCTCGACCTCGAACGAGCAGGCCCTGGACGGCACGTATTACCGCGACTGGTGAGCGCGGCAGGTATTCCATGACGCGCGGCCCCGCCCGGTGAAACGGTGATAGAGTTGCGCCCCGGGGGAACCCAAGCCGCGCGCTGCGCCGCGCAATCGAGGAAAGGTCGGGGCCGCATGGCCGAGATCGTCAGCACCAGGCACTCGTTCGACCGCATGTTGCGCGATACGATCACCGAGATGCTGGAGCGGAACGCCGCGAAGTTCGCGCTCTCCCAGTCGCTCGAGTCCGATGTTCGCGAGCTGCGCGCCGCCGTGACGCGCCTCGAGCGCCGGGTGGCGTCGCTCGGGCGCGGCGGCGCGGCGCGGCGCGGCCGCGGAAAGGGCGCAGGGAAGCCGGGCCGCCCGCCGCTCTACACCCAATGCACGGTCGCCGGCTGCGGGGTCGAGCACTACGCGCGCGGGCTGTGCAGCAAGCACTACCAGCAGCGGCGGCGCGGCGAGGCCGCGCAGGCGCTCAAGGCCGCAATGCGCAAGCGGGCCGCGGCCCGCACCCGCTAGCGAACCTGGCGCTTCACGCGCTGCCGGCGCGGGGCGCGCTCGGCGTCCTCGCGCGCTGACGCGCCCGGTTGCGCGTCGCGTCCGACCGTCGTACATGTTCGGGAGCGGCGCCGCTTCGCCGCCGGGGAGGCCGGGATGCAGCGCGCGAATTCGATCGTCCTGGCGGCGTGGCTCGCCGTTGGTGCTTCCGCCGCGGCCGCTCCGCCCCCGGAAGGCTTCCCGGTCACGCTGCCGCTGGACGGCTACGATGCCAGCTACGGCCCCCTCGGCCTCGCCGAGGCGCGGGACGGCTGGATGGCCGTCTCACTCGGGTACGGATGCGGTGCGGACGAGGATTCCGAGTTCGCGAGCTATCGCTGGTCGATCTCCGCGGAAGGGGAGCCGTTCGCGCCGGTCTGCAGCGTGGACGCCGCGCGCTACCAGTACTACTACACGGAGTTCTGGGGCGGCTCCATGACCCGCACGCCGCACGGATACGCGTGGACGTGGCTCGGGTTGGGGCCGTACTACTACGTCCAGGCCTTCGATGCGAACGGGCAGCTGAGCGCGCCGCTCTCGACCTTCGAGACCGGGTACCTCCCGGTCTATGGCCGGGTCAGCGCGACGTCTTCGACGATCGCTGCGACCTCGCGGTCGCTGGTGCACGTGGGCTGTCACGCCGTGGCGGTCCATCGCTGGGTGGCCAAGCGACGCCTCGACTTCGACGGGTCGCACCGCTCGCTCGAGAGTCCGCTGAACGTCGGCACGTCGGGGGACGCGCTCTGGCTGCCGAACTCGTACAACGCCAGCGAAGCGTGGAACGGCGAGCGGATCGCCGCGATCTGGACCGAGGCCGACGATCCGGCCTCGAACGGCGGCCGGATCATGATCCGTTTCCTCGACGCGGACAGCCGCACGCTCGGTCCGGCGCAAGTGGTGGCCACGTATCCGCGGCGCCACGACCTGTGGGCGTTGTCGATCGCACCGACTGCCGCGGGATGGGTCGTGGCGTCCGCGCAGCGTCCGCCCGGGGACGATCAGGACCTCTGGCTGCTGTACCTCGACCCCGCCGGGTCGCTGGTGCGCAGCGAGCGGATCACGCCCGCCGACGGTGTCAATGCGGGCGGCCTGGGCGACAGCGGGCCCCGGCTGCAGGTGTCGCCGTCGGGGAACATCGGCGTGCTCTTCTCGACCTGGAAAGCGGTCGGCGGCACCGACGCGCTGTGGTTCCTTGAACTCGACGCGGCGGGCCGGACGCTCCGGCCCGCGACGCGCCTGCAGGCCGAGCCGTTTGAGGTCGGCCACAACTGGGACATCGCCTGGTCCGGCGGCCGCTGGGGCATCCTCTGGAACGAACGGCGACGCTCCCAGACGCAGTTCGCCTGGTACGCCGAGCGGGTGTCCGGCGAGTAGGAACCTGCAGCGCGGCCCGGATCGAGTCGGGTCGCGGGTCGGGTCCCGTTGGGGCGGCTGCCTGGACGAGTCCCACGCCCCCCCGCTCGTTCAACGGGTCGCCAGCGGGAGGTAGGCCCGCTCGGCGTAGTCGCTGACCATCCGGGTACAGGAAAAGCGCGGCAGCAGCTCGCGGATCGAGGCCTTCATCCGCCGCACCCACTCGCGCGGTACGCCGTCGGCGTCGCGCTGGAAGTAGAGCGGGACCACCTCGTGCTCGAGCACGTCGTAGAGCGAGGCCGCGTCCTCGGCGTCCTGCCGCTCGTGGTCCCCCAGCGACTCGAGCCGTCCGATCGCCCAGCCCACCTCCGGCGAGTAGCCCTCGATCCACCAGCCGTCGAGGATCGACAGGTTGAGCGCCCCGTTGACCGCGGCCTTCTGGCCCGATGTGCCCGAGGCCTCGAGCGGCCGGCGCGGGTTGTTCAGCCAGACATCGACCCCCTGCACCAGGATCCGCGCGACGTACATGTCGTAGTCCTCGAGGAACACGACCTTGCCGCGGAACTCGGGGCTCTGGGCCAGGCGGAAGATCCGCTCGATCAGCTGCTGCCCCTCGAGGTCGGCGGGGTGGGCCTTGCCGGCGAAGATGATCTGGACCGGCCGGGTCTCGTCGGACAGGATCCGCCGCAGCCGGCCCAGGTCGCGGAACGGTAGGAAGGCGCGCTTGTAGGTCGCAAAGCGCCGCGCGAAACCGATCGTCAGGGCGCGCGGGTTGAGCAGCGAATCGACCGCAGCCAGTTCGCGCGGGGATTGTCCCTGGCGCGCGTACATCCTCCGCAGGTTGTCGCGCCCCGCGCGGATCAGCCGCCGTTTCTGGGCCTCGTGCGCGGCCCACAGCTCCTCGTCGGGGACGCGGGCGTCGAATTCGGCCCAGCTCGAGCGCTCACCGTGGTGGTCTTCCCAGTCCTGGCCCAGCCGCAGGTCGAACAGCTCGCGGGTCTCGAGCCCCATCCAGGTCTCGACGTGCACACCGTTCGTGATCGAGGTGATCGGCGGTTCCCCGTCGGCGAAGAGCTCGCGCCACATCTCGCGGCTGACCTCGCCGTGCTTCTCGGAGACGCCGTTGCGGAACGACGAGAGGCGCAGCGCCAGGGCGGTCAGGTTGAACGGCTCGCCGGCGCTTCCCGGCTGGACCTGGCCGAGCGCCATGACCTCGGAGACCGGGACCCCGTACTGCGAGGCCCAGTTCGACAGGTAGAGCCGCGCCGTGTCGTTGTCGAACGACTCGTTCCCGGCAGGGACGGGGGTGTGGGTCGTGAAGGCGGTATTGCGCCGGACCGACTCGAGTGCGTGCGGGAAGCGCTCCCCGCGGCGCATCTCCTCGCGGATCCGCTCGAGCAGCATCAGCGCGACGTGGCCCTCGTTGAGGTGCCAGACCGCCGGATCGATCGACAGCGTGCGCAGCGCCTTGACCGCGCCGACCCCGAGGGCCAGCTCCTGGTTGAGCCGCATCTCCCGGCCGCGGACGTAAAGGATGTGGGTGATCGGCCGGTCGGAGGGGTCGTTCTTCAGCCGGTCGGAGTCGAGCAGCAGGACCGGCACGCGCCCGACCTGGGCCTTGTAGACACCCAGCGTGACCTGGCGGTCGAGCAACGGGACGGTCACCTCGAGCGGCCGTCCCCACGGCGCCAGGACCGCCTGCACCGGCAGGCGCATCGGGTCGAAGTCGGGGTAGAAGTGCTGCTGCCGGCCCTCGGCGTCGATCGACTGGCGGAAGTACCCGCGGCGGTAGAGCAGACCGATGCCGACGAACGGCAGGCCGTGGTCCGAGGCCCCCTTGGCGTGGTCGCCCGACAGGACCCCGAGGCCGCCGGAGTAGATCCCGAGGCTCTCGTGCAGGCCGAACTCGGTCGAGAGGTAGGCGACCGGGCCGCCTGCGTAGTCGGGAAAGCGCCGGCGGAAGAGCCAGCGTTCGGGGTGCTGCATGTAGCGGTCGAACGCGCCGACCACGCTCGCGTACGCCGCCTGGAAGGCGGTCGACATGAGCAGCGACTCCCAGTGGTGCGGCTCGACGTTGAGCAACACCTCCACCGGGTTGCGGTAGCGGGCCCAAAGCTCGGGCTGGATCGAGGAGAACAGCCGACGGGCCTCGGGGGTCCAGCTCCACCAGAAGTTGTAGGCCAGCTCGCGCAGCCGGCCGAACTCCTCCGGCACGAGGATGTCGACCGGCGCCAGGGTCCGGATCTCCGGGTAGGTCTTGCCGTCGGGCGGAACCATCGGGATCTCCGTCTCGGTCAGCGTAGGGGGGAAGACGAACGCGCCGCCCGCTCGGGGAGCGGCGCGGCGCGTTCAGGGATCATCGAGGGAGGGAGGCTTGGTGCCGAAGGCGAGACTCGAACTCGCACGGGCTTTCACCCACATGGCCCTCAACCATGCGCGTCTGCCAATTCCGCCACTCCGGCACGGTCGGGAAACGACGCAGTCTAGCCTAGTTGCCGGCCGGGGGCACGGGCTGGGCCGGTGCCGGCGGGGCCGGGGTCCCGGGTGCCGGCGCGGCGGGAGCCGCCGGAGCGGGGGCCTGGGCCGCCGCCTCACCCGAGAGGACCGTGCGCCCCGTGCCCGCCTGCGACAGCAGCACGAGCAGGATCGAGGTGCACATGAAGATCGCGGCCGACCAGGTCGTCGCCTTGCTGAGCACCGTCGAACTCGCCCGCGGTCCGAACACGGCCTGGGTTCCGCCGCCGCCGCCGAAGGCGCTCGCGATGTCGGCGCTCTTCCCGGTCTGGAGCAGCACCACGAGGATGAGGAACAGGCAGACCACGACGTGGACGGCCAGGACGATCACGTAGAGCGCGGACATCGGTGCCTCTCCCGGCCGGAAGGCCCGGCCGCAAGTCGCGGAGAATAGCCGCTTTCCGGGGGCCCGGCAATCAGCCCGCCGCGGCCGCCTCCAGGATCCTCCGGAACCCCGCCGGGTCGAGGCTGGCCCCGCCGACGAGGAACCCGTCGACCTCCGGGAGCCGGATCAGCCCGGCCGCATTGCCGGCGTTGACCGAGCCGCCGTAGAGGATCCGGACCTCGCTGGCCAGGCCCGGGGCCGTCGCCGCGGCCAGCACCGAGCGCAGGAACCCGTGGGCCTCCTCGACCTGCCCGGGCAGGGCCACCTTGCCGGTGCCGATCGCCCAGACCGGCTCGTAGGCGAGGACCAGCTCGGCCCCGGAGCGGGGGGCGGTCCGGGCCAGCCCGCGCCGCAGTTGGGCCTCGATCACCTCCTCGGTCCGCCCGGCCTCGCGCTCGTCCTCGGTCTCCCCGACGCAGAGGATCGGGACCAGCCCGGCCTCACGCGCCGCGGCGACCTTGCGGCCGATCCGCTCGTCCGACTCGCCGAAGACGTGACGCCGCTCCGAGTGGCCGACGATCGCGTGCGTCACCCCGGCCTCGCGCAGCATCTCCGCCGAGATCTCGCCGGTGAAGGCCCCGGAGGGCTCCCAGTGCAGGTTCTGCGCGCCGAGCAGGACCGGCAGGCCGGCGCACCCCTCGCGGGCCGCGTCGAGCGAGGTGAAGGTCGGCGCGACCCCGATCGCGACTCCGCGGGGCAGCGGCTCGGCCTCGGCCAGCGCACGGAACGAGGCGCACCAGGTGCGCGCGCCGGCGCGCGTCAGGTTCAGCTTCCAGTTCCCGAGGACCAGCGGCGTCCGGCTCACGGCGTCCTCACCGCTCGAGCACGGCGACGCCGGGCAGCTCGATCCCCGAGAGGTACTCGAGCGCCGCCCCGCCGCCGGTCGAGACGTGGTCGTACTTCGACTCGAGTCCGAACCGGGCCGCCGCCGCCGCGGTGTCGCCACCCCCCAGGACGCGGAAGGCCGCGATCCCGCCCAGGTGCTCGGCCAGCGCGCGCGTGCCGGCGTCGGCGCCGGCGGCCTCGAACAGCCCGACCGGCCCGTTCCACAGCACCGTCTTCACCGCGGGCGAGAGGATCGCCTTCCAGCGCGCCACCGTCTCCGGGCCGATGTCGACCCCGATCTTCCCGTCCGGGATCGGGCCCGTCACGGTCGACAGTCCGCTCACCTTCTTCCCCTCGAGCGCGTCGGCCACGACGTGGTCGACCGGCAGCTCGAGCCGGACCCCTTTCGCCGCGGCCCGGGCCATCAGGTCCCGCGCCAGGTCCAGCTTGTCGGCTTCGACCAGCGAGCCGCCGACCTTCCCGCCCTGCGCGGCCAGGAAGGTGTAGGCCATCGCACCGCCGACGAGGATCGTGTCGACGCGCTCGAGCAGTCGTTCGATCAGGTCGATCTTGTCGCTCACCTTGGCGCCGCCCAGGATCGCGACGTAGGGGCGCTCGGGGCGCTTCAGCAGCCGGGCCAGCGCCTCGACCTCCTTTTCCATCAGGAACCCGACCGCGCCGCCGCCGAGCGCGCCGGGAACGCCGGTGACCGAGGCGTGCGCGCGGTGCGCGGCGCCGAAGGCGTCGTTGACGTAGAGATCCATCCCGCGCGCCAGCTCGGACGCGAAGGCCGCGTCGCCGTCGGTTTCGCCCTTGTGGTAGCGCAGGTTCTCGAGCAGCGCGACCTGGCCCGTTCCGAGCCCGGCCACCACCGCACGCGCCGCGTCGCCGACGCAGTCGTCGGCGAAGGCGACCGGCTGGCCGAGCAGCTCGGACAGGCGCCGCGCCACCGGCGCGAGGCTCATCTCGGGCACCCGCTTGCCCTTCGGCCGGCCGAGGTGGCTGGCGCAGACGACCCGCGCGCCGTGGTCGACCAGCCAGCGCAGCGTCGGCAGCGCGGCGCGGATCCTCCGGTCGTCGGTGATGGCGGCGCCGTCGAGCGGGACGTTGAAATCGACCCGGCAGAAGACGACCTTGCCGGCGACGTCGAGGTCGGTCAGGCGCAGGTGGGACATCGTGGCCTCCAGGCGGCGGGGCGGGCGGGGCCCCGTCAGTCGCGCGATTCTCCCCAAACCCGGAGCACGTCCGCCACCCGGTTCGCGTACCCCCACTCGTTGTCGTACCAGGCGACGACCCGGACGAGTCGGGTTCCGGGGACCTCCAGCAGCGGGAGGTCGACCACCGAGGCGCGCGGGTCGCCCTTGAAGTCGACCGAGACCAGCGGCTCGTCGGTCACCCCGAGCCGGCCGGCGAGCGGGGCCTCGGCCGCGGCGGCGCGGAAGCGCGCCGCGAGCCCGTCGCGCGGGCCGGCCGGCCGTTCGGTCTCTGCGACCAGCTCGATCAGGCTGACCGAGGCGGTCGGGACGCGGATCGCAAGGCACGAGACCCGCCCCGCGAGCTGCGGCAGCGCCAGCCCCAGCCCGGTGCCGGCGGAGGTCGTGGTCGGGATCATCGAGAGCAGCGACGAGCGGGCCCGCCGCGGGTCGGCGTGCGGCTGGTCCATCGTCACCTGCGACCCCGTCGTGCAGTGGACGGTCGTCATCTCGGCGGCAACGACCCCGAACCAGCGGTCGAGCAGCGCCAGCGGCACGGCGGCGGCCTGCGTGGTGCAGGAGGCGGTCGAGACGAGCTGGGCCCGGGTCCCCTCCTCGAACCCCGGGAGGCCGGGGATCACGGTCGCGTCGGCGGCGGGACAGACCGCGGTGACCAGGACCTGCCGGACCGTCCCGGCGAGGTGCCGCCGGGCCTCCGCCGCCCCGGAGAAGCGCCCGGTCGCCTCGACGACCGCGGTCGCCCCGTGGTCCGGCCACGGAATCTCTTCGGGGCGCGGGAACGCGGTGAAGGGGATCGTGCGGTCCGCGACGCGAAGCGCGGCGCCGGCGGCCTCGACCTCGAAGAGGGGCGCGCCGTAGACGCTGTCGTGCCGCAGCAGGTGAGCGATCGCGGCGGCCCCGGCGACGTCGTTGATCGCGGCGATCTCGACCCGCGGGTCGCCGGCCAGCAGGCGCAGGAGCGCGCGGCCGATGCGGCCCGCGCCGTTGAGGCCGACCCGGAGCGGCATCTCGTCCTCGTGGCTGGGGAAGGAGAAAACGGGGGAGGGCGTCAGGTTAGGAGCGCGGACGACGGCCTGTCAACGCGCGGGGAGGCCAGGACCGGGCGCGGCCGGGCCGGGCGGGGCAGGCCGAGGATCTCGAGCGCGGCCCGGCGGTCGGTGGCCTCGAGCGCGAGCAGGCTGCGGTCGGTGCGGCGGATCTTCTCGCGCCGCAGCACCGACAGGACCGCGTCGCGCAGCGCGAGCCGGGTCATCCCGCGGGCGCGGCGGTAGGCCCGCAGCAGTGGGGCGAGCTCGCGCCGGGTGCCGACGATCGCCGCGGCCTGGACCAGTTCCGCGCGGACCGGGAAGCGCCGGTCCTCGAGCAGCACGCGCAGGTCGTCCGACGCGATCCGCGAGCCGGCCTGGGCCAGCGCCAGGTGGGCCCGCGCCCGCGCGCCGTGCAGCGGTCCCGGCCCGTCCGCCTCGTCGGCGGCGAGGGCCCGCACCAGCGCCGCCAGGCGGACGACGATCGAGCGCCCGCCGGCGTGGGAGGCGATCTCGACCAGCGTCTCGAGCGGGACCGGCTCGCGCACCAGGTCGAGGTAGGTCGCGATCCGCGTCAACTGGCGTGGCGAGAGTTCCTTGAGCAGCAGCACGACGCGCCGGGCGTACTCGCGGTCGCCCGGCCGAGCGAGCAACGCCTGGACCGCCGGGTCGACGACTGCCCCGCCGGCGAGTCCGAGCTGGGCGATCGCCCGGCGCCACGCTCCGAGCCGCGGGCTCCCCAGGTCGTCGAGCAGGCGCAGGATCGCCCAGGCCTCGAGCCGCGGCCGCGCGTTGGAGGCCAGGATCCGGCGGGCCCGCTGGGCGACCGAGGCCGCGGGATCGGCCGCCAGCCGCTCCAGCAGCGCGCGGACCGGCGCGGCGCCGCTGCGTCCGGCGAGCCACGGCACCGCTTCGAGCGCGGCGACCCGCACCCGTGGGTCCTCGGATTCGTCGGAGAGCCGTTCGAAGAGCGGGCGCGAGGCGCTTTCGTGGCCGGTCTGCGCCAGCCGCGCCAGCGAGCGGACCGCGACGTGCCGCACCCTGGCTTCGGGCTCGCGCGCGAGCAGGCGCGCCAGCGTGGCCACGGTGTCCGGCGACGAGACGCGGGCCAGCGCACCGGCGGCGCGCTGCCGCACCAGCGGCGACGGATCGTGCAGCAGCGAGGCGAGTGGGCGCGCCGCGCGCGCGTCGCCGAGCAGGCCGAGCAGCGAGATCGAGCGCAGCCTGAGGCGATCGTCGTCGGCGTCGAGGCAGGCGACGAGCAGCGGCACGGCGCGCAGCGGGTCGGCGACGAGCGCTTCCTTGGCCGCGCCCGCGGCGTCCGGGTCGGCGGACGCGAGCCCCTTGAGCAGGGGATCGGACTGGTTCCGTGCCGCCGATAGAACCGCCATGGACGATGCCCCGACCCCTTCCGGCCGGCACGTCCCGCCGCCCGGACCCCCGTTTCGCCGTTGTCGTGCGTGAAGAGACGACCCGCGGAAAGCGTCTTCCCATCCGTCTCCCGCGGGCCGGCGCATATTGCAGTTCGGAATCGCGCCGGTCAAGGGCTGCCGCGCGGTTCCCGTAAGCGAAACAGTCCGCGTGAGTTGACGCGTGCCGCCTGCGTTCGTGACGGAACGCAGGGTTGGCACGCGATCGCAGCCGGGCGCGCGGGGGCGGGGTACAATCGCGCCATGACGACGCGACTTCCCGTGGGGGCGCGCACGGTCGCGGGGCTCGTCGCCGCCGCGTCGCTCGTCGCGTGCGGCGCGCAGGGTGGCCCGGCGAACGGCTCGCGGGGTGCGAGCGAGCCGCGCGGCGCCGCCGCGTCGCTCGAGGGCGCGCGCCAGGTCGCCGCCACGAGCCCAACCGGGACGACGCTGGTGCTCGAGGTCGCGCGCTCGATCGGGGAGCGCGCGCGGGGGCTGATGGGGCGCGCCGAGGTCCCGCCCGGGACCGGGATGATCTTCTTCTTCGAGCAGCCCGGGCGTCATTCGTTCTGGATGTTCCAGTGCCTCGTCGAGCTCGACCTGGTCTGGCTCGACGCGCAGGGGACGGTGGTCGACGTCGAGGTCGCGGCGCCGCCCTGCGCCGCCGAGCCCTGCCCGTCGTACGTCCCGGACGGCGCGGCCTCGATCGTGATCGAGGTCGCCGCGCACGAGTCGGCCCGGCTGGGGCTGGTCCCCGGCGCGCGGGTCCTGCTCGCGCCGGCGCCGGGCGCGAGTGCGCCGTGAGGCGGGCGGCGCTCGCGCTGGCCCTGGCCGGCGGGGTCGCCGTGGCCGCGCCGGAAGCGCCCGCGCCCGTTCCGCCGCCGCTCGTGCCGAAGGATCTGGTCGAGGCGGTGCCCGCGCGGCTCGGGATCAACTGGAAGGGGGCCCCGCTGGCGGCGCGCGAGACCGGGGGCGCGGCGCGCCGTGCGGCCGCGGCGATCGGGCTGGCGGACGCCCTCGCTCCGCTCACCGATCCGGCCTGCGCCGGGCTGCTCGCCGCGCTGGGCCTGCCGGCGGCGGCGCCCGCCACACTGGCCAATGCCTGGCCCGCCGAGCGGCCGGCGGCCCTGCCGGGAAGCCCGGTGCTGCTCGTCCCGGAGAGCCTGGCGGCGCTCCCGGAGGCGGATGCCGAGTTCCTGCGTGCGACCGGTGTCATGCCGATCGAGGTCGCCCTGACCGGGGAGTGGCTGCGGGCGGTCGGGGGCCAGCACGCCGGGCCGGCGCCGGCCGACCCGCTGCTGCGGGCGGCGCGGGCGGCGCGGCTGGAGGGGGCGGCGCGGCTGGCGGGGATCGCCGTTTCGGTCGCCGGGACCGGCGTCGACCCCCGCGAGGTCGGGTCGGGTCTGCGGGCTCTCGACCAGGACCGGGCCGGCTGGCCCCGCGCGGCGACGATCGAGGGGGCCGGCGACCCGGTCCGGGCGGCGATGCTGCGGTCCCTGCTCGAAGACGGCCTGCGCTGGGCCGTCTACCACTACGCGAGCGGAGGGATCGTCGGGCTGCTGGCCGCCCTGGAGCGCCCGGCCGGACCGGCGGAACTGCTCCGGCCCGGTCTCGTCCGGACGGTTCCGGAGGGGGTCCCGGCAGGCTGCCGTCTCGGGCCGCGCGCGGCGGCGGCACTCTACGGCGGGGACTACGACGCGGCGTGGGTGGCCGATCTCCTGGCCGACGCCGCATCTCCGGCCGACGGGGGAGGGATCGCCGTCACGCTGGTCTTCGAGGGCTCGGCCGCCGCCGGGGAGGCCGCGGCGGCCCTGCGCGCCCGGGGGGGAATGGTCGACGTGGCCGGCGGAACCGTGCGCGCGACGCTCCGGCCCGCGGCGCCCCGGCCGCTTACCCGTCAGCCTTGACCGTCACGCGGGCGCTTTGCTAGTCTAACTATCCTTTAGTGCCGGCTTCCGGAGGAAACGCTCCGGGTAACACACCCCGCCCGCCGGTGGACTCGGACCCCTCGCCGCGATCGATGCCCGCGAACGAGAACGGCGTAAGCCGGAGGGGACGGGAACTGCCGACGAGGACCGGGCGCGCCGCGCGCCGGGAGGAACGGAATGGAACAGTACCTCCCCATCCTCGGCATGGTGCTGATCGGGATCGGGTTGCCGGTCGTCGCGATCGTCTTCGCGCGGCTGCTCGCCCCGCACCGGCCGGGGGGGATGAAGGGCGACCCGTACGAGTGCGGGATCGAGTCGACGACCAGCGTCCGCGAGCGGCTCTCGGTGCGCTACTACCTGATCGCCGTGCTCTTCGTGGTGTTCGACGTCGAGACGATCTTCCTGTTCCCGTGGGCGGTGCAGTACCAGGTGCTCGGCCTGTTCGGCCTGGTGGAGATGGTGATCTTCATCGCGATCCTGCTGCTCGCCTACTTCTACGTGATCAAGAAGGGGGCTCTGAAGTGGGCCTGAGCGACAAGGAACTCCCGCCGGGCGTCGTCACGACGACCGTCGATTCGGTCTTCAACTGGGCGCGCAAGTCGTCGCTCTGGCCGATGACCTTCGGCCTGGCCTGCTGCGCCATCGAGATGATGGCGGCCGGCGCCTCGCGCTTCGACCTCGATCGCTTCGGGATGGGGATCTTCCGGGCCACGCCGCGCCAGTCGGACCTGATGATCGTCGCCGGCTCCGTGACCGAGAAGATGGCGCCCCTGATCCGCCGGCTGTGGGAGCAGATGCCGGAACCGAAGTGGTGCATGGCGATGGGGATCTGCGCCACCTCGGGCGGCCCGTTCCCGACCTACAGCCACGTCCAGGGGGTCGACCAGATCGTGCCGGTCGACGTCTACGTCCCGGGCTGCCCGCCGCGGCCCGAGGCGCTGATCTACGGGCTGATGAAGCTGCAGGACAAGATCCAGAAGGAGACGCTCGCGCGCAAGCGCGTGTCGTGAGGGTGACGCCCGATGTCCGACCAGGACCAGCCCAAGCCCCCCCAGCCGCCCGCGCCGCCCCCGGCGCCCGCCCCCGCCGCCCCGGCGGCGGCGAAGGAGAAGGCTCCCGACCCGCTGGCGGCGGAGGTCTCGTCGCCGGCGCTCGAGCGGCTGCGCGCCGTGCACGGCGCGGCGCTCGTCGAGGTCCGCTTCTGGGCCGGGTTGCCGCTGGTCGAGGTCGGCCGCGAGCAGCTCGTGCCGGTCATGACCTTCCTTCGCGATGACCCGTCCTGCCGCTTCGACCACCTCTCGACCTGCTTCGCGACCGACGTTCCCGAGCGCGCCGAGGCTCCGCTCGAGATGACCTACTGCCTGTTCTCGTGGCCGACGCGCCAGCTGCTGGCGGTCAAGGTGCGCACCACCGCCGAGACGCCGATCCCGACCGTCTCGGCCATCTGGCCCAGCGCCGACTGGAACGAGCGCGAGGCGTTCGACATGGTCGGGATCCGGTTCCAGGGCCATCCCAACCTGACCCGCATCCTGCTCCCCGACGACTGGACGGGACACCCGCTGCGCCGCGACTACCCGCTCGAAGGCAAGCCGGGCGACCACAAGGTCTATCGCTGAGGAGATGGCCGCGTGTACCAGACCTCCGAGCTCGAGATCAACATGGGACCGCAGCACCCCGCGACGCACGGGGTGCTCCGGCTGGTGCTTCGGCTCGACGGCGAGACGATCGTCGAGGTCAAGCCGGTCATCGGCTACCTGCACCGCGGGGTCGAGAAGCTGTCCGAGAACCGCGGCTACCGCAGCGTCACGCCGCTCACCGACCGGCTCGACTACTGCGCGGCCTTCGCCGAGAACCACTCCTACGTCGGCGCGGTCGAGAAGCTGCTCGGCGTCGAGGTCCCGCCGCGCGCCCAGGCGATGCGGGTCGTGCTGGCCGAGCTGCAGCGGATCGCCTCGCACCTGATCTGGCTGGCGACGCACGGCCTCGACATCGGTGCGATGACGATCTTCCTCTACGCCTTCCGCGAGCGGGAGAAGTGCCTCGACCTGTTCGAGGGCTACTGCGGGGCGCGCCTGACCTACAACGCGCTGCGGATCGGCGGCGTGCCGCAGGAGTTCCCGGACGGCTGGACCGAGGCGCTCAGGCGCTTTCTCGACGAGCTGCCGACCCGGATCGCGCAGTACGAGACGCTCCTGACCGGCAACCGGATCTGGCGGCTGCGGACCGAAGGCGTCGGGGTGATCGACGCCAGGACGGCGCTGGGCCTGGGTCTGACCGGCCCGACGCTGCGCGGCTCGGGCGTCGACTACGACGTCCGGAAGTACGCCCCCTACGAGAACTACCGCGACTACGCGTTCGACATCCCGGTCGGCTCGAAGGGCGACACCTACGACCGCTACCTGATCCGGATGGAGGAGATGCGGCAGTCGCGGCGGATCATCCTCCAGGCGCTCGAGGCGCTGCCCGACGGGCCGATCCTGGCCAAGGTCGCGGGCCGGATCCGCCCGCCGAAGGGGGCGGAGGCCTACTTCATGACGGAGTCGCCGCGCGGCGAGATGTCGGTCTACCTGGTCTCGGACGGGACCGACAAGCCGTACCGCGTGCGCTTCCGCTCGCCGTGCTTCAACAACCTGCAGGGCCTGCCGACGCTCTCCAAGGGGCACATGGTCGCCGACGTGGTGGCTCTGATCGGCAGCATCGACATCGTGCTCGGCTGCGTGGACCGCTGAGCGGCAGGGGAGGCGAAGGGCCGTGTACCCCGTGCTCCAGTACTTCGTGGTGCCGTTCATCCACGGCGTGGTGCTGACGCTGGTGCTGCTGCTGTGCGTCGCCTACCTGACCTTCATGGAGCGCAAGGTGATCGCCTTCATGCAGGTCCGGATCGGGCCCAACCGCGTCGGGCCGCGCGGGCTGCTGCAGCCGATTGCCGACGTGGTGAAGCTCCTGATCAAGGAGGACCTGACCCCCGACGCCGCCAACCGGGTCATCTTCTACATCGCGCCCGTGATCGCGACCCTCTCGACGATCGCCGCGTTCGCGGTCATCCCCTACGGCGGGCCGGAGGCGACGGTCAGCATCTTCGGCTTCCCGATCCGGCCCTACCTTGCCGACGTCAACGTCGGGATCCTGTACGTGATCTCGATCTCCTCGATCGGCGTGTTCGGGATCGTGCTGGGCGGCTGGGCCAGCAACTCGAAGTACCCGCTGCTCGGCGGGCTGCGCTCGGCGGCCCAGATGATCAGCTACGAGGTGCCGTTCGGCCTCGCGATCATCGGCGTGTTGATGGTGACCGGGACCGCCTCGCTGGTCGAGATCGTGCAATGGCAGCAGCAGCACACCTGGCTGTTCTGGCTGCAGCCCTTCGCGGTGGTCCTGTTCTTCATTGCCGGGGTCGCCGAGAACAACCGGGCCCCGTTCGACCTGCCCGAGGCCGAGTCGGAACTGGTCGCCGGTTTCCACACGGAGTACAGCGGCTTCAAGTTCGCGTTCTTCTTCCTGGCCGAGTACATCGCGATGATCGTCGTCTCGGCACTGGTCGTGACGCTCTTCTTCGGCGGCTGGCTGCCCGTGACCTTCGGACTGGGGCACCTGTTCCCGAAGCTGCCGGCGTTGCTCTCCGGCGCCTGGGGCGGGCCGTGGGTCATGCTGCTCTTCGGGATGGGCTGGGTCTTCATCAAGGTCTTCTTCATGCTCTACCTCTACCTCTGGATCCGTGCCACCTTCCCGCGCTACCGCTACGACCAGCTGATGAACATCGGCTGGAAGTTCATGATCCCGGCCAGCCTGGCCTGGATCGTGCTGACCGGCGCGGGGATTCTCGCCGTCCAGGCGATCCGTTCGTGAGGCGCCCGTGAGCGAAGCCAGAGCCGTCGTCATTCCCCGGCCGGCCCCGCTTCCCTGGTGGAAGCGGTTCTTCCTGGTCGAGATGCTGCAGGGGATGTCGGTCACGATGAAGCACTACCTCCGGGGCTGGCGCGAGCCGTTCACCGTGCAGTACCCGGAAGAGCGGCTGCCGCTCGACCCGCGGTTCCGCGGCTACCCCCGCCTGCGGATGCACCCCGAGACGGGGGACGAACTGTGCAACGTCTGCCGGCAGTGCGAGAAGATCTGCCCGACGCTCTGCATCGCGATCGAGGAGGAGCCGCACCCGTCCGGGAAGGGACGGCGTCCGCGGCAGTTCACCGTGGACTACGAGCGCTGCTGCCAGTGCGGGCTCTGCGCCGAGGCCTGCGGCTCGGACCCGATCTCGGCGATCTACATGAGCCACGACTACGAGCTGGCCGACTACGGGCGGGACCGCTTCCGCGCGCAGAAGGACCGGCTCTACCTCGGTTTCCCCGCCCCCCCGGCGGGGAAGGGGAAGGCCCCGGGGAAGTGAGGCGTCGCGCGGCGCGCCCCACCGGGCGCGCCCGACCGGCCGCGGGCCGGAGGTGAGGGGAAGGTGGAATTCGTCGTCTTCGCGATCTTCGCCGCGCTGGCCGTGCTGGCGGCCGCCGGCGTCGTCGTGGCCAGGAACCCCGTCTACTGCGCGGTGGCGCTGCTGGTCAGCCTGCTGTCGGTGGCGGCGCTGTTCCTGGTGCTCTGGGCGGAGTTCATCGCCGTCGTGCAGATCATGGTCTACGCCGGCGGCGTGATGGTCCTGTTCCTGTTCGTGATCATGCTGGTCGACCTCGAGCAGCGCGGGTTCGACCTGGGGGCCGGCCGGATCGGTCCGCGGCCGAGCGCGTTCGAGCGCGGCCTGTGGGCGGTGGCGGCGCTGGCCTTCGGCGCGCTCGTGCTGAGCCTGATGGTCCGCTCGCTCGACCTCCCGCTGCCGGGGGCGGATCGGGCGGCGACGATGCTCCAGGGGCCCTACGCCGCCGACGGGCGCGGCCTGGGGAACACCGAGTGGATCGGCATGCTGCTCTACACCGACTGGTTGGTGCCGTTCGAACTGGCCTCGGTGCTGCTGCTGGTGGCGATCATCGGCGCGGTCGTGCTGGCGCGCCGCGACCAGGCCGACGCGCCCGCCGGAAAGGGGGCCGCGTGACGCTCGCGATCGAGCACGTGCTGGTGACCAGCGCGGCGATGCTGACCGTCGGGATGATCGGGCTCCTGGTCCGACGCAACGCGATCATCATGTTCATGGCGGTGGAACTGGTCCTGAATGCCGCCAATCTCAACCTGATCGGCTTCTCGCGCTTCCTGCCCGACCCGATCGGGCAGGTCTTCGTGGTCTTCGTGATCGTCATCGCCGCCGCCGAGGTGGCAGTCGGGCTGGCCATCGTCCTCGCCCTGTATCGCAACCGCGATACCGTGATGGTGGACGAGGCGAGCACGATGAAGTGGTGAGGCGGACATGCTCAAGTACATCTGGCTGATCCCGCTCGCGCCGCTGACCGGCTTCCTGATCAACGGCTTGCTCACGATGTACGGGAAGCTGTCGGCCCGGTCGGCCGGGCGGATCGCCGTCGCCTTCTCGGCGCTGTCGTTCCTGCTGGCGCTGGGGGCGGTGATCGACTTCGCGGGCGGGGTGGGGAAGTACGAGGCGCTGGCGGCGGCGCACCCGGGGGTCTACGAGGTGGCGGTCGGTTCCGCCCACGAAGCCCCGCGCTTCGAGGTGACGCCCTTCTCCTGGATGCCGGCGACCGACACGGTGCTGAAGGGCTGGGACGAGGGGGGCCGGCGCTTCGCGCGGATGGCGGTCGACTGGACCTTCGCCTTCGACGCGCTGACCGCGATCATGCTGATGGTGGTGACCTTCGTCGGGACGCTGATCCACATTTACTCGCTGGGTTACATGGCGGGCGACCCGGGGTTCAACCGCTTCTTTGCCTACCTCAACCTGTTCATGGCGATGATGCTCACGCTGGTCTTGGGCGGGAACATGGTCGTGATGTTCGTGGGGTGGGAGGGCGTGGGGCTCTGCTCGTACCTCTTGATCGGGTACTTCTACGACCAGGTGTTCGACAAGGAGAGCGGGCTGACCTGCGCCGACGCGGGGCGCAAGGCGTTCATCACGAACCGGATCGGGGACTTCGGGTTCCTCTTGGGGATGCTGCTGCTGGTGGTGACCTTCGGGACGCTGGATTTCTCGGAGCTGGCGGCGGCGATCAACGGCTCGTCGAGCTACTGGTACGGGGCGGGGCTGTTGGCGGGGGTCGGGGTGCTGCTGTTCGTGGGGGCGACGGGGAAGAGCGCGCAGCTGCCGCTCTACGTCTGGCTGCCGGACGCGATGGCGGGCCCGACGCCGGTGTCGGCGCTGATCCACGCGGCGACGATGGTGACGGCGGGGGTCTACATGCTGTCGCGGATGTCGTCGTTGTTCTGGCACGCGCCGGCGGCGATGCTGGTG
>JALOKP010000050.1 GCA_025456425.1 Acidobacteriota bacterium | reverse complement strand
TAGGCTGCTCGAGGCGGCGGGTAACCGCCGTCCCAGAGGAATGATCCTCCCCCGCAAGGGGAACAGAATCCGGCTTACGACCGGCTCCGCTCGACACCTTCTGCCGGCCGAGGTCGCAAGGAGGCTGACGCCCCACGATGATCGACCTGGCCACCCTGCACGACGAGGTCGCGGCCGAGGTGCTGCGCCAGGCCCCGCGCCTGGCCGCGCTGGCCCGCGACCTCCACCTGGCACCCGAACTCGGCTGCGGCGAGTTCCACGCGGTGACGCTGCTCTCGGGGACACTGGAAGAGGAAGGGTTTCACGTCGAGACCGGGATCGCCGGCCTGCCGACCGCCTTCCGGGCCGAACGCCGCTCCGGCGACGGGCCCTCGGTCGCGTTCCTGGCCGAGTACGACGCGCTGCCCGGCCTCGGCCACGCCTGCGGCCACAACCTGATCGGGGCCGCGGCCTGCGGTGCCGCGATCGGCCTGGCGCGCGTGCTGGGCGCCGTCCCGGGGCGGGTGCTCGTCTTCGGCGCGCCGGCCGAGGAGACGATCGGCGGCAAGGTCGTGCTCGCGACGCGCGGCGCCTTCGACGGGATCGACGTGGCACTGCTGGCCCACCCGGGGAGCGAGGACCGCGCGGTCGTCACCAGCCTCGCCTCCTGGTCGGTCGAGGTCACCTTCCACGGCCGCTCCTCGCACGCGGTCGCGGCGCCCGAGCAGGGGATCAACGCGCTCGACGCGATGATCCAGCTGTTCATCGCGCGCGACGCGCTGCTCAAGGGGCTCCGGCCCGAGGTCCGGATGCCGGGGGTGATCCTGGAGGGGGGCGTGCGCGCCAACGTCGTCCCCGACCGCGCCCGCGCCCGCTTCAGCCTGCGCGCCGCCGACTCGCAGTACCTGGCCGAGACCGTGATGGCGCGCTTCCGCGGCGTCGTCGACGGGGTCGCGCGCGCCACCGGCACGACGGCGCGGATCCAGGAGATCGACAACCTGTACGACGAGATGGTGAGCAACCCGGTGCTGGCCGCGGCCTGGGAGCGCGAGGCCCGACGCTCCGGGCTCGATCCGCGGCCCGGCCCCGGCGGCACGATCGGCTCGCTCGACATGGGAACCCTCTCTCACCTCGTCCCGTCGCTCCACCCGACCTTCCGGATCACCGAGCGGCCGACCCCGACCCACACGCCAGAGTTCACCCGCGCGGCCGCCTCGCCGGGGGCGATCGAGGCCGCGGAGCGAGCCGCGATCGCGCTGGCCCGGACGGGCCTCGCGATCCTGTCCGAGCCGCAGCTGCTGGACCGAGCGCGTGACGCGCACGCCCGCGCGGCCGGATCGTGGCGCCGGATCGACGCCCCGGTCATCACGGAGCAGGGCGGCCCGTGACGCCTCGCGTGCCGCCGACGATCCCGCGCGGGGGGCGGATCGCCGTCATCGCGCCCGGTTCGGCGCTGCGCGACCCGAACGCCGTGCGTGCCGGGATGGAACTGATCGCGGCCTGGGGCTACGAGCCGGTTCCGGGCCGCTCGCTGTTCGCGCGCGCCGGCGACCTGGCGGGCCGCGACGCGGCGCGCCTCGACGACCTGCGCCGGGCGCTGACCGACCCCGCGATCGACGCCGCCTGGGCCGCGCGCGGCGGCTGGGGGACGGCGCGCCTGCTTCACGGGCTGGACCTCCGCGCCCTGGCCCGGCGCCCGCGCTGGCTGATCGGCTTCTCCGACCTGACCGCGCTGCAGCTTGCGCTCCAGGCGCGCGGCGTCGCGTCGTGGTACGCGCCGTGCGTCGCCGATCTGGCCGATCCGCGGCGCTACCGCGCAGCCGACCTCCGAGCGATGCTCGCGACCCCCGAGGCGCCGCGCACGCTGCGGGGTCGACGCTTCGCCGGGCCCGGCCGGCGCGCCCAGGGCCCGCTGGCCGGCGGCTGCCTGTCGCTCCTTGCGGCGGCGGCCGGAACGCCGTGGCAGCCCGACCTGCGCGGCGCCGTCGTCTTTCTCGAGGATGTCGGCGAGGCGCCCTACCGCGTCGACCGGCTGCTGTGGCAGGTGCGCGCCGCGGGGATCCTCGACGGGATCGCCGGGCTGGCGCTGGGGCAGTTCACCGCCTGCGACCCGCCGCCCGGCCGGCCCTCGCGATCGCTCGCCGCCGTGCTGCGCGAGCACGCCGAGGCGCTTGGCGTCCCGGCGCTGGCCGGCCTGCCGATCGGCCACGGCCGGCGCGCGCGCGCGGTCCCGATCGGCTACCGCGCCACGCTCGACCCGCGCGCGGAAACGCTGGCCCTGCGCCCGCCGCGCTGACCCCGTGCCGCCCGATGCGCCGGTGACCGCGCTGGTCGTCGCCTACGACGGCGGCCCATTCGCGGGCTGGCAACTTCAACCCGGCCGGCCCACCGTGCAGGGGACGCTCGAGGCCGCGCTGTCGGCGATCCACGACGCGCCGCGCGAGGCGGTCGCGCTGGTGGGGGCCGGGCGCACCGACTCCGGCGTCCACGCCCTGGGGCAGGTCGCCACCTACCGCGCCCCCAACCGCCGCGAACTCCCCCTGCTGCTGCACGGTCTGGCCGGCCTGCTTCCCGACAGCGTGCGCGCCCTCTCGGCCCGGCGGCTCCCCGAGTCGTTCCACGCCTGCCGCTCCGCGACCGGGAAGCTCTATCGCTACCGGATCGTCAACCGTCGGGTCGCGTTGCCGTTCGAGAGCCCGTGGGCCTGGCTCGTGCGCACACCGCTCGACCTGGGCGCGATGCGCGAGGCGGCCGGCGGGCTGGTCGGCCGGCACGACTTCTCCGCCTTCGCCTCGGCCGGCGGCCAGCAGGCGACGGCGGTTCGCACGCTGCGGCGGCTGGAGCTGGTCGAGCGGCCGGGCGGCGTGCTGGAGCTGGACGCCGAGGCCGACGGCTTCCTCTACCGGATGGTCCGCAACCTCGCCGGGTTCCTCGTCGACGTCGGGCTGGGCCGCCGGGGCGCGAACGAGGCGCCGGAGGTCCTGGCCTCGCGCGACCGCCGGCGCGCCGGGGGAACGGCACCGCCCCGGGGGCTCTGCCTCGTGCGCGTCGACTACGGGCCGGAGTGGGACGAAGCCGAGGGCGCAACCCTCCTGTTTTGAGCGGCTTCCCCGGGATGCTACAGTCCCCGCGCCGCCGGGACGACGGGTGGAGGGCCGGGTGCGCGGAGCGGGTGCGCGGAACGGGAGAAGCGGAGTCGCGGCGGTCGAGGCCGTGGCCGGCGATCCGCTCGACTCGATCGACTTCACCCGGCTGCCGCGGCACGTGGCGGTGATCATGGACGGCAACGGGCGCTGGGCCGGCGCGCGCCACCTGCCGCGGATCGCCGGACACCGCGCCGGGATCGCGGCCGTGCGCGAGGTGGTCGAGGGGGCGGCCCGGCTCGGGATCGAGGTCCTGACGCTCTACGCCTTCAGCCGCGAGAACTGGAGCCGTCCCGCCCCCGAGGTCAACGCGCTGATGCGCCTGCTTCGCGACTACCTCGAGGCCGAGCTGGCGACGCTGCTCGAGCGCAACATCCGGTTCCGCGCGATCGGCCGAATCGACGAACTGCCGGCGCCGGTGCGCAGCGCGCTCGCCGACGCCGAGGAGCGGACCCTCGCCAATACCGGGATGCTGTTCCTGATCGCGCTCTCGTATTCCGGGCGGGCCGAGCTGGCCGACGCGGCGCGCGCGCTCGCGGTGGAGGCGGCCGCAGGCCGGCTCGACCCGGCGGCGATCGACGAGGCCGTCCTCGCGGCGCGCCTGCACACCGCCGACGTGCCCGATCCCGATCTGCTGATCCGCAGCTCGGGCGAGCTGCGCCTGTCGAACTTCCTGCTCTGGCAGTTGGCCTACTCCGAGATCTGGGTCACGCCCGTGCTCTGGCCCGACTTCCGGCGCCGCCACCTGCACGAGGCGGTCGTGGAGTTCCAGCGCCGCGAGCGGCGCTTCGGCGGCGTGGCGGCGACCGCGCGCCCGGCGCGCGCGAGGGTGCGCCCGTGACGCGCGTCCTGACCGCGTTGGTCCTGGCGGCCATCGTCATCCCGGCGGTGAAGTGGGCGCCGCCCTGGGCCTGGTGGGCGCTGCTGCTGGTCGCGGGCGTAGGTGCGGTGCTGGAGCTGCAGGGGATGCTGGGCCGCCTCGGGCGCACGCCCTGGCTGGCGTTGAGCCTGGCCGGGACGATCACCGTCGCGCTCTCGATCGGGTTCGCGCCCTCCGCCGCGCCGCCGCTGCTCACCGCGGTGGTGCTGGCGGCTCTGCTCGCCGCGCTGGCGGCCACCGGGCCGCTGGCGCCGCGCGTCGACCGGGTCCTCGGAACGCTGTTCGTCGTCGCCTACCTGGGCCTGACCGGTGGCTACCTCGGCGCTTTGGGAACGGTCCAGCTGCCCGGCGCGACCGACCGCGGCGACATGCTGATCCTGGCGATGGTCGCGGTCTACGTCGGCGACATCTTCGCGCTGTACGGCGGGCGCGCGTTCGGGCGGCACCCGCTCGCGCCGGTCATCTCCCCGAAGAAGACCTGGGAGGGGGCGATCGCCGGCCTCGCGGGCTCGGTCGCGGGAGCACTGCTGGCGCCGCTCTGGTTCGCGCGCGCGCTACCCGTCCGCCACGCGGTAGCGCTCGGGCTCCTGCTCGGGATCGTCGGGATCGCGGGGGACCTCGCGGAATCGCTGCTCAAGCGTGCGGCCGAGGTCAAGGACTCGGGGACCCTCCTGCCGGGCCATGGCGGAATCCTGGACCGGATCGACAGCCTGCTCTTCGCGGCCCCCGTTCTCTACTCGTACTACGCCCTGTTCCTGGCTGGGTGATTCGCGGGAACCCCTCTACAATGAACGGCTTGGGGCCGGAGGCGCCCCTCGAAAGGAGCCCGTGCCCCGTCGCGTCGCCATCCTCGGCTCGACCGGATCGATCGGCCGGAACGCGCTCGACGTGGTCCGCCGCCACCCCGGCCGGTTCGAAGTGGTCGGACTCGTGGCCGGCCGGCAGGTCCAGCGCCTCGCCGAGCAGGTGCGGGAGTTCCGGCCCCGCGCGGTGGCGGTCGCGGACGACGCGGCGCGGCGCGAGCTGCTCGGGTTGCTCGCCGGGCGCGCGCCCGAGGTCCGGGTTGGCGAGCAGGGGGCCGCGGAGGTGACCGTCGGCACCGGCGCCGAGGTCGTCGTCGCCGCGATCGTCGGGGCGGCGGGGCTGGTCCCGGTGCTGGCCGCCTGCTCGGCGGGCGCGGTCGTGGCGCTGGCGAACAAGGAGGCACTGGTCGTCGCCGGCGAGTTGATGGTCCGAGCGGCACGGGAGAACGGGGCGGTTCTGGTCCCGGTCGACAGCGAGCACAGCGCGATCCACCAGTGCCTGCGCTCGGGGGGCCACGGCGAGGCCCGGCGGATCGTGCTGACCGCGTCGGGCGGTCCGTTCCGCGGCCGGCGGCGCGCGGAGATGGAGCGGGTCACGAGCGCCGAGGCGCTGCGGCACCCGACCTGGCAGATGGGCCCGAAGATCACGATCGACTCGGCCACGCTGATGAACAAGGGGCTCGAGGTGATCGAGGCTCACTGGCTGTTCGGGATGGTGCCCGCGCAGATCGACGTCCTGGTCCACCCGCAGAGCATCATTCACAGCATGGTCGAGTTCCGCGACGGGTCGGTGGTGGCGCAACTCGGCCTGGCCGACATGCGGCTGCCGATCCAGTACGCGCTGGACTACCCGGCACGGCACGACGGGATCACCGAGCCGCTCGACCTGGCCGCGATCGGCACGCTCACCTTCGAGCGGCCCGACCGCGAGTCGTTCCGCTGCCTCGACCTCGCCTACCGGGCGATCGAGGAGGGGGGGGACGCGCCGGCGCGGCTGAATGCCGCGAACGAGGTCGCGGTCGACGCCTTCCTCCACGGCCGCATCGGATTCCTCGAGATTCCGCGCGTGATCGAGCACGAGCTCGATCGGGCCGCGGCCGGGCCGGTCTTCGAGCTGGCCGAGCTGGTCGAAAGCGACCGCGCCGCCCGCGGCGCCGCACGCACATTCATCGAACGGGAGCGGACCACGCCGTGATCGACCTCCTGCTGCAGGGCGTGAGCCTGATCGTCGTGATCGGGGTCCTCGTCTTCATCCACGAGTTGGGCCACTTCATGGCGGCGAAGCACTTCGGCGTCAAGGTCGAAGTCTTCTCGCTGGGGTTCGGCCGGCGCCTGTTCGGTTTCCAGCGCGGCGAGACCGACTACCGGATCGCGGCGATCCCGCTCGGCGGGTACGTCAAGATGCTGGGGCAGGCCGACACTCCCGACCAGGAGGCCGCCGCCTCGGAGACCGCGCTCGATCCGCGCTCGTACCTGGCCAAGCCGCGCTGGCAACGGCTGATCATCCTGTTCGCCGGCCCGGCGATGAACATCGCGCTGGCCCTCGTGCTCTGGTGGGGCCTGTTCATGGCGGGAACCGAGACGCTGGACATCCCCGAGGGCCCGCCGGAGGTGGAGGCGTTCGAGGCCGGCTCGCCGGCGGAGAAGGGCGGCCTGGCGCCGGGCGACCGGCTCGTGGCGATCGCGGACGAGCCGATCAAGTCGGTCGAGGACTACGAGAAGATCGTGCTCTTCCGGCCGGGTCAGACGCTCTCCTACCGGATCGAGCGCGGCCTCGAGACGCTGACCCGCGATGTGACGCTCGCGACCCACCCGATGTACGGCGTCGGAGTCGACGGCGTGCGGGTGCGGATCCCGATCCTGGTGCAGAGCGTGATTCCCGGGGGGCCCGCCGACACCGCGGGCTTCCGGGCCGGCGACCGAATTCTCGAGATCAACGGCCGGATCCCGGGCGGACAGAGCGCCGTCGCCTCGCTGGTCGAGGAGTTCCAGGGAAAGCCGGTGCAGGTCTCGGTCCTGCGCGACGGTGGCAAGGTGGTCCTCGAGGTCGTCCCGCAGGTCGCGGACGGCGGACGGGCACGGATCGGGGTGATGCTCACGTACCCGCGCAAGACCGTCCGGTACGGTCCGCTGCGCGCGGCCGAAGAGGCACTGAAGCAGGCCCGCGACAACGCCGGCGTTTTGTTCCAGACGCTGTCCAAGCTGGTGACGGGGGCGATCGGGCCGCAGGTCATGTCGGGGCCGCTCGAGATCGCGCGGATCGCGAAGGAGCAGGCCGAGCTCGGTCTCAAGCCTTTTCTCGGATTGCTGGCCTTCATCAGCATCCAGCTCGGGATCTTCAACCTGCTGCCGATCCCGGTGCTCGACGGCGGCCACATCCTGACGCTGCTGGTCGAGTCGGTGATGCGCCGGGACCTGTCCGTGCGGCTGAAGGAACGGGTGCTGCAGGTCGGACTCGTCTTCCTGATCGTCTTCGCGATGGGGGTGATCGGGCTGGATCTTCTGAAGGCGTATCGCCGGCTGCCGGGTTCGCCCCCCGCGGTCGAGGCCCCCGCCAAGCCGTAGGGGCCGGCCTGCAAAGCGAACGCGATTCGCCGCTGCGGCGAATCGGGCCGCCACCGAGGGCGGCCCCTACTTCTTGTTCTTGAAGTCGCCCAGGACGATCTTGTCGTTGCTCTCGGCCGCACGCACCAGACGCGCGGCCCAGCCGCGCCCCTCGGCGATGCGTTGCGCGAGCGCCGCGGGGTACTCGTCCTCGAGGTCACGCCGCACGTACGGGAACTCGAAGTCCTCCGGCAGCGCGTCCTGGAGGAACCAGAGCAGGAACTCGAGCGTCAGTCGCTTCTCGAACCCCTCCTCGGCACGCTCCTCGCTGCGGTACTCGGGGCGCGACAACACGTCGCGCTCGAGCAGATCGCGCAGCACGAACAGAATCTTGTCGCGGGTGTACTGGAATTCGCGATCCATGGCCTCGTCCGGCCCGAGGATAGCGCCTCCGGGCGTCCGGCGGCGGACGCCGTGTCCGGCCGGATCGTCCGCGGGCGGACGCCGTGCGGATCCGGCACCGCAAGGCCGCGGGTCCGCGGCGGCACGGGGCTTGCGTGAAAGGGGGCGGGCGCGCGCTCGCGCGCCCGGGAGGACTCCGATGACGCGACCGCTCTGCTCGCTGCCGATCCTGCTCACCTTTCTGGCGCTGCTGTTGCTCTCCGGCCCCGCGGCGGCGCTCGCCGGCCCGGCCGACGCCGCGCCCGCCCCGCCCCCGGCCCGCAAGGCGGCACCGGCGGGAGCCCCCGTGAACGTCAACACTGCCGGCGTCCAGGAGCTGACCTCGCTCCCCGGCGTGGGCCCGGCCCTCGCCGGCCGGATCGTCGAGCACCGCAAGCAGAGCGGCCCGTTCCGCCGCGCCGAGGACCTGCTGGCGGTGAAGGGGATCGGGCCCAAGCTGCTCGCGAAGATCAAGGACCAGCTCACCTTCGACGCGCCGGCCGCACCGCGATGAGCGGCCCCCGCGGCGCGGGCGGCCACTCGCTCGTGGGCGCGCTCGTCGCGATCGCGGTCCTGGGCCTGCTGGCCGGATCGGCGGCGGAGCGGCTGCGGCCGGCTGCCCGACACCGCGCGGTCCAAGCCGCGGCTCAGTCGGTCGCGGCCCGGATGAGGACGCTGGCGCGGGCGGCGGTGCGCGACGGCCGGACGCGTGCGCTCGTCTTCGCGCCGGCCGGGGCAGGGGAGCCGCTCCGCGAAGCGCGCGACGCCGGGGGCGACGGTCTCCGGCGTCGCGGCGTCGCCGACGGGAGCGACCCCGCCGGGCCGCCCTATCGGCTGGCACGGGACCACCCCGGCGTCGGGCTGGGGCGGCCCGCGTGGCGGCGGATCCGGGAGATCCCGCCGGCCCGCGGGACGATCGGCGCGGCCGAACCCGCCGTGCGATTCGGGACGGGACGCATGGCCGTCTTCGATCCCCAGGGGCACGCGACGGCCGGCTCGCTCTTCATCACCGACGGGCGCGACGCGCTCTGTGCGGTCGTCGTCTACGGTGCCACCGCGCGCGTCCAGGTCTGGTGCTACGACCGTGCACAGGGCGACTGGGCGCGGCGTTGATCGTGCCGCCGCCGGGGTGCTAGCATCCCCAAACCCTACCCGGGGACGAGTGTGCTGCCCCTCCGCCCGCACTCCGTGCGCCGGCCGGAGTCCTCCGGATCGTCATCGGCGGGGCGGTACGAGACGCGAGGTGCACGGTGGCAGGCGACGCGGCCGGCAACGTTCCGATCAAGCGAACACCCCTCTACGAGAAGCACCGCGCGCTCGGGGCAAAGATCGTTCCGTTCGCCGGCTACGAGATGCCGGTCCGCTACGCCGGCGACATCGAAGAGCACCTCGCCGTGCGCCAGCGGGCGGGGTTGTTCGACGTCAGCCACATGGGCGAGTTCGAAATCCGCGGGCCGGGCGCGGACGCCTTCGTCGACTTCGTCTCCCCCTCGAGACTGTCCGCGCTGCCGTACGGCAAGATCGCGTACTCCGGCCTGACCACGGACCAGGGAACCTTCGTCGACGACATCCTGGCGTACCACCTGGGCGAGCGGCATTACATGTTCGTGGTCAATGCCTCGAACAAGGACAAGGATTTCGCCTGGCTCCGGTCCCACGCGGCCGGGTTCGACGTGCAGTTGGACGACCTGTCGGACGAGACGGCGCTGATCGCGTTCCAGGGCCCGCTGGCCCGCGGCCTCGTCGCCCCGCTGGCCGAGGGGTTCGACGCGCTGGCCGTGCCCTACTACCACCTCGCGGAAGGCCGCCTGGCCGGCCGGCCGGCGCGCTTCAGCCGCACCGGCTACACCGGCGAGCAGGGGTTCGAGATCTTCCTGTCCAACGCCGATGCGCCCCACGCCTGGGATGCGCTGCTCGAGGCCGGCGCGGCCCACGGGGTCGTTCCCGCCGGGCTCGGGGCGCGCGACACGCTGCGGCTCGAGGCCGCGCTCCCGCTCTACGGCAACGACATCGACGATACGATCACGGTCCTCGAAGCGGGCCTCGACTTCATCGTCGACTGGGACAAGGAGCGGTTCCTGGGGCGCGAGGCGCTCCTGGCGCAGCGGTCGGCCGGGCCGGCGCGCCGCCGCGTCGGATTCGAGGTCCGGGGCCCCGGGATCGCACGCCACGGCCAGGCGGTCCTGGTCGACGGCCAGCCGGCCGGATTCGTGGCCTCGGGCAGCATTGCGCCGGCGCTGGGAAAGGCGATCGGGATGGCCTACGTCCCGGCGACGGCGGGCGGGCTGGGGCGCGAGCTCGAGATCGACGTACGCGGCCGGCGCGTGCCGGCGGTCGTGGTGGAAATGCCGTTCTATCGTCGACCCAAGGCGAAGAAGAGCGCCTGAGGGCGCGCGAGCGAGAGGAGAGCAGAGCATGCCGAGGCCGGAAGACTGCCTTTTCACGAAGACGCACGAATGGGTGTACCGCGAGGGGGACGAGGCGCTGATCGGGATCTCCGATTTCGCGCAGCAGGAACTGGGCGACATCGTTTACGTCAACCTGGGCGAGGCCGGGCGGAGCCTGAAGACCGGCGACCAGCTTGGCGAGATCGAATCGGTCAAGGCGGTGGCCGAGGTCTACGCCCCGGTCTCCGGCAGCGTCGTCGCGGTCAACGCAGCGCTGGCGGACAGCCCGGAGAAGGTCAACAAGGACCCCTACGGCGACGGCTGGCTCGCGCGGATCAAGCTCTCGTCGCTCGGCGAACTGGACGGGATGATGAACTTCGCGGCCTACTCCAAGCACATGGCGGACGAAGGCCACTGAGAACGGGCGGGGCGGGGCGCCCCCGCGGCGCTCCGCCCGTCACACCGGAGCGCGCAGCGGGGGCAACGGCAGGCCAGCCTGTCGGAACAGTCGCCGGACCTGCTCGAGCGGCAAACCCACCACGTTGGTAACCGATCCGCGCACCTCCTCCACGAACCAGGCGGCGGTTCCCTGCAGCGCGTAGCCGCCGGCCTTATCGTAGGGCTCCGCCCCCGCGGCGTAGCGCTCGATCTCCTCGGCGTCGAGCGTGGCGAAGCGGACCGAGGTGCGGGCCAGGGCCTCGAACACGCGGCCGTCGGGAAGCGCGAGCGCGACCCCCGTCAGCACCTCGTGCCAGCGGCCGGACAGCTGGCGGAGCATCGCGCGTGCCTCGCCGCGGTCGCGTGGCTTGCCCAGCTGGGCGCCGTCGATCGAAACGATCGTGTCGGCGGCGAGGACGGCGCGACCGGCCGCCGCACTGCGGGCCGCGAGGGCCTTTGCGTGCGCCAGGCGGAGCGCGGTGCCGGCCGCCTCTTCGCCCGGAAGCGGCCGCTCGTCGGCGTCGACCGCCAGCGCTTCGACCGCCAGCCCGAGGCTCGCCAGCAGCGCGCGCCGGCGGGGCGAGGCCGAGGCCAGGAGCAAGCCGGGAACCGGGCCGGGGCTGGCGTTCGCCAACGGTCTCTCCCGCCCGCTTTGCGAACTACGGGCCTGCTTCCTATTCTCTTCGCGTGACCGGTCGGTGGGCAATGCAGGGGGCGGTGCTGGCGGCGCTCGCCGGGTTGGGCGGGACCGTCCCGCCCGTCGCCTCGGCGCCGGCGCCGCGCCAGGTCCAGCCGGAAGCACCAGCCGTGATCCTCACCTTCACCGGGGCGGTTCACGGCTTCCTCGATGTCTGCGGCTGCCCCACGTTCCCGCTCGGCGGGCTCGCGCGGCGCGCCGGACAGATGAGCGCGTTCCAGAGACGGTGGCCCGGGGCGGCGGCCCTCTCCGTCGACGCCGGCGACTTCTCCGACTTCCCCGGCCCGGGCGGCGAGGTCAAGACCCGCGCGCTGGTCGAGGCGATGAACGAGTTCGGCTACCGCGCGGCAGGAATCGGCCCGCGCGACCTGGCGCTGGGTCCCGCGGTGCTGGCCGAACTCCGGGCGACGGCCCGCTTCCCGTTCCTCTCGTCCAACCTCGTCCGTTCCGCGACGGGAACGGCATGGCTTCCGGCCAGCCACATCGTCGAGACCGGCGGCCTGCGCATCGGGATCGTCGCCGCGCTTCGCCACGACCCGCTCGCGAACTGGCCGCTGCCTGATGGGACGAGCCTGGTGACGGTCGATCCGATCCCGGCGGTGGCGCGCGCGATGAAGGGGCTCGCGGGCCGGACGGACGCCGTCGTGCTGCTGGCGTCGATGCCGCTCGAGGACGCCCGCCTCGTCGCCCGGCGCGTCCCCGGCATCGACCTCGTGATCGGTAGCCACGGCGGGACCGAGATGCTGGCCCCGGTGGCCGAGGGCACGGCGCGGCTCCTCTACCTCGAGGACGAAGGGAAGTACCTTGGGCTCGCTTCGTTCTTCCGCCCGACGCGGCCCGGAGCGCGGCCGACCCTCCAGATCGCCCGCTACGCGCTGGGCGAGGAGGTGACCGCCGACGCCCGCTGGGAGGCCTACACCGTCGAGGCGATGGCGCGCGCCCAGCAGGCGGACGACGCGTCGCGCCTGCCGCCTCCGCCCCCCGCGGAGTCGCGGTTCGCCGGGGTCGGGGCGTGCGCCGGATGCCACCTCTCGATCGTCGAGCAGTGGGCGAAGACGCCGCACGCCGCGGCCTGGAAGACGCTGGTGCGGGGCGACAAGAGGGCTCAGGCGAGCTGCATCCCCTGTCATGTCACCGGGCATGGCGAGCCGGGCGGCTTCCTCGACGAGCGCGCCACGCCGCACCTGGTCGGCGTGGGCTGCGAGGCCTGCCATGGCCCGGCGGCCGGCCACCTCGCCGATCCCGCCCGCCCTTATGGGAAGACGGGGCTGGCCTCCTGCACCTCGTGCCACACCGCGGAGATGGACCCGACGTTCAACTACTACCAGGATCGCCAGCGGGTGATGCACGGCGACGCGGCGCCCTGACAAAAAAAACCCGCCGGAGAACCGGCGGGCTGGGTGCCATGGGAGGAGGTCGGTCAGTGGGGGGAGGGGGAGTGACTCCTCCCTGGGAGCCGGCGAACCGGCTCCCAGCACCGCACTTCGTCAGGTCGGGGAAAACTGGAACTGCGAGCGCAGGGAGCCGAGGCGCTCGCGAAGCTTCATCTTGGCTTCCTTCTCGAGCTGGCGGACGCGCTCACGCGAGAGGCCCAGGATCTTGCCGATCTCTTCGAGGGTCATCTCGTCGTTGCCCATCACGCCGAAGCGCTTCAGGAGGATCAGCCGCTCCCGCTCCGGCAGCTCTTCGAGCGCCCGGCGAGTCAGCTGGACCAGTTCCTTCTTGTAGACGTCCTCTTCGGGACGCGCCGTCCCGGGATCTTCCATGAGCTGGGAGAGCCGGGTCTCACCCTCGTGATCCACGAAGTCATCGAGGGACTTTTCCTTCATCAGCCAGGGGATCCACATGATTGCGTCCTCGCTTGGACCCAATAGGAAGCAAGGCGCGTGCCACGCGTAAATGCCTGAAAAGGGCCAGTTTTCCGTCTCCGGGCTGCGCCATATTGGCGTGCGCCGCCTGACTGGCGCACGAGATGGGTCAATCGGGCCCTGTTTCCGGACCCGCCGGCGGAACGGTGTACCCTTTGCCGCCATGGGCCTGGTGCGAGTCCTCCCCCCCGACGTTGCCGACCGGATCGCCGCGGGCGAGGTCGTCGAGCGCCCGGCCTCGGTCCTGCGCGAGCTGCTCGACAACGCGCTCGACGCCGGCTCGACGCGGGTCGAGATCGAGCTGGCCGGCGGGGGCCGCGACCTGGTCTCCGTCGCCGACGACGGTTGCGGGCTCGACCCCGACGACGCGCTGCTCGCCTTCGAGCGCCACGCGACGAGCAAGATCCGTTCCGGGGAAGACCTCGAGTCGGTCCGCACCCTCGGTTTCCGGGGCGAAGCGCTGGCGGCAATCGCCGCGGTCTCCCGGGTCGAGATGCTGACCTGCCCGGGCGCGGGAAGCGAAGGGACCCGGGTCCGGATCGACCGGGGCCGGCTGCTGGGGGTCGAGCGGGCCAGCCGGGCCCCCGGCACGACGATCCAGGTCTGGGACCTGTTTCTCGGCATCCCGGCGCGGCGGAAGTTCCTCAAGTCGCCGGAGACGGAGCTCGATCACTGCCTGCGGGTCGTCACCCGAGCCGCGCTGGCGAGGCCCGAGGTCGGGTTCTGGGTGCGGCACGGGGGCAGGACCCTGGTCAGCGCGCCGTCGGCGGGGGAGCCGGCGGGCCGGGTCGCCGACCTGCTCGGGTCGCGGCTCGCGACGGGCCTGCTGCCGGTCGAGGGGGACGGGGGACGGCTCGCCGTGAGCGGCTGGGCCGGCCGGTCGGACCTGCACCGCCCGACCCGCGACGACATCCACCTCTTCGTGAACCGGCGTCCGGTCCGCGACCCGCTGCTGGTGCGGGCCGTGCTCGACGCCTACCGGCCAGGCCTTCCTGGCGGCCGGTTCCCGGTCTCGGTGCTCTTCGTCGAGCTCCCGCCCGAAGACGTCGACGTCAACGTCCATCCGGCGAAATCGGAGGTCCGGTTCTCGCGGCCGCAGGAAGTGCGCGCGCTGCTGTTCGGCGCGATCGGCCGGGCGCTGCGCGGACGCGCCGCCGTCCCGGCGCTCGCGCAGCCTCCTGTCGGGCTGTCCGGCGGGGGCCCGGCCGCGGGGCCCGGGGCCATTCCCGGTGCGACCTCTCCCCCTGCGGTGCGCGACGGGGCGTCACCGCGAGGGCTCGACGGGGCCGCCCCGCCGTCTCCGGGACGGCTGGCCTGGGACGACGCCGACGGCCCCCCCGCGCGGCCGCTGGCCCAGTTTGCGAACTGCTACATCGTGGCCGCCGACGAACGCGGCCTGCTGGTGGTCGACCAGCACGTGGCCCACGAGCGGATGATCTACGAACGGCTGATCGCCGAGGCCGAAAGCGGTCCGATGGCGCGCCAGCTGCTGCTCTTTCCGCAGACGGTAGAACTCCCCCCGGGGGGGATCGAGACCCTCGAGCGGGAGCGCGGCTCCTTCGAGCGGATCGGGTTCCGCTTCGAGCCGTTCGGCGGGCGCACGGTGATGGTCCGCGAGGTGCCGGCCGTGCTCGGCCGTGAGGCCCGCCCGGCGGCGCTCGAGGACCTCGTGGCCCGCGCGATGGAAGGGGACCGGTCGGGGGCGGAGGCGCTGTTCCCGCGGCTGCTGGCCACGGTCGCCTGCCACAGCGCCGTCCGGAAGGGGATGCCGCTCTCGCTCGAGCAGATGGGCTACATCCTGCGCGGCCTCGCCGCCTGCGAGGTGCCGGGGCACTGCCCGCACGGCCGGGTGATCTCCCTGCGGGTGGACCTGGGCGCGCTGGACCGCGGCTTCGACCGGGCCTGACGCGACCGGGTCCGGCTGGTACCTTCTTTCCGGGGACCGCCGCCGGGGCGGACCCGCCGAGCGACCCCAATCGTGCGCCCAGCCGCCCTCGCCACGAGCTTCGCGTTCGCCCTCGCCCTCGCGGCGGGAGGCGCCGGGAACGCGCGCGCCGAGCGCCTGGTGTTCGTCGATCTGCGGACGCTGGAGATCGAGGAGTTCGAGCTCGACGGCGACGAGCTGGTCGCGGTCCTGCCCGGCGGGACCCAGCTGCGGATCGCGCTCGATGCCGTTCGCGAGATCCGGCCTTCACTTCCGCCCCTTCCGACCGACACAGGTCCCCGGCGCACCAGCGGCGGGACCTGGCGCAAGGAGGCGGGGGATTACGCCCGGCACGTGCGGCGCTCGGCGCGCCGCTGGCGGCTCGAGCCCGAACTGATCGTCGCCGTCGCCCACACCGAATCGCGCCTCAACCCCACCGCGGTCAGCCCCAAAGGGGCGCTCGGCGTGATGCAGCTGATGCCGTCGACCGCGCGGCTCATGGCGGTGAAGGACCCGTTCGACCCGCGGCAGAACATCGACGGCGGGGCCCGCTGGCTCCGGATGATGCTCGACCGTTTCAAGGGGGACGTCGACCTGGCGCTGGCGGCCTACAACGCCGGGCCCGAGACCGTGAAGCGCTACGGCGGCATCCCGCCCTACGCCGAGACCCGGCGATACGTGAAGCTGGTCCGGGAGAAGATGGGCCGGATGAAGCCGATCCCTCCCAGCGGGGCCTGAGCCGGGCCGCGGCTGGACACCCCCCCGGCCCCTTGCTATCATCCGCGCCGCCTCGAGGGGGCACGATGCTCTTCGACATCAGCGATTTGGCCCCCGGCGGGGTCGCTATCGACGCGACCGTCCCGATCCCCCCGTTCCCCTGGGAGGGGGGCCAGGTGGTCGCGTGCGATCCGGCGCGCCTGTCGGGCCAACTGCGCCCGACCAGCCGTGGGGTGGAACTGCGCGGCCGGTACGGCACGAAGGCCCACCTCGTGTGCGACCGGTGCCTGACCGGGTTCGACCTGCCGCTCGAGGGCGAGTTCCGCCTCTTCCTCGTGGCCCAGGTCGGTGCGGAGGGAATGGACGAGTTCGAGCGCCGCGCGGAGGACGATCCCGACGCGGTCGACCTGTACCCGCTCGAAGGGGACGTGGTCGACCTGGCCGAGGTGCTGCGCGAACAGGTAGATCTCGCGCTGCCCTACCGCGCGATCTGCCGCGAGGAGTGCCCCGGGTTTTGCCCCGGGTGCGGAGCGGACCTGACGAAGAAGGAACCATGCCGCTGCGCGGGACGGCCGACCGACGACCGGTGGACGGAGTTGGCCCGGCTCAAGGCCGTGCTGGAGCAGCGGAAGGGCGGAACGCCCACCGAAGGGAGATGAACGCATGCCGAATCCAAAGCGGCGCCACTCGAAGGCTCGCCGCGACAAGCGGCGCGCCCACGACGCCCTGGCCATCCCCGGGATGTCGCGCTGCCCGAACTGCCAGGAGCTGAAGCTGCCGCACCGCGTCTGTCCGTCGTGCGGCCATTACAAGGGCCGCGAGATCCTCGAGACCAATCAGGAGGTCTGACCCCTTCCGCTGGACGCGCGACCCTCCGGCGAGGGTCCTCCGCGGCGCGGCCCCCTCGGGGCGCGAACGCGGTACGGGGGCGCCCGAATTGACCGAGCTGAAAGCACTCGCTCTGGACGCGATGGGCGGCGACAGGGGCCCCACGGAGATCGTGAAGGGCGGGGTGGACTACGCCCGCGCCACGGGCGAAACGGTCTACCTCGTCGGCCCGCGCGAACCCGTCGAGGCCGCGCTGCGTGCCTGCGGCGGGTCGGACGCCCCGGTCGAGGTCGTACCGGCGGCGGACGTCATCGAGTTCACCGACAAGATCAACGCGATCCGGTCCAAGCGCGACTCGTCGATCCACGTCGGAACCCGTCTGGTTCGCGACGGGCGGGCCCAGGGGTTCGTCTCCGCCGGGCACACCGGGGCGGTGATGTTCGTCTCCAAGGTCATGTACGGTGTGCTCGAGGGGGTAGACCGGCCGGCCCTCCCGGCCCCGCTGCCGCGGATCGGCCCGGGCTACACGGTACTGGTCGACGCCGGCGCCAACGTCGACTGCGAGACCGAGCACCTGCGGCAGTTCGCCGTGATGGGGATGCACTACGCGCGCCGCATCTTCGGCGTCGAGAACCCGCGGGTCGCGCTGCTCTCGATCGGCGAAGAGGACAGCAAGGGAAACGAGATGCTGCGCGCGGTGGCGCCGATCCTGCGGGCTGCCAACGTGAATTTCGTCGGCAACGTCGAAGGGAACGACCTCCTGACCGACAAGGCCGATGTGGTGGTCTGCGACGGCTTCGTCGGGAACGTGGCGCTCAAGGTGGGCGAGGGGATCGCCGAGTCGATCATGCACATCATCCGCGAGGAGTCGGCCAAGCACCTGACGCGCCGGATCGGCGCGGCCCTGATGCTCCCGGCCTTCCGCTCGCTCAAGAGGAAGATCGACTACGCCGAGACCGGCGGCGTTCCGCTGCTCGGGCTGAAGAACATCTCGGTCGTCTCGCACGGGCGCTCGAGCTCCAAGGCGATCACCAACGCGCTGCGCGTCGCCCGCGAGGCGCAGGTCGGGAACATGGTCGGCCACATGGAGATGGAGTTGCGGCTGCTGCACCAGGCCGAGCGCAGGCTGGCGCTCTGATGGAGAGAGGGGAGGAAGGACGATGAGCCGCGACGACGCGCGATGGGTCGCGCTGTTCCCCGGGCAGGGGAGCCAGGCCGTCGGGATGGGGCGCGAGCTGGCGCAGACCTACCCGGAGGCCGCCGAGGCCTTCGCGATGGCCGACGACGTGCTGGGCGAGAATCTCAGCCGGCTCTGTTTCGAGGGGCCCGAGGACGCGCTGACCCTGACCCGGAACACCCAGCCCGCCCTGCTCACCGTCGCGGTCGCGGCGTGGCGCGTGCTCAAGGAGCGCGTGCCGCCGCCGGTCGCGGCCGCGGGCCACAGCCTGGGCGAATACTCGGCGCTGGTGGCGGCGGGAGTGATCGCCTTCCCCGACGCGCTGCGCGCCGTGCGGCTGCGCGGCGACGCGATGCAGGAGGCGGTACCGGTCGGCGAGGGGGCGATGGCGGCGATCATCGGCCTCGAGCCGGCGGCGGTGGAGAAGCTCTGCGGCGAGTCGCGCACCTCGGGCGAGGTCCTGGTCCCGGCCAACTTCAACGCCCCCGACCAGACGGTCGTCTCGGGCCACAAGATCGCGGTCGACCGGCTGGTCGCGCTGGCCCCCAAGGCCGGGGCGCGCAAGGCGATGCTGCTGCCGGTCAGCGCCCCCTTCCACTCGCCGATGATGGAGCCGGCGGCCGAGCGGATGGAGGAGTTCCTGGAAGGAGTGCGGTTTCGCGAGCCGGCCTTCCCCGTGATCGCCAACGCGATCGCGGGCCCGGTCCGGGACGGCGAGTCGGCGCGCCGCACGTTGATTGCGCAGATCGCCTCGCCGGTCCGCTGGGTCGAGACGATGAAGTTGATCGAGGACGAGTGCGGCGCGACCTCCGGGGTGGAGTTCGGCACCGGGCGGGTGCTGGCGGGGCTGTCGCGGCGAATCAACGACAAGCTGCGGATCGTGCCGTTCGGCACGCCCGACGAGCTGGAGGCCGCCGTGGCAGCGGTCGCCGGCGCCGCGGCGCAGCGGTGAAGCGATGAGCGCGCTGCGTTGGCCGGGGCTCGACGGACGGCGGATCCTGGTGACGGGTGGCTCGCGGGGGATCGGCCGGGCGATCGTGGACGAGCTGGCCGGGGCCGGCGCGGAGGTCTTTCTGACCGCCCGCACCCTCGAGTCAGCGGAGAGGGCGGCCGCCGAGGTCGCCGCCGCCGGCGGCCGGGCCCGCGGCGTGGCGCTCGACTTGTCGGACGCCGCGGCGGCCCAGGCCGCGCTGGACGCCCTGGTCAAGGAGACCCGGGAGGCCGGCGGGATGCACGGCGTGGTGCTCAATGCGGGGATGACCCGGGACACTCTCCTCATGCGGATGCCCCTGGCCGACTGGGAGGCCGTGATCCAGGCCAACCTGACCGGGGCGTTCCTGGTGACAAAGGCCTGGGTCCCCGGTATGATCCGCAACCGTTTCGGTCGCATCGTCGCTGTCAGCAGCGTGGTGGGCCGGATGGGCAACGCGGGACAGGCCAACTACGCGGCCTCCAAGGCCGGGTTGATCGGTTTCGTGCGCGCGCTGGCCCGCGAACTGGCCTCGCGCAGCGTGACGGTGAACGCCGTCGCGCCAGGCTTCATCGATACGGACATGACGCGTTCGCTCCCGGAGGAGGCGCGGAAGAAGCTGCTGGATGCCGTTCCCCTCGGCCGGCTCGGGATGCCGGCCGACGTGGCGACCGGGGTCGCGTTCCTGCTCTCGGACGCGGCCTCGTACATCACCGGCGCCGTGCTCGACATCAACGGCGGCATGGACATGTGACGCGGGACCCAGGATCGACGACGAAGAAAAAGGGAGGATCTGCGCAATGGCTTCGAAGGACGAAATCCGCGCGAAGGTGGTGGATCTGATCGCGAAGAGCTTCAAGCTCGACCCCGAGACGATCTCCGACGACAAGTCGTTCACCGACGACCTCGGCGCCGACTCGCTCGAGACGGTCGAACTGGTCATGGCGCTCGAGGAGGAGTTCGGGATCGAGATCTCGGACGAGGACGCCGAGAAGATCCGCACGGTGGGCAACGCCGTGGAGTTCATCGCCCAGCACGCCGGACAGGCCTGAGCGGAGCCG
>JALOKP010000166.1 GCA_025456425.1 Acidobacteriota bacterium | reverse complement strand
GCGCTGACCGAGTGGGCCGACGCGCTGAACAAGTACCTGGTGCGCCACGAGCCGTGGAAGCGGCCGGGGCGCGAGGCGCTGACCGCGGGGGTGCTGGGCGCTTCCGCGCAGCACCTGGCGCAGATCGCGCTGCGGCTCCACCCGGCGATGCCGGTCGCCGCGGCCCGGCTGTGGCGGATGCTCGGGCTGGGCGACGACCCGGCGCGCGAGATCGCCGCCGGCGTCGACCTGCTCGAGCTGGAGACGCTGCCGGTCGCGGGGCGCCGCGTCGCCGCCGGCGACGCGGTCTTCCCGCGCCTCGACCGCAAGGCCGTATTCGGCGACGCCGCGCCGGCTGCCCCGGCCGCGGCCCCTCCCGTGTCGCCCCCCGTGTCGCCCCCCGTAGGGGCCGGCCTCCGTGCCGGCCCGCCAAAGGACGCCGCCGTGTCGGAATCCCCCGCCCCGCCCCCCGTCGGCTCGCCCGACGGCCTGATCACGATCGACGACTTCGCGAAGGTCCAGCTGCGCTGCGCGAAGGTGCTGGTCTGCGAGCGCCACCCGAACGCCGAGAAACTGCTGCGGCTCGAGGTGGACCTGGGCGGAGAGCGGCGCCAGCTCGTCGCCGGGATCGCCTCGGCCTACCAGCCGGAGGACCTGGTCGGCCGGACGATCATCGTCGTCGCCAACCTGAAGCCGGCGAAGCTGCGCGGCCTCGAGTCCCAGGGGATGCTGCTGGCCGCGACCGGCCCCGACGGCGTGCCGCACGTCCTCGGCCCCGACGGCGAGGTCCCCCCCGGCTCCAAGGTCTCCTAACCGGGGACAGCTACCGTAAGTCGGTAAGCCGGACTATCCGGGGACAGCTACCGTAAGTCGGTAAGCCGGACTATCCGGGGACAGCTACCGTAAGTCGGTAAGCCGGGGGGCTTGTGTTCCAGTCCCGGGCGCGGTACCAGAAGGTCTCCATGACCGACCGGGAACCCCGCCGCGGCGCCTCGCGCGCCGAGATCGACGGCGCGCTGCGGCGCGCGGGCGGGAACCGCGCCGAGGCGGCGCGGCTGCTGGGGGTCGGACGGGCCACGCTCTACCGCTGGCTCGACGCCCAGGCGATCGACGGCGGGGAGGGCGCGAGCCCGATCGGAGGACGCTACGAACTGCTGCGCCCGCTCGGCTCCGGCGGCCAGGCGACCGTGTTCCTGGTCCGCGACCGCGCCGCGGCCGGCCGCGGTGAGCCGGCCGAGCGCGCGCTGAAGCTGCTGCACGCCGAGGCCGGCGAGCCGGATGAGGTCGAGCGGCTGCGCGGCGAATTCCGCGCGCTGGCCGCGCTGCGCCACCCCGGGCTGGTGCGCGTCTTCGACTTCGGCGTCGACGAGACCAGCCGCCGTCCCTACCTGGTGATGGAGGTCGTCCCCGGCGCGCCGTTCCTGCAGGCCGCGGCGGAGCGTCCCGTGGGATGGGTGCTGGCCGCGCTGGCCGCCGCGCTGCGCGCGGTCGCACACCTGCACCGCCGCGGAATCGTGCACCGCGACCTGAAGCCCGAGAACGTGCTGGTCGCGCCAGGCAGCTCGCTGCAGCGGCCGGGGCGCGTGACGGTGATGGACCTCGGGCTCTCGGAGCGGCTGGCCGGGCCGCAGCTCGGGGCCGGCGGGACGCTGCGCTACGCGGCTCCAGAGCTGCTCGCAGGCGAGCGCGCCTCGGCCCGCAGCGACGTCTTCGCGCTGGGTGTGACCCTCGCGGCCGCGCTCGAAGGGCGCACCGCGGAGCAGCCCGCCGGGCTCGACGCGCTCGTCGCGCGGATGACGGCCGATGACCCCGCGGCCCGCTGCGCCGACGCCGCCGTGGCGCTCGAGGAGCTGGAGCGGATCGCCGGGCCACTGCCCGACGCGGAGGCCGCACCGGCGGGGGCGGCGGTCGCGTTCGTCGGAAGGGCGCGCGAGCTGGCCGAGGCGCTGGCGCGCCTCGAGCCGCGGCCGGAGTCGGCCACGCCACCGTTCCTGCTGGTCGCGGGGGACGCGGGGGTCGGCAAGTCGCGCCTGCTCGAGACCGCGCTGGACGAGTTGCGTGCGCAGGGACACGCGGTCGCGCGCGGCGCCTGCCGGCCGGGGGGCGAGCACAGCCTGGACCCCGTCGTCGAGATCCTGGCCGAGGTGCTGGGCGGGGCCGACGGTTCGGGCCAGACGCCCGGCGACACGCTGGCGCGCCGGCACCGCGCGGCGCTGGCGGCGGTCGCGCCCGCGCTGGTCAAGCCCGAGCCCGGCGCCGCGCCGCCGGAGCGCCGCGCCGCGCTCGCCGCGCTGGCCGAGCTGGTGACCGAGGCCGCGGCGGCGCGCCCGCTGGTCGTCGCGCTGGAGGACCTGCACGACGCCGACCCCTTCGTGCTCGACCTGCTCGCCGCGATCGCCCGGCGCGCGCGCGGCGCCGCGTTGCGCGTCGCCGCCACCGCGAGGTTGTCGGAGGACCGCCCGGCCTTCGCCGCGGCTGCGCGCGCGCTGGAGGCCGAGGGGCTGTTCTCGGCGCTGCTGCTGGGCCCGCTGGCGCCGGACGAGGTCGCCGCGCTGGCGGCCGAGATCGTCGGCCCGGCCCGCGCGGCGCTGGTCTCCGAACGGGTCCACGCGCTGACCTCCGGCAACGCCTTCTTCACCGAGACGGTGCTGCGCGACCTGGCCGAACGGTCCCCCGGGGCCGCCGACGCACTCGCGCTGCCGCCCAGCCGCCAGGCCGCGCTGGCCGAGAGCATCGCGCGCAGCGGACCGGCCGGGATCGCGCTGCTCGAGGCGCTGGCCGCGGCCGGTGCGCCGGCGGGCGACGCCGAGCTGGCGCGCGCGGTCGCGCTCGCGGCCGACGGGGACGCGGCGGCGGGCGCGGCGGCAGGCGACGCGGCCGGCACCGCAGCGGCCGACGCGATCCCGGCGCTGCTCGCGCGGCGGATGCTGGTGCGCCGCGACGACGGCCGGCTGGAGCCGGCCCACGCCACGCTGCGCGACGCGCTGCTCGAGGCCGCGGGGAGCGCGCGGGCCCGCGCGCTGCACCGCGCGTGGGCCGAGTTGGCCGCGGCCGATCCGGCGCGCGCCGTCGAGCGCGCGGGGCACCTGCTGGCCGCGGGCGAGGTCGCGGGGCACGAGCCCGCGCTGCTCGCCGCGGCCGACGCGCTGGAGCGCTCGTGGCGGCCCGGCGCCGCGATCCCCTTCCTCGAGGCGGTGCTGGCCGTGCCGGCCGCGGGAATGGACGCGGCGCGGACGCGGCTCGCGCTCTTCGCGCGGCTCGAGCGGGCCTGGCACGCGATCCGCAACGACCTGCGCGCGATCGACCTGTGCCGCGACTGGGCCGCGGCGGCGCGGGCGCTGGGGGACGCCGCCGCGGAGTCGCGCGCCGCAGGGCTGCTCGCCGCGCGGCTGCGCGGCCTGCACCGCTTCGCCGAGGCGCGCGAGGCGGCCGGGCGCGCGGTCGAGCTGGCGCGCGGCAGCGGCGATCCGGCGGCGCTGGCGCTGGCGCTGAAGATCCTGGCCAGCGTGCAGCTCACCGCCTGGGACCACGACGCGGCGCTGGAGACGATGGAGCGCGCGCTCGCCCTGTTCCGCGACGAGGCCGCGGCCGGGCGCGCGGGATCGCGCGAGGTCGCGGTCTGCCTCAACGACATCGCGCTGCTGCGCGCGCTGGGCGGCCGGACCCACGCCGCGCTCGCCGCGCTGGACGAAGCGCGGACCGCGTTCCGGGCGCTCGGCGACCGGGTCTGGGCCGCCAACCTGCACGTCAACGAGGCGCTGGTGCGGACCTTCCTCGGCGACCTCGAGGGGGCCGCGGCGCGGCTGGAGCAGACGCTGGCCGAGATCCCCGCGCTGGGGGCCGCGGTCCCGCTCGAGCTGGCGCTGGAGAACCTGGGGCTGATCCAGCTGCGGCTGGGGCGTTACGAGGCCGCGCTCGCGACCGGCCGCCGGCTGCTGGACGAGGCGACCCGCTTCGACCGGGGGGCGTACCGCGTCTCGGGACTGCTGATCGCGGGTGAGGCGCTGTGCTGGACCGACGACCGCGAGGCCGCGCGCGAGCACGACCGGCTGGCCCTGGCGTTGGCCGAGGCGCTGGGCGAGGGCGCGCAGCGGCAGTTCGCGCGGCTCGCCGCGGCGCGCGACCGGCGGCTCGACCGCCAACTGGACGCGGCGCGCGAGGCGGCCGCCGCCGCGCTGGAGGAGGCCGCCCGAACCGGCAACCTGCGGGTCCAGGCGCTCGCCGCGCTGGAGCGGGCGCGGATCGCGCTGGACGAGGAGGACGCCGGCCAGGCGCTCGAATGGCTCGACCGGGCCGAGGTCGCGCTGGCCGTGCCGCGTGAGGACGGCCCCGCGACGCGGGCCGCGCTGCTCTACGAGCGAGCGCGGGCGCGCCGGCTGGCCGGCCAGCCCGGCCTGGCGCGCGCCGACACCGAGGAATCGATCGGCCTGGCCCGCCGCTCGGGCATGGCCGAGCTGGAGCTGCGCGCGCTGGCGGTGCTGGCCGGGCTGTTCGCCGAGCGCGGCGACGACGCGGCAGCGGACGAGGCGCTGGCCCACGCCGTCGCGCTGGCCGACGCGCTGGCGGCCAGATACGCCGACCCGGCGCGGCGCGCGCGCTTCCTGGGCCGGCCCGACCTGCTCGCGCTGCGCGACGCCGCGGTGCGGCGCGGCGCGCAGCAGCCCGCCGGCCGCGCCGCCGCGCCGGCCGGGCGCGCCCGCGGGCTCGACCCGCTGGGCGCGCTGTACGAGGTCGCGCAGGCGGTCGCCGAGGAGGGGGACCTGGCCCCGCTGTTCCAGCGGATCGTCGCGCTGGCGGTCGAACAGGCCGGCGCGGAGCGCGGCCTGCTGCTGCTGCGCAGCACGGACGGCGGCGCGCTCGAACCGGTCGCGGCGGAGGGGGTGGAGGAGCGCACTGCGCACGACGCGGTGCGGATCTCGAAGAGCGTCCTGGCCCGCGCCGACGAGGGGCACGCGATCCTGGCCCGCGACGCGCGCTCGCACCCCGAGCTGAGCGGCGCGCAGTCGGTCGCGCTGTTCGACATCCGCTCGGTGATGTGCGTGCCGCTGCGGCTCGGGCGCGAGGTGCTGGGGACGCTCTACGTCGACACCCGCGGCGCGCACGCCGCCTTCAGCGAGGCCGACCTGCGCTTCCTGGAGGCACTGGCGGCGCAGGCCGCGGTCGCGCTGGGCTACGGGCGCCTGGTGGGGCGGCTGTCCCTGGAGCGCGAGGCGCTGCGCCAGGCGGCCGACGCGGCCCGCGGCTTCGGCGAGCTGATCGGCCGCTCGGCGGCGATGCGCGGCGTCTTCGAGACGCTGGCCAAGGTCGCGCCGACCTCGCTGCCGGTGATCGTCACCGGCGAGTCGGGGACCGGCAAGGAACTGGTCGCGCGGGCGCTGCACGAGGCGTCGCCGCGCCGCGCCCACGCGTTCCTGACCGAGAACTGCGCCGCGATTCCCGAGACGCTGCTCGAGAGCGTGCTGTTCGGCCACGCCCGCGGCGCGTTCACTGGGGCCGACGCGCCGCGGCGCGGCCTGTTCGAGCTGGCCGACGGCGGAACGCTGGTGCTGGACGAGATCGGCGACATGAGCCCGGCGCTGCAGGCCAAGCTGCTGCGGGTTCTGCAGGAGCGCGCCTTCCGGCCGCTCGGGAGCGAGCGGCTGGTGCGCGCCGACGTGCGCGTCGTGGGCTCGACCCACCGCGACCTCGAGACGCTGATGCGGGACGGCGTCTTCCGCCAGGACCTCTACTTCCGGCTCAACGGGATTACGGTCGAGCTGCCGCCGCTGCGCGCGCGGCGCGAGGACGTGCCGCTGCTGGCGCGGCACTTCCTGCAGCGCGAGGCGAAGGCTGCGGGGCTGCCGGCCCCCCCGACGCTCGAGCCCTCCGCGCTGCGGGCGCTGGCGGCCTTCGACTGGCCGGGCAACGTGCGCCAGCTCGAGCACGCGATGCGGCGCCTGCTGATCTTCGCGGACGGCGGGCGGATCACGCGCGACACGCTGGCGGCGGATCCCGAGCTGGCCGCGGCGGCAGGGTCGGCTGGTGCGCGCCTCGGGACCGGGGCGGGCCGCGACCTCGGCGCGGGACCCGAGCCGGGGCCGCCGGCGGCCGCGGCGATCTCGGAGCGGGAGATCCGCGACGCGCTCGCGGCGACCGGCGGGAACCGCAAGGCCGCGGCGGCGCGGCTCGGGATGCCGCGCGCGACGTTCTACCGGCGGCTGAAGGAGCTGGGGATCGGCTGAGGGCGGCGGCACCGGCTGCGCCCCCCCGGACTCTCCCCGCGAGGAGTGACCTCGATGTCGGAACCGGGCCGCGATCGTCTGCTGACCTACGCGGATTACGCCGCGCTCCCTGACGACGGGAAACGGTACCAGCTCCTCGAGGGGGAACTGGTCATGACGCCGTCGCCCAACGCCTGGCACCAGGATGTCTCGCGCGAGCTCGAATTCCGGCTCCTGGCCTGGGTCCGGGAGCACCGGCTCGGGGAGGTCTACTACGCACCCCTCGACGTGGTGATGGACGACCACAACGTGCTCCAGCCGGACCTC
>JALOKP010000165.1 GCA_025456425.1 Acidobacteriota bacterium | reverse complement strand
GTCGCCGTCGCCGTCGGACCCCTCGTCGCTCGAGCCGTCGCAGTCGTCGTCGGCCGCGTTGCAACGCTCCGGCGCGCCGGGGAAGACCCGCGGGTCGGCATTGTCGCAATCGCCCGCGCAGGCCGCGTAACCGTCCGCGTCGTCGTCCTCGTCCACCCACCCGTCGCAGTCGTCGTCGACCGCGTTGCAGGTCTCGCTCGCGTCGGGTCGAACATTCGACGAGCCCGCGCCGCCGTCGTCCCGACAGTCCCCGGTCAGCGGCGTGAATCCGTCTCCGTCGCAGTCGCTCTCGCGCGCGAAGATCACGACCCGCCCGACGTTGGACCCCTCTGCGGTCGGCGCGTACGGCGCGCCGGCGACGAGGTCGACCTCTCCGTCCCCGGTCAGGTCGAACGCAGCAGCGAGCGCCGTTCCTGTCTGGTAGCCCGCCGCACCTCCCGCGGGGGACATCTTGGCGATGACCGAGCCGTCGGCGCCGGAGAACAGCAGGATCGCTCCGGCATCCGTTCCGGCGGAGTCGGCGTACGGCGCACCAGCCGCCACGTCGACCGTGCCGTCGCCGTTCATGTCGCCCAATTCCGACACCGAGCGGCCGAGCCGGTCGCCGGCCACGCCGGCCGGGTCGGTCAGGCGGAGCAGTACCGCCCCGCTGCCGCCCGAAAAGACCACGAGACGCCCGGCGCTGCTCGCCTGGGCGTTGTTCTCCGGTGCCCCGACGACCAGGTCGTCCGTTCCGTCGTGATCCAGGTCTCCGATCGGCGCGATGGAGGCCCCCAGGTGCTCGTAGTTCACGCTCTGTGGATCGGTCAAGCGGAGCAGGACCGATCCGTCGGCTCCGGAGAAGACGAGCACGCCGCCGCGATCGGTTCCGCCGGCTTCCCGTCCTTCCGCGCCCGCCGCGATGTCGGCGGTGCCGTCGTGATTCAGGTCGCCCACGGCGGCGATCGCTCCCCCGAGCAGGTCCGCGTTCGCGCCGAGCGGATCGGCGAGTTTGAGGATCACCGAGCCGTTGGCTCCGGAGAAGAGCACGACGCTTCCGGCGTTCGTTCCTCCCGCCGTGTCGTCGTAGGGGGCTCCCGCCGCGACGTCCGGCGTCCCGTCGCCGTTGACGTCGCCGGCCCCGGCGACGGCACTGCCCAGGTAGTCGCTGGTCGCACCGCCGTTGTCGGTCAGCTTCACGAGCCGTGAGCAGTCGGCCCCGGAGAAGACGACCACGCTGCCCGCGTTGGAGCCCTGCGCGGTGTCGTCATAGATCGCGCCCACCGCGAAGTCTGGTATCCCGTCGTGATTGAGATCCCCGATCGCGCTCACCGACCAGCCGAGATCGTCGCTATTTGCACCCTCCGGGTCGACCGCCCGGCAGATCAACCTGCGGTCGTCGCCGGAGAAGAGTGCGGCGCTACCCGCGTTGGTGACGTTGGCCGGATCATCCTCCGGGACTCCGACGACGATGTCGTCGATCCCGTCGCCGTCCACGTCCCCGATCGCAGCGATCGAGGAGCCGAAGGCATCAGAGCCGGCTGCTCCCGGATCGCCGAACTCGACGCTCGACGAGACGACGGCGAACCCCTCGTCCGCGTAGCCGTCGCAGTCGTTGTCGACCTGGTCGCAGGTCTCGGCGAGTCCCGGGCGAACGTCGTTCCGCCCGTCGTCGCAGTCCCCGCACAGCAGTCCCGAGGGATTGCAGCCCGGCACCGTGCAGTCGGCGTAGCCGTCGAGGTCGGCGTCGGGACAGGCCTGTCCCGCGGCGGGCGTGATCGCGGCGGCGGCGACGAGGACGAGGGACACGAGCAACGAGAATGCGAAGCGATGGCGGGAGAGTTCCTCCCGTGCCGTGCGTGCGAATCCGCTCATTGAACTGCCCTCCGCGAGACGTGCCGGAAACCCGCGTCGCGCCGACCGTTCCCTGCGGATCCGAGGTGCGATCCGCCCGAGTCGCGGGACGCTCCGCGGGCTCCGCATCGACCAGAAACCGCGGAGGACCCACTGCTTCGACTTTTCTGGCCGCCCCCTCCAGGGGCCCCATGGACGGGCTGAGTATAGCGGCCTGCGCGCTGGCGATGGCCGCGACAACGCGTGCGACGCGCGACAGATAACGGGAACGATTCCTGGTACGGCGAGCACGCCCGGCGAACCGACCTCCAGCCCGGAGCCCGCCGATTCCGCCGACGGATTGACGCCCGCGCCACGGTCAGGCGAAACTGCCGCCACTGGAGGCCTTTCGGTGAGTGCCTCGCCCTTCCCCAGTCGCCTGCGCGCCCTGCTCAAGCGGGTCGTCGAGCACCCGATGGGGTTCCAGCTCCTTTACCAGGGACACTTGGAGAGTGTCGCGGCCCTCTTCGCCGTCCCTCCCCGGGCGATCGAGGAGGCCCGGGAGTGGATCGTCGAGCCGGCCCGGCGGGGGGTCTTCGCCGCCGAACTGGTCGCCGCGCGCCGGTTTCACGGCGAACACCCCGAGATCGACCACATCCACGGCCGCGGCTCCGCCCCCCGCGTCCCGCCGCAGCGGACGGCCGACGACCTGCTCCACGACGTCGACGCCCTCCCGGATGGGGCCGAGTTCCTGCTCCGCGCCCCGCCCGAGACGATCGCCGTGCTGTTCGCCGTCCACCCGTTCGTCGTGCACGAGGCTCGCCAGCGCTTGCGCACGCGGGAAATGGCTCCGCCTGCCAACGAGGATCCGGGCTAGGGTCCGGAAGATACCAGGGAGGCTCCATGGAGGTCGGGATCCGAGGGTACGGCGCGTACATCCCGCGCCACAGGATCAGGGTCGAGGAGATCGCCCGCGTCTGGGGCGCGGACGCTCCGACCTACAAGCGCGGCCTGGGGCTGCGCGAGAAGTCGGTGCCGACGCCGGACCAGGACGTGATCACGATGTCGGTCGAGGCGGCGCGACACGCGATCCGGCGGGCGGGGATCGACCCGGCGAAGATCGGCGCGATCTACATCGGCTCGGAGTCGCACCCGTACGCGGTCAAGCCCAGCGGCACGGTCGTCGCGGAGGCGATCGGGGCGACCCCCGAGATCCACTGCGCGGACTTCGAATTCGCCTGCAAGGCGGGGAGCGAGGGGATGTTCGTCGCGCTCTCGCTGGTCAAGGCGGGCCAGATGGAGTTCGCGATGGGGATCGGGGCCGACACCTCGCAGGGGGCCCCTGGTGATGCGCTGGAGTACTCGGCCTCGGCCGGGTCGGCGGCGTACATCTTCGCCAGCACGCAACTGGTGGCGGTCTGCGAGGAGACCTACGCCTTCATGACCGACACGCCCGACTTCTGGCGGCGCGAGTACCAGTTCTACCCACGCCACGGCGGGCGCTTCACCGGCGAGCCGGCCTACTTCAAGCACACGCTCAGCTGCGCGCGCGGGCTGATGAAGAAGGCCAAGGTGAAGCCGAAGGACCTGCGCTGGGCCGTTTTTCACCAGCCCAACGGGAAGTTCCCGGCCAAGGCCGCCGAAGAACTCGGCTTCACCAGCGATCAGTACGGGCAGGGGCTGCTCAGCCCGACGCTGGGCAACACCTATTCCGGCGCGTCGCCGCTCGGCCTGACCGCGGTGCTCGACGTGGCGAAGCCCGGCGATCGGATCCTGATGGTCAGCTACGGCTCCGGCGCCGGCAGCGACGGCTTCATCTGGCGCGTCACCGACCGGATCACGAAGGTCCAGAAGCTGGCGCCGCAGACCCGGGCGCAGCTCGAAGACCGGCCGATCTACGTCGACTACGGCACCTACGCCAAGTTCCGCGGCAAGATCCGCAAGCTCACCGAGTGAGCGGGGAGAGCGCGATGCGAGAAGTTGCCGTCATCGGCGTCGGGATGAACAAGTGGGGCGAGCTGTGGGAGAAGTCCCACCGCCGGATCTGGACCGAGGCCGCGCTCGCTGCCGTCGACGACGCCGGGGTCGACCGGGTCGACGCGATGTACGTCGGCTGCATGAGCGGGGGCCTCTTCGTCGGCCAGGAGCACCTCGGCGCGCTGCTCGCCGACGAGCTGGGGATGGGGCCGATCCCCGGGACGCGGGTCGAGTCGGCCTGCGCCTCGGGCGGGCTGGCCTTCCGTCAGGCGGTCCTGGCGGTCGCCGCCGGCGCGCACGACATCGTCCTGGCCAGCGGCGTCGAGAAGATGACCGACGTCGACGGGGGGGCCGCGACCTACGCCCTCTCGACCGCCGCCGACCAGGAATACGAGTGCTACCAGGGGATCACTTTTCCCGGCCTCTACGCGATGATGGCGCGGGTGCACATGGAGCGCTACGGCACGACCCGCCGCCAGCTCGCCGACGTCGCGGTGAAGAACCACGCGCACGGGCTGCTCAACGAACTCGCGCAGTTCCGGATGAAGGTGACGGCGGAGCAGGTGATGGGATCGGCGGCCGTGGCCGATCCGCTGCGGCTGCTCGACTGCTCGCCGATCACCGACGGGGCGGCGGCCGTCGTGCTCTGCCCGCTCGAGATGGCGCGCAAGCTGTCGAAGCAGCCGCCCGTGCGCGTGGCCGCCTCCGCCCACGCGACCGACCGGATCGCGCTGCACGAGCGTGACGACATGGCCGACCTCGCTTCGACGCGGCACGCGGCGGCGCTGGCCTACAAGCAGGCCGGGATCACGCCGAAGGACCTCTCGTTCTGCGAGGTGCACGACTGCTTCACGATCGCCGAGATCCTGGTGATCGAAGCGCTCGGTCTGACCGCGCGCGGCAAGGGGGGTGCGGCAGCCGGCTCCGGGCTGACGGCGCAGGGCGGGAAGATCCCGGTCAACCCCTCGGGCGGCCTCAAGTCGAAGGGCCACCCGGTCGGGGCGACCGGCATCGCGCAGATTCGCGAAGCGGTGCTGCAGCTTCGCGGGGAGGCGGGCAAGCGGCAGGTTCCGAAAGCCCGCTGGGGCCTCACGCAGAACATGGGCGGCACCGGCGCCAGCACGGTCGTGCATATCTTCGAGCGTGCCGAGGGGAGGAAGCGATGATCGGACCGGTTCGCTACTGGCGCGAGATTCCGCAGCGCTACCGCTACGAGGCCGCGCGCTGCAGCGGGTGCGGCAAGGTCTTCTTCCCGCCGCGCCTGGTCTGCAACGCCTGCCGTGGCCGGGAGTTCAAGCCGGTGATCCTGCCGCAGGCCGGGACCCTCGAGACCTTCACGATCATCCGCGTGGCGCCGTCCGGTTTCGAGGACCAGGCGCCGTACGCGGTGGGCGTCGTGCGGCTCGCGGACAGCGTGAAGGTGACGGCGCAGATCGTCGATTGCGACCTCGAGACGCTGGCGACCGGCCAGAAGCTGCGGCTCGAGTTCCGGAAGGTGCAGCAGGACGGCGCCTCGGGCGTGCTCTGCTACGGCTACAAGTTCGTGCCGGCGTAGGCGGAGCGGGCCCCGCGGTCGCGCTGCCGCAGCAAGGGGGGCCGGCGTCTTGGAAAGGCCGGTGTGCGAGGGGCTGGGCAAAACGACATTCGGATGTCAAGATCTCGATTGGCTTGAGCCACCCGCCAGGAGGCCGCTTCATGCTTTCGCAGACCGCCGAGTACGCCCTCCGCGCGATGCTCTGCCTCGCCGACTGCGCCGGCCAGCCCCGGACGGTGGCCGAGATCGCCCGGATGGCAAAGGTCCCGGCCGGGTACCTTGCGAAGGTGATGCAGTCGCTCGTGAAGGCCGGTCTCGTGACCTCGCAGAGGGGGCTGCGCGGGGGCTTCACCCTGCGGCGCGAGCCCGCCGCGGTGACGGTGCTCGAGGTGGTCGACGCGGTCGACCCGCTGCGCCGGATCGAGCGCTGTCCGCTCGACCGGCCGGAGCACGCCGGGCGGTTGTGCGCGCTGCACCGGCGCCTGGATGAGGTGATCGTCGCACTCCAGGCCTCGTTCCGCGAGACGACGATCGGCAGCCTGCTCGCCGACGAGGACGCCGACCGGCGGCCGCTCTGCCTGGGGAAGACCGGCCTCTAGGCCGCCGCCTCAGGCGTAGCGCTTCCGGATCGTCGGGATCAGGTACTCGCCGAAGCCGCGGTCCAGGTCGTACTTCGGCGCATACCCCCAGTCGGCGCGGGCCGCCGAGTCGTCCACGTCGGCCGGCCAGCTGTCGACGATCCCCTGGCGCTTGACGTCGGGCTTGTAGCTGATCTGGGCGCCGGGGAAGGCCTTCTTCACCAGCTCGCCGACCTCGCCGGCCGACGGATTGAAGGCCCCGATGTTGTAGGTCGTCTTGGTCAGCTTCGCGGCGTCGGCGCGGACCAGGCCGAGGATCGCGTCGACCGCGTCGGGCATCGCCATGAACGGGATCCGCGCGTCCTCGCGGACGAAGCAGGCGAAGGGCTTGCCCTGCGCCGCGGCGTGGATCATCTCGGGGGCGAAGTCGGAGGTCCCGCCCGACGGGACGGTGATCGCCGAGATCAGCCCGGGGAACCGGATCCCGCGGAAGTCGACGCGGTGCGACTGCGGGCCGGCGTCGAGCTGCTTGCTCGCAGTAGAGCTTGTTGCAGCCGTACATCGTGATCGGCGTGTTGTAGTCCTCTTCCTTGACCTTGCCGGCCCGGGCCTTCGTGGCCAGGTCGGGCATCCCGTAGGCGGCGATCGAGGAGGGGTAGAAGAAGACCACCTTCGCGCCGTGGCTCATCGACTCGGCCTGCGCGAACTCCAGCAGGTTGAGCGTCCCCTCGACGTTGACCTGGTGCGCGGTGACCGGCACCAGCTCGCTGCGGGTGGAGAGCAGCGCGGCAAGGTGGAAGATCGTGTCGACCTCGAACTCGGCCAGGATCTGGTCGAGGAGGTTCTTGTCGAGGATCGAGCCGAGGAAGGCGCGGGCGACCTTCTTCTGCTGCTCGTCGCCGAGCGGCTT
>JALOKP010000164.1 GCA_025456425.1 Acidobacteriota bacterium | reverse complement strand
GTCGCGCCAGTTCACGGCGGCCAGGACCAGGACATTGAGCCGCAGCGACGGGTCGGGCGGAGAAACGAGCAGGTCGCCGAGCAGGTGGTTCGCCAGCCGGACCCGGCCGATCGAGCTGGCGGCGACAGCGAAGGCCAGCACGGCGCGCTGCACCGCCGGATCGGACCGGCGTCCCGCGGCAGCCACCTGGCGCAGGGCGAACAGGCAGGCCAGGCCGGGGCCGATCTCGCCCTTCTCCCAGTGGGCCCGGCCGCGCGCGAGCAGCTTCTCGGGATCGGTCTCCTTCGGGGCCTCGGCCGCGAGCGACTCCAGCTCGAGGAGGTCGGGCACGACCTCGAGCGGCAGGCGGTAGAGGCGGAGAAGGGCGTAGAACCGGCGGACGCCCGGCTCCTGCGTGCCGGCTTCGATCTTGAGCAGCGTGACCGGCGGGATCCGCTCCCCGATCTCTGTGCTGCGGGCCGTGACCTCGCGGACGGACCAGCCGAGCTCCTCGCGCCGGGTGCGGAGCATCCGGGCCAGGGTGGGGGAGGGCTTGAGGGCGTGGCGTGGCATGGAGGCTCCGACGAGCACAGAGCTTACCACGAATGATTCTAAAATCGAACATCTGCTTTTCGGAAATGACGCCGATCATAGCTTCGCTGTTCTTCCTCTTTGGAAGCGAAGCGCTGTAATACGCCAATTGATGACCACGGAGCTATCACGACTCTCGGTGCACTTTCGCCATATCGATCACAAAATCGACTGCGTAAACCTTCATCGAATTCGGAGTAAGTCCGCCATCGCTCTCCGATCAAAGGCACGAAGCTCGAGCAGGCGACCGGGATCAAGCTGCGCGACCTGACCCGGCCGTTCTACGTCGCGGTCACCGGTGCGACGGCCTCGACGCCGATCTTCGATTCCATGGCGGTCCTGGGGAGCGACATCGTGCGGATCCGGCTGCGGCGGGCGATCGCCGCGCTGGGGCCGCTCAGCGCGAAGCGGACCAAGGAGCTGGAAGAGCAGCACCGCGCGATCTTCGGGGCGCGCGAGGACTGAGGAGGCCCGGGATGCGCCCGACCCTGTCGGCGGACGGGATCCCGATCGCGTACCGCGCGGAGGGGGCGGGGGAGCCGGCGGTCGTCTTCGTCCACTGCTGGTGTGGCAACCAGGGGTTCTGGGAGGGTGCCGTCGCCGCGCTGAAGAGCCGCCACCGCGTCGTGACGCTCGACCTGGCCGGGCACGGCGCGTCGGGCCGGGGGCGGGCACGCTACACGGTCGAGGCGTTCGCCCAGGACGTAAAGGCGGTCGTCGAGAGGCTCGGGCTGACGCAGGTGATCCTGGTCGGCCACTCGATGGGCGGGCCGGTGACGCTGGAGACGGCGCGGCTGATGCCCGACCGCGTCGCAAAACTGATCCCGATCGACACCTTCCACGACGTCGAGGAGGTCTGGCCGGCCGAGCGGCACGCGGCGTTCCTCAAGCCCTTCGAGGAGAACTTCCGGGTCGCGATCCGGACCTTCGTGCCGCAGCTCATGCCGCCCGGGACCGACCGGGCGGTCGTGAAGCGGGTGGTGGACGCGATGGCCGCCTGCGACCCGGCGATGGGCGTCTCGGCGATGCGCGCGCTGATGGACTACCCGGAGGCCGAGCGGATCGCGACGTTGAAGATCCCGATCCACGCGATCAGCGGCGACCTGTTCCCGACCGACCTCGCCGCGAACCGTAGGCACGCGCCGCAGTTCGACGTCACGGTGATGCAGGGGACGGGGCACTTCCCGATGTGGGAGCACCCGGCGCCGTTCGAGGCCGCGCTGGCGGGGGCGGTGGAGGAGGGGACCGGGCCTCGCTAGCCCGCCTTCCGAAGACGACGCACGGCTCGCGTCGGCCGCGCCTGGGCAAGGTCATACGCGGCCTGGAGGTTGAGCCAGAACTCGGGCGAGGTGCCGAACGCCTGGGCGAGCAGCCAGGCCGTGTCGGGCGTCATCCCGCGCTTCCCGCGGACGAGCTCGTTGACGCGCTGAACGGAGACGCCAATGTGCTCGGCGAGCGCGACCTGGGTGATTCCGAGCGCCTTGAGGAACTCCTCCTCGAGGACCTCGCCCGGGTGGGTCGGAAGACGGTGGGAGGGGATCATCGTGTCCTCGCTGGATCAGTGGTAGTCCGCCAAGCGAACGTCGTGGGCGCCGGACCCCTCCCAGCGGAAGACGATTCGCCATTGGTCGTTGACCCGGATGCTGTGAAACCCCGCAAGGTCTCCTCGGAGCGCCTCGAGTCTATTCCCCGGGGGCGATCGGAGATCGCCGAGGGTGTGGGCGGCATGGATCATGTCGAGCCTGCGAATCGCGACCCTCACGACATCGGGCGGTAGCTGCCTCACCTGCCGCGAGGGCCGGCCGTGATAGAGCGCTTCCGTGGCCTTGTCCCCGAACGAGGCGATCATCGAGAGCGACCCTCATTTGAATCCTAATACATTCACGGATATCGTGCAAGCGTGAAGTGCTGCCCCCGACCTCAGGGGACTCGGACTTCGCCGGGGAGCGCAGTCTGGCAGCCATGCCCTTCTGGTTCGAGGTGACGCTTACCGAGGAGTCCGGGGCTCGCGCCCGCGAATCAGGGTTTCGTCACTGGATCGTCGTCGTGCAGCATCCGCACCGCAGGCGTGTCCAGGTCGTCGTACTGTCCGCGGCGCACCGCCCGCACGAAGGCCCAGACGAAGAACGCCGCCAGGACCATCGCCGCCGGGAGCAGGACGTAGATGATGCTCACGGGCGGGGCTCCCGTGCCGGCGCGGCCGAGTCGAACGTCCGCGCGCGGTACGAGCTGACGGTCACGGTCAGTGACGACAGCGGCATCAGGATCGCGGCGCCGATCGGGTCGAGCAGGCCGGCCATGGCGAGGCCGACGCCGGCCAGGTTGTAGAGCAGCGAGAAGACGAGGTTGCGGCGGATCACGCCCATCGTGCGGCGGGCGCCATCGACCAGGTCGGCCAGCGGCGCGACGCCGGGGCGGGCGCTGTAGACGTCGGCCGCGGCCAGCGCCGCCTCGGCCCCGCCGTGGACGCCGATCCCGACCGTCGCCGCCGCCAGCGCCGCCGCGTCGTTGACGCCGTCGCCGGCCATCGCGACCCGGCCGTGCGCGGCCTCTTCGGCCACGACGCGCAGCTTCTCCTCGGGCCGAACCCCTCCCTTTGCAAGCCCGGGCGCGATCGCCAGCCGGCGCGCCACGGCGCCCACGACGGCCGGGTGATCGCCCGAGAGGATCCCGATCTCCCAGCCGGCGGCGCGCAGCCGCTCGAGCGCGCCGGGAGCGTCGGCGCGCAGCGGGTCGCCCAGCGCCGCGACCGCGGCGGGGGCTCTGTCGATCGAGACGACCAGCGGCGTCAGGCCGTCTGCCAACGCCGCATCGACTGCGTCGGCCAGCGGTCCGGCAGGGAGCGGCGCGCCCAGGAACGCGAGCGAGCCGACGCTGACGCGCCGCCCCGCGACGAGCCCGGCGATCCCGGCGCCGCGCGTCTCGACCACCTCCTCGGCGCGTGGAAGGGACGGGGTCCCCGCCGCGGCCGGTCCGCGATCCGCCGCCACGTCGCCGCTTGCGTGCCCCGCGAAGGCCCGCGCCACCGGGTGCGCGGAGTGCGCCTCGAGCGCCGCCGCCAGCCGCAGCGCGGCCGGATCGCCGGCCGTCCGGACCAGCGCCACGCGTCCCTCGGTCAGCGTGCCGGTCTTGTCGAGCCAGAAGCGGCCCGGCCGGGCGAGCCGCTCGATCACGTCGGCCCCCTTGATCAAAAGGCCAATACGGGAGGCGCGCCCGATCGATGCGCTGACGGCGAGCGGAGTGGCCAGGCCCAGGGCGCAGGGGCAGGTGACGATCAGCAGGGCGACGACGTTCTCGACGGCGCGGTCCGGGTCGATGCGCCACCAGATCGCCCCGGTCACCGCCGCCAGCACCAGCACCGCCACCACGAACCAGCCCGAGATCCGGTCGGCGAGCTGCACGATCGGTGCGCGGCGCCGGGCGTGCTCCTCGACCAGCTGCATCAGGCGGCCGACGCGCGTCTCCTCGCCCGCGCGCTCGACCTCGACCTCCAGCCGCCCCGACAGGTTGACCGTCCCGGCGTGGACCGCGTCGCCCGGCCCCGCGCCGACGGGCCGCGACTCGCCGGTCAAGAGCGACAGGTCCAGCTCGCTGTGGCCCGCGCGCACGACGCCGTCGGCGGGGACGGTGTCGCCGGCCCGGACCTCGACCCGCGCGCCCGGGACGAGCGCTTCGAGCGGGACCTCGCGCACCACGGGAGTCCCGTCCGCCCCCGCCTCGATCCGCCGTGCCGTCGACGGCGCCAGCGAGGACAGCAGCTCGGTGGCGTCGGCCGCGCCGCGCTGCTGGCGCGTCTGCAGGAAGCGCCCGACCAGCAGCAGGAAGACCAGCGCGGTCAGCGACTCGAAGTAGACGCTGCCGGTGCCGCGGATCGTGTTGGCCGCGCTGGCGGCGAAGGCCGCGACCAGCCCGATCGCGATCGGCACGTCCATGTGCAGCGTGCGCGTGCGGATCGCCGCCCACGCCCCCCTGAGGAACACGCCGCCCGGGTAGAGCACCGCCGGGATCGCGATCAGCAGGCTGGCCCAGCGGAACAGGGCCGCGAACTCCGGCTCCATCCCGTGGCGGATCCCGCCGTAGAGTGCGAACGCGATCCCCATCGCGTTCATCGCCAGAGCGCCGGCTACGCCGATCCGGATCAGCATCGCGCGGTCGGCCTGCCGGGCCATGTCCCGGGCCTTGACGCCGCGGAACGGGTGCGGGGGGTAGCCCAGCGCGTCGAGCGCCTCGGCCACGCGCGAGAGCGGGACCACCGCCGGGTCCCAGGTCGCCAGCGCGCGCGAGCGGCCGATGTCGAGCCGGACCTCGACCGCGCCCGGGACGACCCGCGGCACGCGCTCGACCAGCCAGACGCAGGCCGCGCAGTGCACGCCCTCCAGATACAGCTCGATCGCGTAGAGCCCGCCCGGCACGGGCCGCGCGTAGCGTTCCAGGAACGCGGGGTCATCGAAGGCCGCGTAGCTGCGCCCGAGCACCCGGGCCGGGCGCGCGCGCGCGCCGCTGTCGTCCCGCAGCCCGTAGTAGCGGTCGAGCCCGTGCTCGTGGATCACCGACCAGACGGTGCGGCAGCCGGCGCAGCAGAACTGCCGCTCGGCGTCGGCCTCGACCAGCGCGGGCGCGACCGGCAGGCCGCAGTGGGCGCAGCCGGACAGGTCGGTCGCGCAGGCGGCGCCCGGCGCGGCCGCAGCCGCGGCGCTGCCGCCGGCCGGCCGGCCCGCCGCGTCAGCGAGCGCTCCCATCTCCATCCTTCGCGCAGCAGGGGGGCGTCCCCTCCGGCACCGACTCGGCCGACACCGACGCCGCCGGATGCGTCAGCGCCTGCTGGGCCGCCTCCGCCATGCTCCCGCGTGTCACCACTGCGAACAGCCCGACGACGATCAGCGCGACCGCGGTGATCGCCGGCACGTGGCGCCGCAGCGGCCCGGCCAGCGTCTGCACCCCCGCGCCCAGCGCCACCAGCACCGGCAGCGTCCCGGTCCAGAAGACCGCCATCACGAGCGCCCCGCGCGCGGCCGAGCCGGTCCCGGCCGCCGTCGCCGCGAACGCCCACAGCCACCCGCACGGCAAGAGCCCCGTCAGCAGCCCGACGACCAGCCCGCGCAGCGCCGCCGGCTGCCCGGCGACCGCGCGGATCCCGCGCGCCACCGGCTTCGAGACCGCGGCCGGCACGGGAAGGCGCGGCACCGCGAACCCCAGGGCGATCAGGAGCGAGTAGACGCCCCAGGCGGCGATGAAGAGGCCCGCCGCCACCGCCGCGACCCGCTGCACGCCGGCCAGCGTGCCGCCGATCCCGTCGAGCGCCGCCCCGAGCGTCCCGGCCAGCGCGCCGATCGCGGCGTAGACGATCAGCCGCCCCAGCGAGTAGGCGGCGTGCGCCGCCCAGCCGCCGCGCGCGGTCCCGCCGCCGCAGCCGTCGCCGGCCCCCGCCGCCGCCCCCGTCCCCGCCGCCCCGCCCGCGTAGAACGCGACCAGCCCGCCGCACATCCCGGCGCAGTGCAGGCTGCCGACCAGGCTGGCGACGAAGACGGCGGCGACGAGCGCGGTCACGGCGAGATTCCGCAGACCTGGCGCAGCGTGCGCGTGAACTTCTCGCCCCCCCGCGTGGCGGTGAAGCGCAGCTCCCACATCCCCGGCTCGAGGCGCGCCATGTGCCCCTCGTAGCGCCGGTCGTCGCGGGCGAGCAGCGCGCCGGTGACGCGCCGGTCGGCCATCGCCCCCTGGAAGGCCTCGACCGCGAGCGTCGCGTCCGCCACCGCCGCGCCGTCCCGGTCGCGCAGCGAAGCCACGACCCACGAGTCGGCCGGCGACGAGCCGCAGCCCGCCTCGAGCTGCCAGCCGAGGTCGCGGTTGGCCCCCTCCTGGGCCATCGTTCCGTCCCAGGCCAGCGCCTTCCGGTAGTAGTCCGGCTCGACCGCGAACGACGGGTCCTGGGTCGCGATCACGACCATCGCGACGTTGATCCCGATCCCCAGCGCCAGCATCCCGCCCAGCAGGAAGGGCCAGGC
>JALOKP010000163.1 GCA_025456425.1 Acidobacteriota bacterium | reverse complement strand
CCGATCGCGCTCTACTACATGCAGGGGCTCAACACGACCCCGGTCCACGGCCACACCGCGCTGTTCGGCGTCTACGGGATGCTGGGGATCGGGCTGATGCTGTTCTGCCTGCGCGGGCTGGATGTCACGGCGGCCTGGAAGACGAAACCCCTGGCCTTCGCCTTCTGGGCGATGAACATCGGCCTGACGCTGATGGTCGTGCTGAGCCTGCTGCCGATCGGCCTCCTGCAGACCTGGGCCTCGGTCGAGCACGGGCTGTGGTACGCGCGCTCAGCCGAGTTCATGCAGACCGGGCTGATGGAGACACTGCGCTGGCTGCGCGTGGTCGGCGACACCATCTTCGCGGCCGGGATGCTGGTCCTCGGCTGGTTCGTTTTCGGGCTGAAGGGCGGGTGGTCGCTGGAGCGTCCACCCGCGTCCGTCGCCGCGATCGAGCGGAGCGCCGGCTAGGGGAGGTGCGGGCAGGCGGCCGGGCCGGCATCGTCGTCCCGGCCGTGCGCGAGCCCGGTCGTGACCGGGTCGTCGTACGTGCCGGGCGCCGAACCGCTGCGGTCGGCACGCACCAGGTAGTAGAAGCCGCTTCCGGCCGCGGGCCGCGTCGCGTCGTCGTGGCTCGTGGCGGGGAGATCGTCCGCCAGGCAGGTCGCGGCCGCGATCGAGCGGTCGGCCGACAGCCGCGCCAGGTCGCCGCGCAGGAGGTCGTAGACGGTCGCCGCCTTCGAGGCGTTCCAGGCCAGGTTGGCCCCGCCCTGGAGACGCAGCCCATCGACCGCCGGGGGCGCGCCCCCGGCCGGAATCAGCCGGCGCAGGCCGATCCGCAGCGAGCCGAACGCGTCGCCGCGCAGGTAGGAGGCGGCGACGAGCGTGTCGCCGCCCGAGCCCGCCACCGCCGGCTGCCACTCGGGAACCGGACTGGTCGCGATCGGGAAGCCGCCAGCGCCGTCGAGCACCGTCCCCGTCGAGCTGACTCGCGCGCCGTAGAGGTCGCTCTCCGGATAGTAGACGTAGGGCGTGCTCGCCCGGTCGTCCTGGAAGGCCGTGACGAACTCGACGCCGTTCCAGGCCGCGCCGGGGGCGTACTGGTTGCCGTCGGCATTGCCCGTGACGAGCCGGCCGGTGTAGCCGTCCGGGAAGGTCCCGTCCGCCTGCACGCGCAGCAGGTAGATCTCGCCGTTCGACGCCGACGGGGCGCGGGTGGTCGAGTAGACGATCGCGCCGAGCTGCGGGTGGCCGGCGATCTCGACCCCGGCGGTGCCGAAGCCCGAGCCGGAGACGAGGCCGAAGCTGCTGCCGGCCGTCCCGTCGGCGTTGACCCAGGCCGCGACCAGCGTGTAGGGCGACTCGTTGTGCGAGTAGTGCGCCTCCCACGACAGCAGCCAGCGGTTCCCCACCGTGCCGACCGTCCCCGCCCAGGCAAAGCCGCCCGCGATCCCGATCAGGCCGCCGAGCTTCGTCCCGGTCGCGCCGTCGATCCGCTGGGCGTAGGTGTCGCGCCACTGCCAGTACGACGGCGAGTTCTGGACCGCGACCAGGAAGACGTCGCCCAGCGCCGCGACGGCCGGGCCGTCGCCGGTCATCACGTCGATCGGCGCGGCGTCCTGGAACGAGAGGTCGGGCGCGAGGCGGCGGGCGTACACCCGGACGTTCGACCGCGCCTTCCAGGTCACGAGGTAGCGCGTCCCGCTCCACGCGATCCCGGGCTCGACCAGGTCGCGTCCCGCGGCCACCTCGACCGGCTGCGGGTCGATCGGCGCGCCGCCGGAGTCGAGACGCTGGACGAGGACGCGCGAGACGGTCGAGGTCTGGCTGACCCAGGCCACCGCGTAGCCGCTGCCGCTCCAGACGATCCTCGGGTCCTGCTGCGAGGGCGCGCTGACGCTGACGAGCGCGTCGGGACCGTTCGCGCCGCCGGTCGACCGCACCGACGCGCCCCAGATGTCGTTCTCGAGGTGCGAGCGGTAGTCCTGCCAGACCACCTTCGCGCCGCCTCCGGGCGCACCGGCGACCGCGGCGCCCCGCGCGTCGAAGAACGCCGTCGCCGACGCGAGTTGGAAGCCCGTCCCGTCGAGGGCCGCTCCGGCGGCCGAGATCCGGTTGGCGAAGGCACCCGCACCGGTCCACGCGACGACCCACCGCGTCCCGTCCCACGCGACGTCGGCGTTGGTCCCGCCCGATTTGTTCTCGTTGATCGGTACGCCCGCGGGGGTCGTCGCGACGCCGGCGACGCTCACGCGGCTGCCCTTGATCTGCTCGACCCAGTAGCTGTTGTCGGTCTCGGTCCACGTGACGAAGAACTCGCTCGCGCTGGCTGCGATGTTGGCGGTGGTCTCGGCGTAGGTCGCACTGCCTGCGATCGTGATCGGCCCGGCGTCCATCTTCTGAAGCGTCGGGGTCAGCCGCAGCGCGACGACCCCGGAGTCGTCGGCCCAGACCATGAAGTAGCGGTTCTGGCAGAACGCCATCGGGCCGACGCTCCGGATGTAGTAGGTCTCGGGGAGGATCTGGACCCCGCCCGGGTCGAGCACGGCGCCCGCCGCGGAGATCCGCGCCCCGCGGAGGTCGGCGTTCCCTGCCGACGTCCCGGCCCAGAGGACGGCCCACGACGAGCCGTCGCTCGCGATCGTGTAGCCGGCGCTCGCACCCGGGTTCGCGAGCTGGATCGGCGCGGCGTCGAGCACCGTCCCGTCCGGCGCGACGCGCGTGGCCTTGAGAAACCCGTCGCTGAGGAAAACGACGAGCCAGTTCTGGCCGTTCCACGCGACCTTCGGCCCCGTCTGCGAGCCGTCGTCCTGGTTGATCGCGAACGACGCGCCGACCGGATTCCCCGCCGCGTCGAGCAGCGCGCCGTAGACGTCGTTCTTCCCCTCGTAGGCGCGGGCGTCGCCCCACACCGCCAGGAACCCCTCGCCGCCGCGGGCGATGTCGGGCGGCGATTGATCGCCCCACGCGCCGGCGAGCGCGTCGTCGCCGGGCAGGAACTGCAGCGGTCCGAGTTCCGGCGGGGCCGCGAGCGGCCCGGGGTCGCCCGGAGCGAACAGCACGACGAGCGTGACGAGAGCGGCGGCGGTACGGCGCATGGGACCTCCCCGGGGATTCCGGAAGAGGAGAGTACGACGTCCTGCCCCTCGGGGCCCGTGGCAGCCGTGACGGCGTCACAAGGGGAGGACTCCGGCTAACCGAAGCGTCCCGTCAGGTAATCCTCGGTGCGGCGGTCCTTCGGGGCCAGGAACAGCTCGCGGCCCGAGGCCCACTCGACCAGTTCGCCCTGCAGGAAGAAGCCGGCCCAGTCGGCAAGCCTGCTGGCCTGCTGCACGCTGCTCGGGACGATGATCACCGTGTACTGCTGCTTGAGCTCCTGCAGCGAGGCCTCGACCTTGGCGGTCGAGATCGGGTCGAGCCCGGACGACGGCTCGTCGAGCATGATCACCTCGGGCTCGAGTGCCAGCACCCGCGCCAGGCAGAGCCGCTGCTGCTGGCCGCCGGAGAGCGCGATCGCAGGCTCGTCCAGGCGGTCCTTGACCTCGTCCCACAGCGCGGCGGCGGAGAGGGCCTTCTCCATCGCCTCGTCCAGCACGCGGCGGCTGCGCTCGCCGGCCAGTTCCAGTCCGTACCAGAGGTTCCGGCGGATCGACATCGGCAGCGGGACCGGCAGCGCGAACACGATCCCGATCCGGCGGCGCAGGCGCGTGATGTCGACCTCCGGCCCGAGGATGTCCTCGCCGTCGAGCCGCACCCGCCCTTCGGTCCGCGCGCCGTCGACCAGGTCGTTCAGCCGGTTGATCGTGCGCAACAGGGTGCTCTTGCCGCCGCCGGCCGGGCCGAAGAAGACGGTGATCTGGCGCGCCGGGACGGTCAGCGTGATGCCGTCCAGCGCGGGCGGCTCGGCGCCGTAGCAGACCCGCAGGTTCTCGATCTCGATCTTCGGCTCGAGGGCCGGCGCACTCGCGCTGCCGGGCGCGATTACCATTGTCTCCTCCGGCGGTGATAGCTGCGGATGAAGGTCGCCAGGACGTTCATCGAGAGCACGAACACGAGCAGCACCAGCGCGGTCCCGAACTGGACCTTGACCGGCATCCCCGGGACCTGGGTCGAGATCACGAAGAGGTGGTAAGGGAGCGCCATCGTCTCGTCGAAGATCGACCGCGGAAGCTGCGGCAGGAACAGTGCGGCGCCGGTGAAGAGGATCGGCGCGGTCTCTCCGGCCGCTCGCTCGAGCCCGAGGATCACCCCGGTCAGGATCCCGGGCAGCGCCTGCGGCAGCACGATCCGCCGAATCGTCTGCCACTTGGTCCCGCCCATCCCCTGCGAGACCAGCCGGAAGCTCTGTGGTACCGCGCGCAGCGCCTCCTCGGCGGTGCTGATGATCACCGGCAGGGTCATGATCGAGAGCGTCAGCGAGGCGGCGACGATCGAGGTGCCCAGCTTGAGGAAGAGCACGAACAGCGCCAGGCCGAACAGGCCGTAGACGACCGACGGGATCCCGGCCAGGTTGATGATCGCGATCCGGATCGCGCGGGTGAAGAAGGTCTCCCGCGCGTACTCGGACAGGTAGATCGCCGCGGCCAGGCCGACCGGAACCGCGATCAGCCCGGTGCCGACGGTCAGGTAGACCGTCCCGACCAGCGCGGGCCAGATCCCGCCGGCCCGCAGGCCGTCGCGCGGCGCCTCGAACAGGAACGACGGCGCGAGCGCCGGCATCCCCTTCCAGGCGATCACGCCGACGATCAGGATGATCGGCAGCACGGTCAGCGCAGTCGCCAGGCCGAGCGTCGAGAAGGCCACGCGCTGGATCAGCAGCCGGCGCTCGCCCGCGGTCACGAGAGCATCCTCCCGGCGGCCGCGCGCCGCTTGAGCAGCACGATCGAGGCCAGCACGTTGACCACGAAGCTGATCACGAACAGCACCAGGCCGACCGTGAAGAGCACGTGGTAGTGGACGCTGCCGCGCGCGACCTCGCCCATCTCGGCAGCGACGGTGGCGGTCATCGTCCGCACCGGCGAGACCAGCGCGTGCGGTCCGAACAAGACGACCGGCGCGTTGCCGGTCACCATCATCACGGCCATCGTCTCGCCGATCGCCCGCCCGACCCCCAGCATGATCGCGGTCAGCACGCCGGTGCGCGCGGCCGGCAGGGTGACCCGCCACAGGGTCTGCCAGCGCGAGGCACCCAGCGCGAGCGAGCCGATCTTGTAGGCGCTCGGGACGGCGTCGAGCGCGTCCTCGGCGACGCTGACGATCGTCGGCAGGGCCATCCCGGCCAGCAGCAGCGAGCCGGTCAGCGCGGTCAGGCCGGTCGCCAGTCCGAGCGTCTCGCGGATCGCGGGGACCAGCACGACGATCCCCAGGAAGCCCAGCACGACCGAGGGCAGCCCGGCCAGGATCTCGACCAGCGGCTTGAGCACCTCGCGCAGCCAGCGCGGCGCGACCTCGGCGATGAACATCGCCGCCCCGACGCCCAGCGGCACCGCGAACAGGGCCGCGCCGACGGTCACGACCAGCGAGCCCCAGATCAGGGGACCGAGCGCGTAGAACCCCTCGATCGGGTACCAGCGCGTGCCGAAGAGCGACGCCAGCGGAACCTCGCCGAAGGCGGGCAGGCCCTCCTTGAGCAGGAAGAGCGAGATCAGCGCGACGAAGACGATCGCGGACCAGCCGGAGAGCCGGACGATCGACTCGATCGCAGCTTCGAGGGGGTGCCGGGTTCGCGCCACGGGTCGGCTCCGGGGGCGTCAGTTGACCGGGACGAAGCCGAGCCGACGGACGATCGACTGGGCCTCGCCGTCGAGAACCCAGCGCACGAACTCGCCCAGCGCGCCCTGCGGCTCGCCGCGGGTGTAGAAGTAGAGGTCGCGCGCGATCGGGTAGCTGCCGTCGTCGACCGTGTCGGCCGAGGGCATGACGAACGGGCCGTCGCCGTCCCTGGAGACCGCGACGACCTTCATCTCCTCCGTGACGTAGCCCAGCCCCTCGTAGCCGATCGCGTTCGGATTCTGGACCACTTCCGCCGTGATCCCCTCGGACGACGGCAGCAGCAGCGTGTCGGTCGAGAGCAGCGTCCTGTTCCCCTTCTCCCCGCGCCGTACAACCGCCTCGAGAAAGAAGACGTGGGTCCCCGAGTTGGTTTCGCGGCTGAGCCGCACGATCGGCCGGTCCTCGCCGCCGAGCTCGCGCCAGTTGGAGATCCTCCCGGCGTAGATGTCCGAGAGCTGGCCAATCGTCAGGCGCTCCACGGGGTTGCTCTTGTGGACGATGATCGCGATCGCGTCGCGGGCCACGACGTGCACTTTCGGCTCGACCCCCCTGGCCCGGGCGTCGGCGATCTCTTCCTTCTTCATCTCGCGCGAGGCGTTGGCGATGTCGGCGGTCCCGTTGATCAGGGCGGTGATCCCGGTGCCGGTCCCGCCCCCGGTCACCGACAGCCGGACCTCCGGCCGCGCCACCGCGTAGGCTTCCGCCCACGCGAGGGCCAGGTTGACCATCGTGTCCGAGCCGATGTCGGTGATCACCCGTGACGCGTCCGCGGACACCCCCGGCGCCGCGTCGCGCGGTCCGGAACAGGCGATGGCGAGGAGCGCGAGGACGGGCAGAGCGGGGTGAACCCGCGTCCTCCGCTGCATGG
>JALOKP010000162.1 GCA_025456425.1 Acidobacteriota bacterium | reverse complement strand
CCCGGGTTGTTCCCCACTCGAGGGCAGATTACCCACGTGTTACTCACCCGTCTGCCGCTGACCTGGGTTGCCCCAGGCCCGCTCGACTTGCATGTGTTAAGCACGCCGCCAGCGTTCGTTCTGAGCCAGGATCAAACTCTCCAGTTTCTTTCGAGACGGCGGATGAACCGCCGATCGTGAACCAGAGTGGTGGCTCTTGCGAGCCTAATGAAGTTGGTCGCAAAGCTCGACTTCACGCTATTCAGTTTTCAAAGAACAACGGCCAGAGTTGCTACTTGAACCCTTTTAGAGGCCGCAAGACCCCCGGCCTCCAAGCTCCCTTGGAGGTCCTCAGGGGCAACGGGCGGGAGTATGCGGACCCCCCGGGGAGTTGTCAAGCAAGGCCCGCGAAGTTTTTTTTCTTTCTCCCAAGTCGTGTCAGGACAAAGACTTGGATCCGTCCGTGCGGCGACGGGCCGAAGAATGGGGGCGCCGCGATCGCGCCCGCGAGCGATCCGCGGGACCGGTCGTAGAGGCGCCGCAAGCCCTCTGGTCGTCCCGCTAGGTGCCTTCGGTCCATGGACTTAGGCGCAGTTCGCGGTGGACAGACATGCCCCCGGCTGTTAGCATCACTTCCAGTTCGAACCTCACTACGTGAGGCGGCCTGCGGGCCGCCTTTTTTCATGCCGCACGCGCGGCAGGAGACGGCCGGGATGACGAGCGGCGCCGAGATCGAAGCCCGCCTCGTGACGCTGTGCGAGAGCATTGCTCGCGCTCAGGATCTCCTCGTCTACGACGTCGTCTTCCGCCGCTCCGGCCCGCGCTCGAAGCTCGCCGTGTTCATCGACCGCGATCCCGGTGGCGTCACGATCGACGACTGCGAGTCGTACAGCCGGCAGCTCGCGCGGGAGCTCGACGTCCTGGACCCGATCGCCCACAGCTACGACCTCGAGGTGTCCTCCCCCGGCATCGAGCGCGCTCTGCGCCGCCCGTGGCACTGGGAGCGCGCCCGCGGCCGCTCGATCCTGGTCAAGTGGCGCGACCGGGACGGCCGGACGCAGCACGCCACGGGCGAACTCGTCGGCATCGGCGAGAACGGCGCGACGGTCGCCGTGCCCGGCGCGGAGCCGCACACCATCCCGTTCGACGACGTGATCTCGGCGCGGATCCACGCCGAGTGGAAGTGAACGCAGGAGAGACGCGCACCATGGCCCAGAACCCGCTCCTCCAGGTGATCGAACAGACCGGCCGCGAAAAGGGCATCGATCGCGAGATCCTCGTCCGGGCGCTCGAGGAGGCCTACGCCGCGGCGTCGCGGAAGGTCCTGCGGACCCACGAGAACATCGTGTCCGAGTTCGACGACTCGTCAGGCGAGTTCCACATCTTCGCCAAGAAGCGCGTCGTCGCGGAGGTCGAGGACCCCGACACCGAGATCAGCCTGGACGACGCGATCGAGATCGACGCCGCGGCCGATTTCGACCAGGAGCTGCGTTTCCCGCGCACCGCCCCGGAGATGGGCCGGATCGCGGCGCAGACCGCCAAGCAGGTGATCTACCAGAAGATCAAGGAGGCGGAGCGCGAGAAGATCTACAACGAGTACATCGACCGCGTAGGCGAACTGATCAACGGGATCGTCAAGCGGATCGAGCGCGGCGACATCATCATCGACCTGGGTACGACCGAGGGGATCATCCCGCGCAAGGAAGTCTCGCGAGTCGAGCACTACAACCAGGGCGACCGGATGCGCGCGATCATCGTCGACGTCGAGCGCTCGGGCAAGGGTCCGCAGGTCGTGCTCTCCCGCACCGACCCGCGGCTGGTCCTCGCGCTGTTCGCGATGGAGGTTCCCGAGATCTACGACGGCACCGTGCGGATCGTCTCGATCGCGCGCGACGCCGGCGAGCGGACCAAGATCGCGGTCCAGTCGCGGGACCGGGATGTCGACCCGGTCGGCGCCTGCGTCGGGATGAAGGGCAACCGCGTCCAGAGCGTGATCCGCGAGCTGCGCGGCGAGAAGATCGACATCGTCCAGTACTCGGAGGACTCGCTCGCCTTCGTGCGCGAAGCGCTCAAGCCGGCGACGGCCAACCGCGTGGGGATGCGCGACGTCGAGCGGCGTGAGGTCGAAGTCATCGTCGCGGACGACCAGCTGTCGCTGGCGATCGGCAAGAAGGGCCAGAACGTGCGGCTCGCCGGCCGCCTCGTCGGCTGGCGGATCGAAGTCAAGAGCGAGACGGAGAAGCGCTCGGAGGTCGAGGAGGAGACGTACTCCCGGCAGCGGGCCTACGAGCTGTTCGGCCGTCTCGGGGCGCCGGCCGCCGTGGTGGACGCGATGGTCGAGGCGGGCTTCCGCGCCCTCGAACAGCTGATCGACGCCGACCTCGAAGACCTCACGCTGATCCCCGGCGTGGACGTGGACCTGGCCCTCAGCATCCACGACCAGGCCGAGGTCGTCCTGGCCCAGGTCCGGGAGGAAGAGGAGGAGGCCCGGCGACTGGCCGAGGAGTTCGCCGCAGCGGCCGCACCCGAGGGGAGCTTCGACGACGCCCTGGCGGAACCCGACCCCGCGCCAGAGCCCGCGCCGCCGCCCCCCGACGCCGCGGAGCCCGGCGCTCCGCGGGGTGAGGAGTGACCACGGTGCGCATCTTCCAGCTGGCCCAGGAGCTCAACATCGACAGCGCCGAGCTGATGGACGCGCTGGACGACATGGGGATCCAGGCGAAGTCCAACCTCGCGGCGCTCGAGGACGGCGTCGTCTCCGACCTGCGCGAGCTGTTCAAACCCAAGCCCAAGGCGAAGGTGGTCCCGAGCGCCAAGGACGAGGCCGTCCGGCGGGCGATCGCCGAGCGCGAGGTGCGCGAGCGCGCCGCCGAGGAAGCGGCACGGCGCGAGGAAGAGCGGAAGGCGGAGGCCCGCCGCCAGGCGCTCGAGCGGGCGGCACGGCGGCGGCAGGCCGCCCAACGCGGGCCGGGCGCCCCGGCCGACGAGCCGCCCCGCGCGGCGTCGGAGGCGCCCTCCGCGCCGCCCGCCGCATCGACCGCAGCGTCGGCCGCAGCGTCGGCCGAAGAGGCCGCACCCGCCGCCCCCGGCGTCGATGCGGCTGCCGCCGCCCTGCGTCCCGCACCCGGCGACACCGCGCCCGCCGCGGCCGATACGCCGCCTGCGCCGGCGCTCCCCGCGGCACCCACACCCCACGCCCCGGCGAGACACGCCCCCGCGGCCCCGGCCAGCCGGCTCGGGCGCGCGGTGATCGCTCCCCCGCCCGCGACGGCCAAGGAGCGAGCCGAGCTGCTCGGACGCCCGCTCAGCCAGATTCGCTCGACCGGCGCGGCCCCGGCCCGCCGCACGCCGGCCCCCCCGGCCGGAGGCCGCGGCGCGCCCGCGCCCGGACCGGGCGCGGGCCGCCGGCCGCACGCGCCCGCGCCCTCGGCACGGCCACAGCCCACCGCCCCGCGCCGACCCGTCGAGGCCGAGCCGCCGGTCGGCGAGGTGCGGATCTCCGAGGGGGTCTCCATCAAGGACCTCGCCGAGCGGATGAACCGCAAGGCCAAGGACATCATCACGCGGCTGTTCCTGCAGCGCGGCGTGATGGCGACGATCAACCACGCGCTCGACGAGGAGACGGCCCGCTGGGTCGTCGAGAACTTCGGCGGCACGGTGACGGTCGTCGGCGTCGAGCAGGAGGCGATCGCCGAGGCGATGTCCGGCCAGTCGGCCGAGGCCACCGCGCTGGCCGCCGAGAAGAAGGCTCCGCGTGCCCCGGTCGTGACCTTCATGGGCCACGTCGACCACGGCAAGACCAGTCTGCTCGACGCGATCCGCAAGACGCGTGTCGCCGAGCGCGAAGCGGGCGGCATCACCCAGCACATCGGCGCCTACAAGGTGAAGCATCGCCGCGAGAGCGTGGACCGGGAGATCGTCTTCCTCGACACCCCGGGCCACGAAGCCTTCACGATGATGCGCAGCCGTGGCGCCCGCGTGACCGACATCGTGGTCCTCGTCGTGGCCGCGGACGATGGCGTGATGCCGCAGACCATCGAGGCGATCAACCACGCCCGCGCGGCCGAGGTGCCGCTCGTCATCGCCGTCAACAAGGTCGACAAGGCCGGGGCCCGTCCGGACCGAGTCAAGCAGCAGCTGGCGGACCGCGGCGTATTGGTCGAGGACTTCGGCGGCGACGTCGTCGCGGTCGACGTCTCGGCCAAGGCCCTGACCGGCATCGACAACCTGCTCGAGATGATCGTGCTCGTGACCGACATGCAGGAGCTCGGCGCCAACCCGGAGGTCCCGGCGGCGGGAACCGTGCTCGAGGCCAAGCTGGACAAGGCGCGCGGCCCGATCGCCACCGTGCTGGTCCAGAATGGCACCCTGCGCGTCGGCGACGTCTTCGTCGTCGGCTCGCTGGTCGGCCGCGTACGCGCGCTGGTCGACGAGCACGAGAAGCGGATCACCGAGGCCGGGCCGTCGACGCCGGTGGTGGTGATGGGGCTCGAGGATGTCCCGCTGGCCGGCGACACGCTGCAGGTCTTCCCCGACGAGCAGCGCGCGCGCCAGATCGCGCTCTACCGCCAGACCAAGCGCCGCGAGGAGGAAGCCGCCCGGCGCACCAAGCTCCCGACGCTCGAGACGCTCCACCAGCAGATCAAGGAGGGCGAGGTCAGCGAGCTGGCGATCGTCGTCAAGGCGGACGTGCAGGGCTCGGTCGAGGTGCTGCGGAAGTCGATCGAGGACCTCTCGACCAGCGAGGTCACGGTGCGCGTGATCCACTCCGGCACGGGAGCCATCAGCGAGACCGACATCCTGCTGGCCTCGGCCAGCCGCGCGATCGTGGTCGGCTTCAACGTCCGCCCCGATCGCGGCGTCTCCGACCTCGCGCGCGAGGAGGGGGTCGACATCCGGCTGCACACGGTGATCTACAACGTGACCGAGGAGATCAAGAAGGCGATGCTGGCCCAGCTCTCGCCCGTCGAGAAGGAGGTCGCGCTCGGCCGGGTCGAGGTGCGCCAGGTCTTCCGGATCGCGAAGATCGGGACCGTCGCCGGTTGCTACGTCACCGAGGGGGTGGTGCGGCGCGACGCGCAGGTGCGGCTGTTGCGCGACAACGTGGTGGTCCACACCGGGAAGGTCGCGACACTACGCCGCTTCAAGGACGACGCGCGCGAGGTGCGTGCCGGGTTCGAGTGCGGCGTCGCCCTCGAGCGCTACCACGACCTGAAGCCGGGCGACGAGATCGAGGCCTTCACGATCGAGATGACGCGCCGCGAGTCGCTCGACCCGGGCGCGTCGGCGTAGCCGGAGCTGAGGCGAGGGATGCGGGTCGGCCTGCTGGTGATCGAGCTCTTCCTGCCAGGCTGTGCGTCGCTGAAGGACAAGCGGCGGGTCGTGCGTTCCCTGCTCGAGGGGACGCGCGCCCGCCACAACGTCGCCACCGCCGAGGTCGACCACCAGGACCTCCTGCAGCGGGCCCAGCTCGCCTTCGCCTCGGTCGCGGACTCCGATCCCCCGCTCGAGCGGCTGTTCGACCGGATCGTCGAGGAGGCGGAGCGGGCCGCGCCGGGCGGCGTCAACGAGATCGCGCGCGACATCCTGGGATGAAGCGGCCGCCGGCCCCCCCCCTCTCCGGCCTGCTGCTGCTCGACAAGCCCGCCGGACGCACGAGCCACGACGTCGTGCGCTGGGTCCGGCGCGAGCTGGGCTTCCGCCGCGTGGGTCACGCGGGGACCCTCGACCCGTTCGCCACCGGGCTGCTCCCCTGCCTCGTCGGGCCGGCCACCCGCCTGCTGCAGTATCTCCACGGCTGGCCCAAGGCCTACGTCGGGATCGTGGTGTTGGGCGCGGAGTCGCCGACCGGGGATCTCGAAGGGATGGCGGGGACGTCGTTCCCCTCCGTCCCGACACCCCCCGCGGCCGCGGTGCGGGCTGCCGAGAAGCGGCTGCGCGGGAGTTACCTGCAGCAGCCGCCGGCCTTTTCCGCCAAGAAGATCGGCGGGATGCGGGCCCACGAGCTGGCCCGCCGGGGGTACGAGGCCCCTCTCTCTCCTGTCCCGGTCTCCGTTCACCGGCTTCGGCTGTCCCGCGTCCCGGGAGGCCGCCTGCTGCTTGCCGCGGAGGTCTCGAGCGGGACCTACCTGCGCAGCCTCGCGCGCGACCTGGGGCGGCTGCTCGGGACCGGGGCCTATCTCGAGACCCTGCGGCGGACCGGGATCGGCCCGCTCCGGGTGCGCCAGGCGCTGCGCCCGGACTGGAGCGCGGGCTTCCCCGGGCTCGCCGGCCGGCTGATCGACCTCGAACGGATCCCGCTGCGGATCCCGGCGGTGCTCCTGGATGCGGCGGGGTTGCGGCGGTTTTCCCAGGGACGGCCGGTCCCCGGCCCGCCCGGGGCGGTCCTGGGGGCGGTCCGGGCCCTCGACCCGGCCGGCCGGCTGGCCGGGATCGGCGCGGTGGACGAGCGGGGGGACCTGTCCCCGCGCACGGTGCTGGGCGAGGCGGACCTCCCCGCGGAGGGGGGAGCGGGCTCCTGGAGGGTTGCCCCCGCGGACCCCGGGTGTTAACCTCCGCCGTTCTTAAACCGCGACAAGACCGAGAGTTGAAACGAAGGCAGCAGTGCAAGCGGGCGCGGACGGGTTCCGGGCCCGGGAGAGTCTGAC
>JALOKP010000161.1 GCA_025456425.1 Acidobacteriota bacterium | reverse complement strand
CGACCCGCGCAAGTCGCAGGTCACGCTGCGCCAGCTGCTGTCGCTGCGCAGCGGGATCCAGGCCGAGATGGACGGCGGCGGCACGCCGACCTACGCGCAGTCGCTGACGATCCCGGCGACCCACGATCCCGGCACGTTCTGGGAGTACGGCTCGGTGCCGTACCAGGTCTTCGGCGAGTTCATGCGCCGCAAGCTGGCGCCGAACTACGTCGATCCGCTGGCCTACCTGCAGGCCCGGATCCTCACGCCGATCGGCGCCCAGTACGCGGGCTGGACCCGCGGCAGCGACGCGATGCCGCACCTGCCGTGGGGCTCGCAGTGGGTGCCGCGCCAGTGGATCAAGTACGGCGAGCTGGTCCGGCTGGGGGGCTACTGGCCGCCCACCGGGCAGCAGGTGATCGCGCAGGAGCTGCTCGACGAGGCGTATCACGGCTCGGCGATCAAGCCCGACTACGGCATGACCTGGTGGCTGCCGCTTCCCGCCGAGGTGGGCAAGCCCTGCGACGCGGTGATGGCCTTCGGCCTGGGCTCGCAGAAGCTCTACGTGATCCGCTCGCTCAAGCTCGTCGCGGTGCGCCAGACCAACAATCCCTGGGATGGCCTGAACTTCAGCGACAACACCTTCCTCGACCGGCTGCTGGCGCCACCCAACCCGCAGGACGACTGCCCGCCGGCCGAGGCCGCGGGGCTGAGCGTCGCTCGCGCGGGCGCCGACCTGCTGTTCGACTGGGCGCCGGTGAACGACGACGCCACCGGCAACACGGAGCTGCTGGGCGGCTACGAGCTGTCGTGGGCGACGCGACCGGACTTCGCCGACGCGCTGCCGCTGGCGACGACGGCGGGGCCGGTCTCCTCGGCTGCAGCGTCGGGCGCGGGCGGGGCCACGGGCGCGTCGCTGGTCTTCTACCAGGTGCGCGCGCGGGACAAGTGCGGGAACGTAGGGCCGTAGGCGCGGGCCCTCGCGGTACAATCGGCTGGGAGAGGGCCTCTGACGCATGAGCGAAGAGCCCGAGAACCCGCGCGATCCCCGGGAAGACGCCGAGACCCGGACCACCTGGGGACGGCCCGAGGAGACCTCGCCCACCTCCGACTCGCCGCTTTCCAGCGGTGGGCGGCCTGCGGTCGACCCGCCGCTGCTCACCGCCGGCGACCACCTCGGCGAGCGCTACACGGTGACGCGCCTGATCGCCCGCGGCGGGATGGGCGAGGTCTACGAGGCCTTCGACCACGAGCTGAACGAGCGCGTCGCGCTCAAGACGATCCGCCCCGAGCTGGCCGGCAGTGCGTCGACCGCGGAGCGCTTCCGGCGCGAGATCCAACTCGCGCGACGCGTCACGCACCCCAACGCGTGCCGGCTGTTCGACCTGGGCAACGCCGAGGGGCCGCGCGGCCCGGTCTCGTTCCTGACGATGGAACTGCTCGAGGGGGAAAGCCTCGCCGAGCGGCTGCGCCGCAGCGGGGCGATGGACGCCCAAACCGCGCTGCCGATCGTGCGGCAGGTCGCGGCGGGGCTCGACGCCGCGCATCGCGCCGGGGTCATTCACCGCGACTTCAAGAGCGGCAACGTCCTGCTCGTTCCCGAGGGTGACGGCGTGCGCGCCGTGGTCACCGACTTCGGCCTGGCGCGTCAGGTCGAGATGGGCAGCGACCCGGCGATCACGATGTCGGGCGGCGGGCTGGTCGGTTCGCCGGCCTACATGGCTCCGGAGCAGGTCGAAGGCCTCGAGCTGACCCGCGAGGCGGACATCTACGCGCTGGGAGTGGTGCTCTACGAGATGCGCACCGGGGCGCTGCCGTTCTCCGGCGCGACGCCGATGTCGGTCGCGGTCAAGCGGCTCACGGAGCCGCCCCCGCCGCCGAGCACCGCCAACCCGGCGATCGAGCCGGCCTGGGAGCGGACGATCCTGCGCTGCCTCGCGCGCGCTCCGGGCGAGCGCTTCGCGTCGGCGGAGGAGGTGGTCGCGGCGCTCGAGGGGCGCGCGCCAGCCACCGTCGGAACAGCGGCGCGGGCGGCGGGGAGACGGCGCATCGGGATCGGGCTGGTCGCGCTGTTCGCTGCCGTGGGACTGGCCGGAGTGATGCTCTGGCGCGCCCGGAGCGAGACCCCCGCCAGCGCGCCGCTCGCGACCGAAACGGGGCCGGCGCCGCCCGCTGCAGCGACGGCCGCCGTGTCGGCCCGGCGCCCGGTGATCGCCGTACTCGGGTTTCGGAACTCGTCCGGACGCGAGGATGCGGCGTGGCTCTCGACCGCGCTGGGCGAGATGCTCGCGACCGAGCTGGCCGCCGGCGAGCGGGTGCGGACCGTGCCGGGCGAGGTCGTCGCGCGCGCCGAGCAGGGGCTCGGCCTCGTGCCCTCGGACAGCCTCGCGGCCGACACGCTGCAGCGGCTGCGCGACCAGCTCGGCGTCGACTACGTGGTCGTCGGTTCCTACGCGGCGCTCGGCGAGGGGAGCGCGCGGCAGATCCGGCTCGACGTGCGGCTGCAGGAGGCCGCGCGCGGCGAGATCGTCAGCGCCGTGGCGGAGACGGGTGGCGAGGCCGCGCTGTTCGAGCTGGTCGGACGCGCCGGCGGGACGCTGCGGGAGCGGCTGGGGATCGGCGGCGTGGCGCCGGCGGAAAGCGCACGCGTGCGGAGCACGCTCCCCGCCGACCCGACGGTCGCGCGGCTCTACGCCGAAGGGCTCGAACGGCTGCGCGCCGGGGATGCACTCGCCGCCCGGGAGCGCCTGCTCGAGACGGTGGCGCGCGACCCGTCGTTCGCCCTGGGCCACGCCGCGCTCGCGGAGGCCTGGGGCGCGCTGGGGTACGACGGGAAGGCGCGGGAGGCGGCGGCGCGCGCGGCCGCGCTGGCAGGCGATCTGCCGCGCGAGGCGCGGCTGCTGATCGAGGGCCGCCAGGCCGAGGCGACACGCGACTGGAGCCGGGCGATCGACGCCTACGGCGCCCTCTATGGCTTCTATCCCGACAACGTCGAGTACGGGCTCCGGCTGGCACGCGCCCAGGGCAACGGCGGCCGCGGCGCGGACGCACTGCGCACCCTCGAGGCGATCCGTGCGCAGTCCCCCGCCGCGAGCGACGACCCGCGGATCGGATTGCTCGAGGCGGCTTCGTCGAGCACCATCGGCGACTACCGGCGCGGCCAGCAGGCGGCGGCCGACGCGGGCGAGCGGGCAGCGGCCATCGGCGCGCGGCTGCTCGTGACCGATTGCCGGCTCCAGGAGGGCTGGGCCTGGATGCGCCTGGGCGAGCCCGCGCGTGCGGTGCCGCTGTTCGAGGAGGCGCTCCGCACCTCGGAGGCGCTCGGCCAGCGGTCCGGAGCGGCCCGCGCCCGGATGATGCTCGGCCGCGCGGCATCCGATCAGGGGGACTTCGCCGCCGCGCAGCTCCGCTTCGACGAGGCGCTCGCCTCCTTCCGCGAGACCGGCGACCAGCGCAACACGGCGAGCCTGCTGAACGACCTGGGCAACCTGCTGTACGAACAGGGCCGGCTCGACGAGGCGCGCCGCCACTACGAGCAGTCGGCGACGATCTATCGCGAGACCGGCAACACGCAGGGCCTGGCCGGCGCCGCCGGGAACATCGCCAACATCCTGGACAACCAGGGCGATCTCGAGGGGGCGCGGCGATTGCACGAGGAGGCGATCGCGCTGTTCCGGGAGGCCGGCGACAAGGGCGGCGTCGCGCGCTCGACCTTCAACCTCGGGCTGATCCTGGTCGCGCAGGGGCGGCTCGACGAGGCGCAGCAGCGCTTCGAGGACGCGCTCGCGTCCCACACCGAGCGCGGGTACAAGCGGGGCATCGCGTTCTCGAAAACGAGCCTCGGCGAGCTGGCGCTGGCGCGGGGCGACCTCGAGAGTGCGCGGCGCGACCTGGGGGCCTCGCTGGCGCTGCGCGAGGAGCTGGGCGAGAAGGTCAATGCCGAGTTGAGCCGCTCGCTCCTCGGGCTCGTCGCGCTCGAGGCGGGGCAGCCCGTCGAGGCGGAGTCGCTGGCTCGGCAGTCGGTGCGTGCGCTCGCCGCCCAGCAGCAGGCCGAGTACGAGTCGCACGCGACGGCGCTCCTGTCGCGCGCGCTGCTGGCACAAGGAAAGGCGGCCGACGCGCTGGCCGCAGCGCGGCGTGCGACGGAACTGGCCGCGACGAGCCAGCGCCGGGATCCCCGGATCACCGCCGCGCTGGCCCTGGCCCGTGCCGAGGGGGCGACCGGCGCGGCCGACGCCGCGGAGCGGCGGGCCGAGGACGCGCTCGCGGAGGCGCGGCGTTACGGGCTCGTCCCGCAGCAGCTGGAAGCGCGGCTCGTGCACGCGGAGCTCGCGCTGAGACGGGCGCGGACGCCGGCGGCGCGGGCGGAAGCGCTCGAGCAGGCCCGCGCGCTCGAGCGGGAGGCGCAGGCGACGGGCTTCGCGCTGCTGGCCGGCCAGGCCGGGGCACTCGCCCGAGGCGAGTGACGCGCCCAGCCTCGCTCCGCCGCGGCGCGGCCGCGGGCGGCAGCGACGCCGGCGGCGACTGGCGGTGGAACGCGACCCCGCCGGGGATCACGGTCTACGACGGCGGCTCGCTGCAGATCGGGAACTATCCGCCGTTCGTCAACGACGGCGCGGGGGGCGAGGGGCCGCTCGGACGCGCCAGCAACGGGGCCCCCCGGCAGCCGGCCAGCGCCTGCCCGTGACGCGGGGCGCGGGATCGCGCGCGGGCTCCGTATAATCCCGCCCATGTTCCGCCGCCTGCTCGTCGCCAACCGCGGGGAAGTCGCCGTCCGCGTCGCCAAGACCGCGCGCCGCCTCGGCGTCCAGACCGTCGCGATTCACTCCGAGGCCGACGCCGGCGCGCCCTGGCTCGCGGCCTTCGACCGCGCCGTCGCGATCGGCCCGGCCCACCCCGGCAAGTCGTACCTGGACCAGGACGCCGTGCTGCAGGTCGCGGTCCAGGAGGACTGCCAGGCGCTCCACCCGGGCTGGGGCTTCCTGGCCGAGAACGCGCTCTTCGCGGCGCGGGTCCGGCAGCTCGGGATCGCCTGGGTCGGGCCGCCGCCGCGCGCGATCCGGCTGATGGGCGACAAGGCGACCGCGCGGCGCACGATGGCCGCGCTGGGACTGCCGACGATCCCCGGCTCGGAGGGGATCCTGGCCGACGCCGACGAGGCCCGGCAACTGGCGGACGGGATCGGCTACCCGGTGCTGCTCAAGGCGACCGCCGGCGGCGGCGGCCGCGGGATGCGGGTCGCGCGCGACCCGCAGCAGCTCGCGGCCGCGTTCGCCGAGGCCGCCCGCGAGGCCCAGGCCGCCTTTGGCGACCCCGGCCTCTACCTCGAGAAGTACGTGCTGAACGGCCGGCACATCGAGTTCCAGGTGCTGGCCTGCGACTGGGGGCGCGCGGTCCACCTGGGCGAGCGCGAGTGCTCGGTCCAGCGCCGGCACCAGAAGCTGGTCGAGGAGGCCCCGAGCCCGGCGCTCGATCCCGCCACGCGCGAGGGGCTGGGCGCGCGGATCACGGCCGCGATGGTCGAGCTGGGCTACCGCGGCGCGGGGACGCTGGAGTTCCTGAAGGACCCCGCCGGCCCGCTCTACTTCATGGAGATGAACACGCGGCTGCAGGTCGAGCACCCGGTGACCGAGATGATCACCGGGATCGACATCGTCGAGCACCAGCTGCGGATCGCGGCCAACGAACCGCTGGCGCTGACTCAGGACCAGATCCGCTTCCACGGGCACGCGATCGAGGCCCGGATCAACGCCGAGGACCCCGCCAAGGGGTTCCAGCCCAACCCCGGCCCGATCGAGCGCTTCGTGGTCCCGCTCGATCGCGGTCCCGGCATCGTCCGCGTCGACACGCACCTGGCGCCGCCCGACCACGTGCCTCCGTTCTACGACTCGCTGGTCGCCAAGGTGATCGCGCACGGCGAGACGCGCGAGGCGGCACGCCAGACGCTCCGCCGCGCGCTGGCCGCAACCGAAGTGCAGGGCGTCCCGACCACGATCCCGGCTCACCTCGCGATCCTCGACGACCCGCGCTTCGTCTCCGGCGTCTACGACACCTCGCTGCTCGCCGCGGCCGCCGCCGAATAGGAGCCTCGATGGCCCGCCTCGCGCTCCACCCGATCGGCTCCCCCCAGCACCGCGACGCCGCCGCGAACCGCGCCGCGATGGCCCCGCTCGAGGCGCGGCTGGACGAGCGCCGCGCCGCCGCGCGCGAGGGCTGGGGACCGGAGTACGCCGAGCGCTGCCACCGCAAGGGGAAGCTGACGAGCTGGGAGCGGGTCGAGCGGCTGGTCGACCCGGGCTCCCCGATCCGCCCGGTCGGCACGCTGGTCAACGACGGCGAGCTGTACGGTCCGGAGAAGCGCCCGGCCCCCGCGGCCGGCGTGATCACCGCCTTCGGCCGGGTGGAAGGCCGCTGGACGATGATCATCGCCAACGACAACACGGTCGCCTCGGGGTCGTGGTGGCCGCGCACGCCGGAGAAGATCCAGCGGGCGCAGGAGATGGCGCTGCGGCTGCGCCTGCCGGTGATCTACCTCGTCGACTCCTCGGGGCTGTTCCTGCCCGAGCAGGCCCACACCTTCCCCGGCCCGACCGGCGCCGGCGGGATCTTCAAGATGAACGCGCGGCTGTCGGCCGCGGGGGTGCCGCAGATCGCCGGCGT